>CANQRV010000088.1 GCA_947626355.1 uncultured Muribaculaceae bacterium
CGGGTGTGGGCGATTGATAGGGTTGGTTTTGGAGTACTTTAGCCATAATTTGTCAAATAATTTTTTACTTAGTGACTAATTGGCTGCAAATATAACGATAAAAGCAGCAGGATGGTTGGCTTTGGATATTGCAATGCTAAGAATTAACATCATTTAACATCCGGAATCTGTCCCAGCCAGTGGATTCATCAACTGCAGGCTCTTAAAGCAGCTGTTACCGCCGCGCTGCCGTCTTGAATCCAAACAGCAGCCCGGCAGTAACATCATATGTTCCCAGTCTTATCGAACGACCGACTAACGATAATTCCTAACGACCGGCGACCAATCAACCGGCGACCGGTCGATTAACGACTGATCTTTCTATTTCACAACAATCTTAGCCGATTTGCCGGAATCGGTGCGGATGATGTAGAGGCCCTTCGGCAGAGCGTTGCTGACTTCTCCGAAACGCAGCCGGCTCGCGACTGTGGCGCCGGAGAGGGAATATGCCTCGCAGAGCTCGTCATCGTGGATGGCCATGTCATCACCGATTTCGTCGACTCCGTCGGTGTGGTCCTCGATAATCGGTCCCACGAGCTTCCAGGGCGAATCAAGATATGCCTGGGCGCACCCCTTACGGACATGCACGTTCACCTTGCCGATTATATCATACTCTCCAATAAGTCCGAGCGGATTCTTTGAATCAATATCTGGAGGTGTCTCCATCGGACAGTATATGTCGGCGATATTCCCACAGTTGGTGAAAATGCTACCGATGCGCTCTATTCCGTTGCCGAGGGTGACTCTTCGGATGGAGGAATATTCAAAAAGATTGTCTGGTAGCTCCTTAAGGCCATCAGGAAGCACCATGGCAGAGGTCCAGATACCTTGGAATGCATTCTCCTCAAGCTCCGACAGGCTTTCCGGCAGCTTGAGATCTTTCACTGAACAGCGGAAAGCCCTGGCGCATATTTTTGTTATACCCTCGTGAAGGTTGACTGTGGCTAGATTATAACAGTCCTCGAACCATCCTTCTCCGATGCAGGTAATGTTCTCCGGAAGGACAATCGATGTGAACCGGCTCCGTTCGAAGCAGTAATCGCCGATATATGTGACTGTCTGTGGAATTCTCAGTTCCGATTCAATTTCAAGACCGCAAAAACATCTATAATCCAGATGTTCCATGGAATCAGGAAGATTGATCTCGGTCAAAGTTTCGCAGGCGAAAGCCCAGGCGCCAGCCATCTTCAAGGTGCTCGGGAGTATCAACCGCTTAAGGTTGGTATGAAAAAAGGATGTCAATATCTCTTCCACGCCTTCCGGTATTACATACTCCTCGAAGAGCATGCCGCTGAAATCATCCTTCCTTGCTTTGTTGCGCGGATACAGCCACAGTATCTTCATGTCTCTGGAATACAGCACACCATCCACCGACATCAATGCCGGATTGAGTTCATCGACAGTAACACTTCTCAGGCTCACCATACCGTCAAACGAGTCGGCATACACCTTTACTACTGTTTCAGGAATATGTAATGTGTGCGCGACGGAGGCATAAAATGTACCGGGACCGATCTCTGTGACTTCATAAGTTCTGCCATCATATTCCACATAAGGAGGAATCACTACATCACCGGTATAATTTATCTGGTAACCACCTTCATTCTCCTCGAATGTTGATGTCACCGTCGCGGTCATGTTGGTGTCATCAAAAACATACCATACATCATCAATCTCTATCGGCTCGTCAGACGCTGCCAGAGCCGGAACTGTCAATACAACCGAAAATACGGCAATGGCCAGAACCGCTGCCGCTTTCCTTAGATTCCTGTTCATTCTCATTTCCATTATGCGTTGTTATGCTTGAATACAAGATATCCACCTGGAGCCAGCTTATAGACATACGTCCTATCGGTTCTCAAATCCGTATATATAAGCTTGCCGGATTCATCAGGATTCACACTCATTATCGAGGCCTCCTTTGTGAAGATGATACGGAGTTCCTGATAATTCACCACGTCGTGGCTCACGATTATGATGAACTCACTGCCTTTGGTGTTGATCCTCGTGATGAGCACGCCGAGTCCTTCCTCTCCGGTTGAACCACTTATACCGGATGTTTTGGTTGCGGAAATGCAATATCCGGTAAATCATTTGGTAATGTTGCCTTATCTGTTTGCTTATGAGGTTTATATTAATTTTATCTTTCTGCCGCCTATTAATGTGATTGTATGGAATCTCAATAATCGGTTGGCTATTGTAATAACGCCGTAAATATAGTAAATGTTTGTGGATAACGAAAACCTTTTATCTTATTTTTAAGAAAGATTAACAATCTACAGTGCCTGGCACTAACTGTGGCTTCTTCAATTGTTCTAAAAAACAGCTGTTGCCGCCGGGGTGCCGTCTTGAATCCAGACAGCATCCCGACAGCAACAATAGATATTTTGAGTCTGATTGATTTGCGACTGATGACTATCCGACTAACGATTAATCACTAACTACCAATCGAATGATTACTGATCAGTCCATATATTGCTCATGGGCACACCGGGATGCACGAGTAGGCTGCACCAGGGTGCAGCCCTACATTATGTCGGTTTTCGCCGGATTTCGCCGGGCGGACGCTTTGAAAAGCGTCCCTACAGACCGGTTTAGGAGTGAGGTGCCCAAAAAGCGGATGCTTTACTGACGGCTAACGACCCGGATTGAGTAGGGCCACTGGGCGTCGCCGGGATTGTCGTGGCCGTCGACGTTGCGCCAATGCTCCGTCGGAGCGCCCATAACCACGAGCCACAACGTCTCGATGCCTCCCTCCGCAGGGGTCATGAAGCTAACCTTGCCGTTGCGGGCCTTCTCCATGTCACCGTAGATGGCGCCGCCTTTGCTGTCGATGGCCACCAGGCCGTAGCGCCAACCGGCCTTATTCCTGTTGAGGGTGTAATAACCCTTCCTGCCTGCCTCGCCACGGAAGTCGACGGTCACGGTCTTGCCCGGGGCAGGCACATCGACGGGTATCACGTTGAAGCCATAGTTTTCCGGAGCATTGCCGGGAGCCACACGCTTCCAGCCGCCGTCGGCATCGACGAGGTCAGTGTGCCAGATGTCGGTGTAGCCACGGGTATAGTCGCGCACGCGGTCGATGTCCCAGTTGACGAGTCGGGCGTAGTTATGCCACATCTCGTCGTTAAACTGCTCCTGCGACAGGCCGGTGAGACGCATGTAGGTCATGGCGGGGTCCTCCCCCACCTTCCCCTGCCGGAAGAGCTCTGCGATGAAAGGGCGACCGTGCTTCTCGCCCCAGAGCTCGAGCACGTAAGGGGAATGATAGATATTGTCGATATGGAGGAAAGCCTTGTGGGTGAGGTCGGCGAAAGCCTCGAGGTGGAAGCGCTCGTCTTTCTGCCACTCCGGATTCACCTGCCAGAGCATCCACTGGGAGGCCATCTCGTAGAAGCCGGAGCCGCCCCAGGCCTCCCCCTCGCCGTCGCAGGTGATCTGGAGCTGGAAGGAGTGGCCGAGCTCATGGGCTATGCAGTTGAGATTGGAGTCCTGCACGCGGTTGGGGGCAATCCAGAGGGCGCCGATCTGGCCGTCGTAGTCGCCGCCGTAGGCCGTGCCCTCGAGCGAGTAGTCGAGCATCACCATCATCTTGTAACGGTCGGCCTTGGAGCCGGGCTTAGCGAATCCGAGGTCATAGTAGAAGAAATCATAGAACCGGCCGAGCTTCGCGAGGAGATTGGCGAGATCCACCTTCATGTTGTTGCCGTCGAGGTCGGGAGCCTTGGATATGTCGGGCCCGAAGCCCTTGTCCCAGAAGAGCACGATGTCGGGAGTGGAAACCATCCTGTGGAAGCTCCATTTGCTGTCGGGGTCGTTGAGGTCGAGCTTGCGGAGGTCGGCGGGTATGTAGATGGATTTCTCGAGGTGCTCCACCACCGGGACAGTGGCCGAGGCGGGATATGTCTCGTCGGGACTGATGGCGATGACGCCGGAGGCTGAAGGGTCGTTGTCTTGCGCGGAGGCTATGACGGCGCATCCGAGGATGGCTGATAAGATGAAGGACTTTCTCATGCTATGGAAATTCATGGTTGGTAGTTCGGTTAAACTGATGGTGCAAAGTTAAGGCATTTCGAGGGAATAGGGTTGCAATAACGTCCAAAAGAATACAAAAATCGTGTTGACAGTCTGTCATACCGGCAAAATACCATGCGCCAAGCTGACCGACGTGACCGTTCCTGACAGGCGGACGCTTTGAAAAGCGTCCCTACAGACCGGTTATGGCATGAAATGCCAAAATACATTCTGTTTTACCTATAAATCAGAATTTGAGGTAGAAGTCGTGGCAGAGAGCTCGGTAGGCGGGAGTCGGGACACCGGGGGCTGTCTCGAGGTCGAGGACGGGGATGTCGGTTGTCAGTCCGAGAATCAGTGAGTCTTTAGTCGTTGGTCCGGAAGTCGGAGGGTCGTCAGTCATTGGCGCGGCGGGAGTGAATTCGAGCAAGACACGTTTCACGGGAGCGGCTGCATGGCCGCGCACGTATTCCGCGCGACGGAGGCGCAGCGATCGGGCGCCTGCCTCAGCCACAATCTCCCCGCGCTGTTCGGATGGAGCAATCAATGCGAGGCGCCCTCCGGGAGCGAGTAGCAGTTTGGCACTCTCAACGAGCGCCAGCGGCGACAGCCCCGCCTGATGACGCGCCGAGAGACGGGGTGAACCGGGAGTCTCCACCCCGCTGTTGAAAAAGGGAGGATTGCTGACCACAAGGTCGAAACGCCGGCTATCACCTTCCCCGGGGGAGAGGCGCGACAGGTATTCATAGAGCGAGCACCGGATGGCGGAGAGGCGGTCGCTCCAGGGCGACTCACGGAAATTGGCGTCGGCCTCGATGACGGAGTCGGCATCGACATCTATGGCCGTCACGACTGCCTCCGGAGCCCTCTGGGCACACATCAGCGCTATCACCCCACAGCCACACCCCACATCCAGAACGCGACGGCAACCGGACACATCGGCCCAGGCACCGACGAGCACCCCGTCGACGCCCACCTTCATGGAGCTTCGGGTGTGGGCCACCGAAAACCGCTTGAAATAAAAACGACGCTTGTCCATAGCGATGCAAAGTTACACACATTATTTTATATTTAGGGCGATTTTCACTAATTTTGCACTCCCGATATAACGCAGCCGGCAGACTGCACCATAATAAAACACCGCCTGATGAGCAACAAAACCAATCATAAAGCGCCCGACAACATGCCGGACTATCTATCACCGGCCCCTCCGGTCACCGATGTGCCACTGACAATCACCTGGGACAACCTCGTGATGAGCCGGACGGCGTGTCCCGTGCTCACGCTACCCGACCAAGTGCTTTTCCCCAACCTGCCTCTCCCCGTACATATCACGAGCGAGAGAAGCATCCGGCTGGTGAAGGAAGCCCTGGAGCGCCGGGAGATGATAGCCGTGGTAGCCCAGAAGAATCCCGAGATCGAGGAGCCGGAAGGGAAGGACATCTACCGCACGGGAGTCATCAGCCAGGTGATGAAGGTTGTCGACAACAACGACGAGGCGCCCGTGGTGGTCTTTCTCGCCCCGGCCTACCGCATCCGCGTGCAGCGCATCACGAGCAAGACCCCCTATCTGAAAGCGAAGGTGGAGCCGTGGCCGCTGGAAAAGACGGAAGGCGTCGACATGGAATACGACGCCCTGCTCGAGGCCGTGTCAGACGTCTATCACGGCATAGTGTCGTATCTTCCCGACAACGAGAGCACCGACCTTCTCAACACCCTGAAGCAGCTTGAAAGCAATCCGGAGCTCCACATGAGCTTCGAGGCGCTCAACTCGCCGCTCGACGTGCCGGAGAAGATAGAGATGCTCGAGGCGCCGACCCTCAAGGAGCGGGCCCGCATCTTCCTGAAATACCTCGACAGCAGCCTTCAGAAACTGGAGCTTAAGGCCAACATCGCGATGCGCACACGCGAGGAGCTGTCGCGCCAGCAGAAGGAGCAGTTTCTCCAGATGCAGATCCGCAACATCCGCGACGAGCTCGGCGACGGCATGAGCGAAGAGACCGACGCCGACGAGCTTGAGAAGCGCGCCTCCGAGATGCAGTGGAGCGAGGAGACGGCGGCCCATTTCCGCAAGGAGCTCCAGAAGCTCGGCCGCTTCAACATAGGCAATCCGGAATACGGACTGCAATACACCTATCTCGACACGATGCTCAGCCTTCCCTGGGGCAAGTATTCCAACTCCGACTTCACCATCGACGATGTGGAGAAGACACTGGAGCGCGACCACTACGGGCTGGAGAAAGTGAAGGAGCGCATCGTGGAGCACATGGCGGTGGTGAAGCTCCGCAACGACATGAAGGCGCCTATCCTCTGCCTCTACGGCCCTCCGGGAGTGGGCAAGACCTCGCTGGGACGCTCGATAGCCGACGCCACGGGGCGCAAATACGCCCGTGTGTCGCTCGGCGGCCTGCGCGACGAGGCCGAGATCCGAGGCCATCGGCGCACATACCTAGGCTCGATGCCGGGGCGCATCATAGCCGCGCTGCAGAAATGCGGAGAGGGCGACCCGGTGTTCGTGCTCGACGAAATCGACAAAGTGGGAGCCGACTATAAGGGAGACCCGGCGGCAGCCCTGCTGGAGGTGCTCGACCCGGAACAGAACTCCAGATTCCACGACAACTACCTCGACTGCGACTACGACCTCTCGAAGATAATGTTCATAGCCACGGCCAACAACATCTCTGGCATCTCGCAGCCGCTCCTCGACCGCATGGAGCTGATAGAGATCAGCGGCTACGTCACGGAGGAGAAGATCGAGATCGCGAGCCGCCATCTCGTAGGACGGGCGTTGACCGACCATGGCTTCTCCGAAGGAGAGATCACGTTCACCCCCGAGGCTTTGCGCTATATAATAGAGCGCTACACGAGGGAGTCGGGAGTGCGCCAGCTGGAGAAGCGCATAGCGAAGGCGCTTCGCCGGGTGGCGCGACTCAAGGCCTCCGGCAAGCCCTACCCCGAAGTGATCACCCCTGAGCTGGTGAGGGAATACCTCGGCAACGAGGAGGTGACGCCCGACATGTATGAGAACAACGACACCATCGGCGTGGTGACCGGCCTGGCGTGGACATCGGCCGGAGGCGAGATCCTCTTCATCGAGTCGTCGATCTCAGCCGGCAAGGGAGAGAAGCTGACGCTCACCGGCAACCTCGGCGACGTGATGAAGGAGTCGGCGGTCATTGCCCTTCAATACCTGAAGGCACACGCCCCGCAACTCGGCATCGACTCGTCGGCCTTCAGCGTCAACGACGTACACGTACACGTGCCTGAGGGGGCCATACCGAAAGACGGCCCGTCGGCGGGCATCACGATAGCCACCTCGCTGGCCTCGTCGTTCACCGGGCGGAAAGTGCGCGGGCGCCTGGCCATGACCGGCGAGATCACCCTGCGCGGCAAAGTGCTGCCCGTAGGAGGCATCAAGGAGAAGATCCTGGCGGCCAAGCGCGCGGGCATCACCGACGTGATGCTGAGCACGCTCAACCGCAAGGATATAGAAGAGATAGAGCCCCGCTATCTCGAGGGGCTCAGATTCCATTACGTAGATAAGATAGAGGAAGTGCTCAATTTCGCTCTTCTGCCGAAGGAGTAGGAGCGGCACCTTCCTTTTTCGGAGCATGCCTTCTTCTGCGCCGGCGCCGGGGTTTCCCGGAAGCCGGCGCATCGTTTTTCGGAGCGTCGGCTGCCGCGGCCGGCTGAGTCTCGGTCTTCGCGCCATCGGGCTGTGTCCCGGGCTCAGCGTGCTTGGCCCTCTTCTTCTCCGGCCTGGTGTCTTCCGACTTCCTGTCGGTCTTGTCGGCTCCGCCCTTACTTCGGGAGGAGCCTCTCTTTCTGCCACGGCCGCCGCCCTTGCGCCGGTCGCCGGAGTCTGCGCCGCCCCCGTAGGAGGGAGTGTCGCCGAAAACGGGATCGACAGGCATCTTCTCCACCTCGGCCTCGAGGAAGCGCTCTATCTCCTTGAATTTCCTGACGTCTTTCTCGCTGACGAAGGTTATGGCCTCACCGGCCTTCTCGGCGCGGGCTGTGCGCCCGATGCGGTGTACGTAGTCCTCCCCTTCCCTTGGCACATCGTAATTGATCACCGTGTCGATGTCGTTGATATCGATGCCGCGGGCGAGTATGTCGGTTGCCACCACCACCTTCACCTTTCCGGCCTTGAAGCGGAGCATCACCTCGTCGCGCTGCGTCTGGTCGAGGTCGGAGTGCATCTCGGCCACATTGATGCCCATCTTGCGGAGAGCCCTGGCGAGCTCCTTCACCTTGAGCTTGGAGGAGGAGAATATCACCACCCTTCGGGGAGGATTCTTCTCGAAGATCTGCCGGAGGATCGGGAGCTTCTGTGTCTCATAGCAGACATAGGCCATCTGGTGGATTCTGTCGGCAGGCTTGGAGACGGCGAGCTTCACCTCCACGGGATCGCGGAGTATCTGGGCTGCCATCTGCTGGATCTTGGGGGGCATCGTTGCGGAGAAGAGGAGGGTCTGTCGCTCCTTGGGAAGACGGGCCACGATCTGCATGATGTCGTCGAAGAAGCCCATGTCGAGCATACGGTCGGCCTCGTCGAGCACGAAGAACGACACCTTGGAGAGGTCGACATACCCCATGCTGAGATGGGCGAGCAGTCGTCCCGGAGTAGCCACGACGACATCGGCGCCGGCCTTGAGGCCTCGGCGCTGCTGGTCGTAGGTGTAGCCGTCGGTGCCGCCGTAGATCGCCATGCCGCTGACCGGCATGAAGTAGGCGAAACCCTGCATCTGGTTGTCGATCTGCTGAGCGAGCTCGCGTGTGGGAGCCATCACCACGCAGTTGACGGCGTCTTGCGGATAGCCCTCGTCGACAAGTTTTTCAATGATAGGAAGGAGATAGGCGGCGGTCTTGCCTGTGCCGGTCTGGGCCACGGCAAGGAGGTCTCTCCCCTCGAGCACCGGAGGTATGGCGGCCTCCTGGATAGGAGTCGCCTCATCGAAATGCATGTCCCAGAGGGCATCGAGGAGGTCATCGTTGTTAAGTAGCTGGTCGAATCGCATTTATTTATATGCTAAAGTTTTTTCTCTCAATTGCTTTGCAAAGTTAAGAATAAAAAATTAAAAAATTAAAAACATTTTGGGAATAGGTGGTGTTATATGGTATATCAGTTAAAAGAACGCAATAACATGAAATCTAACGACACATTCAAACAAAGGCTTCTCGGGTTGCAAGGCAATCTGTTGAACTTCGCCTACCAGCTCACCACCAATCGCGAGGAGGCGCACGACCTCCTTCAGGACACGACCCTGAAGGCGCTTGACAATAGAGATTAAGTAAATTTAATGTTTATATTATGCGTGCGCGCGTATCCTATTACGTTTACAATAGAAAAGCAA
>CANQRV010000089.1 GCA_947626355.1 uncultured Muribaculaceae bacterium
CACTTCAACCAAAACCCTTGTAACTCAATTCTATCACTATATCTTTCCGCATTTCACTTTTTTGTAGTAACTTTGCCCTCCAAACACACAATACACAACTTCATGGCAACTTTAACATCTACAGATTTTAATTTCAAAGGTCAGAAATCAGTATATCACGGCAAAGTGCGCGATGTATATGATATCGACAACCGCCTGCTCGTGATGGTGGCCACCGACCGAATCTCGGCCTTCGACGTGATTCTTCCTGAAGGGATACCCTACAAAGGGCAGGTGCTCAATCAGATCGCTGCATATTTCCTCGACGCCACCGCAGATATAGTGCCCAACTGGAAGCTTGCGGTGCCCGATCCTATGGTGACGGTGGGCGTGAAATGCGAGCCTCTGAAGATTGAGATGATTGTGAGGGGATATCTGGCCGGAAGCGCCTGGCGCGAATACAAGGCCGGTGCGAGAAACATCTGCGGCGTAGAGCTGCCCGAGGGCCTCCGCGAGAACCAGAAGCTTCCCCACCCCATCCTGACTCCCACTACCAAAGCCGACGCCGGCCACGACGAGAACATATCGCGCGAGGAGATCATAGCCCGCGGCATCGTGAGCCCAGAGGTGTATGAGCAGGTGGAGCGCTATGCTCTCGCCCTCTTCGCGAGAGGCACCGAGATGGCTGCCAGACGCGGCCTCATCCTCGTCGACACCAAATATGAGTTCGGCCTCAAGGACGGCAAGGTGATACTGATCGATGAGATCCATACTCCCGACTCCTCGCGCTATTTCTATGCCGACGGCTACGAGGAGCGCTTCGAGAAAGGCGAGGAGCAGAAGCAGCTCTCTAAGGAATTCGTGCGCCAGTGGCTTATCGCCAACGGTTTCATGGGCAAGCCGGGCCAGAAGGTGCCCGAGATGACGCCGGCATATTGCGAGGAAGTGAGCAAACGCTACATAGAGCTCTACGAGCACATCGTAGGCAGCAAGTTCATACTCGCCGACGAGACAGACCTCGATGCGAGAATCAGCCGTAACGTGACTGAATGTCTTGATATGCTCTGAGATGAAAAGGATTTCCATAGCCGCTCTATGCATAGCGGCGATACTCGGTTGCGATGTGGCGCTCGCCGACAACGAAGGAGGAATATCCGCTGCGAAGCTTCAGCAGCTTCGCAGCGGATATTCCGATGATGCCTCGACAAAGGCTTTACGCAACGCCATTGCCAACAACGACATCGACAAGCTCGCTCTCAGCGCCGACAACAAGAACGGCTTCGACTCCCATTTCTCACACAGGGTGAAGAGCAAGGGCATCACCGACCAGAAGTCGTCGGGCAGATGCTGGCTCTTCACGGGGCTAAACGTGATCCGCTCTCAGATGATGGCCGACCACGACCTTCCGGAGCTCGAGCTCTCGCAGGCCTACAATTTCTTCTACGACCAGCTGGAAAAGTCTAACCTTTTCCTTCAGGGAATAATCGACTACGCCGACCGTCCGATGGATGACCGTATGGTGGAGTGGCTCTTCGGCCATCCCCTGAGCGACGGAGGACAGTTTACGGGTATTGCCGACAATCTGTCGAAATACGGTATCGTGCCTGCCGAGTGCATGCAGGAGACCTTCAGCACCAACAACACCTCGAAGATGAACCGCCTCATCTCGCTCAAGCTGCGGCAGGACGGTCTGGAGCTCAGGAAGATGCACAATGACGGAGCTTCCTCGGAGGAGCTTCTCGCTGCGAAAGACCGTATGCTCGGCGACATCTACCGTATGCTCGCGCTCACTATCGGCGAGCCCCCGACGGAATTCGAGTGGACACGCCGCAATTCCAAGGGTGATGTGGTCAGCCGGAAGACGTACACACCGAAACTGTTTTACGACGAGTATGTGGGCAAAGACCTCAAGAACGGCTACGTGATGCTGATGAACGACCCGTCACGTCCGTACCACAAGGTGTATGAGATAGACTACGACCGCCACTTCTATGACGGCGACAACTGGCGCTATCTCAATCTTCCTGCCGACGAGATAAAGGAGATGGCCATCGCATCGATCAAAGACAGCACGATGATGTATTTTTCGTGTGATGTTGCCAAGTTCCTCGACCGCGAGCGTGGAGTGATGGATCCGGCCAACTATGACTATTCATCGCTCTTCGGGGTAGACTTCTCGATGGACAAGGCCGACCGCATACGCAGTCAGGCCAGCGCCTCGAGCCATGCTATGACGCTGTGTGCCGTGGATCTCGATGACAATGGAAAGCCCGTCAAGTGGATGGTGGAGAACAGCTGGGGGCCCGGAGCCAACGACGGACACCTCATCTTCTCCGACCAGTGGTTTGACGACTATATGTTCCGTCTGGTGGTCGACAGAAAATATGTGCCGGCAAAGACGCTGAAACTTCTCGAGCAGGAGCCCGCGATGCTTCCTGCCTGGGACATACTCTATTGATGATGGAGCTGCGCCGACAGGTGATGACACGCTATATCAGTCCGCTTCGCGAGGGCGGGTCGCTTCCCGCCCTCGCCGAGGCAGACGATGGCTTCCGGTATGTGGTGAAATTCCGTGGGGCCGGCCATGGTGAGAAGGCGCTTGTCGCAGAGCTTATCGGCGGTGAGATAGCCCGGGCGCTGGGCCTGAAGGTGCCGGAAATTATATTGCTCGACATAGATCAGGACTTCGGGCGCACCGAGGCCGACGAGGAGATTCAGAACCTGCTGAAATGGAGCATGGGTCTTAATGTCGGACTTCATTTCCTCAACGGTGCCGTAACATTGGATCCATACGCGTATAAGATTGATGCCGCCACGGCATCCGGAATAGTATGGCTCGACGCTTTCATCACCAACATCGACCGTACAGTGAAAAACACCAATATGCTCGTGTGGCATCGCGAGCCCTGGCTTATCGACCACGGCGCCTCTCTCTATTTCCATCATGCCTGGACCAATCCCGAGGCTTCGGCTCTTTCTTCCTTCCCTTACGTGAAAGACCACGCCCTTCTCCACAGAGCCTCGCTTCTCGAAGAAGCCGACAGAAAAGCCCACACGACTCTGTCGACCCGGAGGATAGCCGAAATCGTGGATCTTGTGCCCGACGAGCTTCTCGGCTGGGAAGGCGCGCCCGGCACACCCGACGAGCTGCGGGCCGTCTACCGGCAGTTTCTAAACACCCGTCTCGAAAACTCTGAAATATTTCTTCGCCATGCAATCGAAGCCCGAAACCGCATTGTATGAATATGCCGTGATACGCTACGTGCCAAGCATAGAGCGGGAGGAATTTATCAATATCGGGCTCGCCATGATGTGCAAGCGCCGCCGCTGGATAAGGGTGGAAATCCGGATTCCGGAAGAAAGGATCAAAGCCTTTGACGTTCCACATACCATCGATGAGATCGCGAAAGCGGCGGGAGCTCTCGTAGATGTGGCTATGGGCAAAAAAGAAGCAGGACCTCTTGCCCTGCTTCCTGTGGAGGAACGGTTCCGCTGGCTCACGGCAGCCAAAAGCGCCGCCCTGCAGACCTCACGGCCTCATCCCGGCAAATGTGTGGATCTCGATGCATGCTTCGAGAGGATGCTTGCCGAACTTGTGTCGTAATCACCTTATTTACCGAGTGCTTCGTCGATGCTGTCGCGCAGATTGAGGCATGCGTCGTCGAGAAGATCAAGCACAAGCTCAAATCCCTCGGCCCCTTCATAATAGGGGTCGGGCACATAATCGTAGCGTGTGGCGATGGAGAAGAATGCCGACATGGGCATGATCTTCTTCTCGTCGTCGACCGTGGGGGCCAGTCTCTTCAGATTGCGCAGATTGGAGGCGTCCATTCCAATGATAAGGTCGAATTCATCGAAATCCAAAGCACTCACCTTGCGGCATCTGTGTGTCAGCTCCAGCCCGCGGCGACGCGCATGGACTCTCATACGGTCGTCGGGAAGCTCCCCCACGTGATAGCCGCCTGTCCCGGCGGAGTCGATTACCCATGAATTCCTGGCGGGGTCCGATGCCACCACTGTCTTCATTACCCCCTCGGCGGCCGGACTCCGGCAGATGTTGCCGAGGCATACAAACAGAATCCTGACGCTGTCGCCATCCTTATGATGGCGGAATATGCTTTTCAGTTGCGGGATAGTATTTTCTATTACCATATCATCTGTCGAACAAAATTTGCTATGCAATGGTTTTAAATCTGAATGTCAAATAAACTATTGTAATTATGGAGACCAACAGACTTAGACCTGACGACAAAGTGAAAGTCGGCATAGAGTGCGACGGAAGAACCGTAGGAGAATACACATCCGACGGATTTCACAATGTAGCAGAGGCCATATCACGGGCCTACGAGGAGGAAGGTGCATCCTATCCTGCCGAAGACTGCGTGTTTACAGTGACTGATCTGTCGAAAGGCACTTCAGAACGCTATCGCCTGAATGCCCACGGCCACGTGAAGCTGATAGTCTGACCTATCTCAATTCAAGCCGACATACATTCTCCACATGATGGGTGTGGGGGAACATATCCACCGGCTGGACATCGGTGACCCTGTACTGGCTGTCGAGCAGCGCAAGGTCACGTGCCTGTGTGGCCGGATTGCAGCTCACATATACGATCACCTTCGGCTGCGCTTCCATTATGACTTTCACCACATTCTCATGCATGCCTGCTCTCGGCGGGTCGATGATCATCACGTCGGGCACTCCATGCTCCGCAATGAAATCGGCGGTGAGGATGTCTTTCATGTCGCCGGCATAGAAGAGTGTGTTGTCTATCTCATTGACCCTCGAGTTGAGCTTCGCGTCCTCGATGGCCTCCTCCACATATTCTATACCTATGACCTTTCTGGAGTTCCGGGCCACGAAATTGGCTATCGTGCCGGTGCCCGTGTATAGGTCATAGACAAGCGCGTCTCTGCTTCCGCCGGTCTCCAGACCGGCGAAGCGGCGTGCCACTTTATATAATTCGTATGCCTGATGAGAGTTGGTCTGATAGAATGATTTCGCGTTGACACGGAAACGCAGTCCCTCCATCTCCTCTTCTATATAGTCCGGACCCTTGAATGCCACGACCTCCTGGTCGGCGATGGTGTCGTTGAGTTTCCTGTTGATGACATAGAGAAACGACGTGATTTCTGGAAACCTATCTCCTATCGCCTCCATCAGCTCGCGGATGGCTTCCCGGTCATCTTCTCCAAACACCATGCAGACCATTGTCTGGCCGGTCGATGCCGTGCGGATCATCAGTGTGCGGAGGAGACCGTGGTTTTCCCGAAGGTTGTAGAAGGAGAGGTTATGGTCGAGGGCATAGTCATAGATGAAATTGCGTATGTCATTGCCGATGCCTCCCTGAAGATGGCACTCGTCGATGTGAAGCACCTTGTCGAAGGCTCCCGGTATATGGAATCCGAGCGCGTTGTTGCTGTCGGTAAACTCCTTGCCAGATTTCACTTCCTCCCATGTGCGCCATTTCTTGTCGGAAAATGTATATTCCATCTTGTTGCGGTAGTTGAAGATCTCCGCCGAGCCGAGTATCGGTGAGACATCAGGCAGCCCGATCTTGCCTATCCGCTTCAGGGCGTCCTCCACCACCTGCTGCTTGCATTCAAGCTGGCGGCTGTAAGGAAGGTGCTGCCACTTGCAGCCTCCGCAGAGAGTGAAATGCGGGCATCTGGGCTCCACTCGTATCGGCGACGGAGTCACGAGCCTATCGATGTGCCCCTCGGCATAGCTGTGCTTCTTCTTATCTATCTTTATGTCGGCTATATCGCCTGGAGCTCCATATGGAATGAAGACAACTATCTCGCTTTCATCGGTTTCACGCAGTCTGACGCGGGTTATCGCCTTACCTTCGGCAGCCACACCGGTGATTTCAACCGATGGCAGCAAAGGCAGGAATTTTGATTTTTTTGCCATTTTTGTCGTATTTTATGGTGCAAAATTAGCTAATTAGAATGATAAATGTTAAATTTGCGGTGAAAAACTGATTATATAACCCTGATAAAAGATTCAGGATTTGAAGCCTTATGGTAAGAATACTGACAACTTCATTCAGTAAAAATCAAGTAACTAACGGATTTATAATAAAATATAACCAAACCTTAACTTATAATGGCACAAAAGATCTATACGTTCGGCGACGGTAAGGCCGAAGGTAATGCCGGGATGAGAAACCTTCTCGGCGGCAAGGGTGCTAACCTTGCTGAAATGAATCTGCTGGGTATGCCTGTTCCTCCGGGCTTCACCATCACTACGGAAGTCTGCACGGAATATACGCAGTATGGCCGCGACAAAGTCGTGGAAGACATCAAGGCTGATGTGGAGAAAGCCATCGCCCACGTGGAGGCTCTCACCGGCAAGAAATTCGATGATTCATCCAATCCCCTTCTCGTCTCCGTGCGTTCCGGCGCCCGCGCCTCTATGCCCGGTATGATGGACACAGTGCTCAACCTCGGTATGAACGACGCCACTGTGAACACTATGGCAGAGAAGAGCGGCAACCCCCGTTTCGCTTGGGACAGCTATCGCCGCTTCGTGCAGATGTATGGCGACGTCGTGCTCGGCATGAAGCCCAAGAGCAAGACCGACATCGATCCCTTCGAGGCCATTATGGACAAGGTGAAGGAAGAGAAAGGTGTGAAGTTTGACAACGAGCTCGATGTCGACGACCTCAAGGAGCTCGTGAAGCGCTTCAAGGTCGCCGTCAAGGAATACACCGGCAAGGACTTCCCCGAATCCGCATGGGAGCAGCTCTGGGGCGGCATCTGCGCAGTGTTTGACAGCTGGATGAACGAGCGCGCAATCATCTACCGCCGCATGAACCAGATTCCCGAGGAATGGGGTACCGCTGTCAATGTGCAGGCTATGGTCTACGGTAACATGGGCAACAACTCCGCTACAGGCGTTGCCTTCAGCCGTGATGCCGCCACCGGCGAGAATATCTTCAACGGCGAGTATCTGATCAACGCCCAGGGTGAGGACGTCGTAGCCGGCGTACGCACTCCGCAGCAGATCACTATCGAGGGCTCACGTCGCTGGGCTGCCCTCCAGGGCATCGGCGAGGAAGAGCGCCGCACAAAATATCCCGCTCTCGAGGAGTCGATGCCCGACTGCGCTGCCGACCTCATCAGCATCGCTCACCGTCTCGAGGACTACTACCGCGACATGCAGGATATGGAGTTCACTATCCAGGACGGCAAGCTCTGGATGCTCCAGACACGTAACGGCAAGCGTACAGGCGCCGCTATGGTGAAAATCGCCATGGACCTCCTCCGCGAGGGCATGATCGACGAGAAGACAGCCCTTCTCCGCATGGAGCCTCAGAAGCTCGACGAGCTTCTCCACCCCGTATTCGACAAGAGCGGCCTGAAGAAAGCCACTGTTGTGGCCAAGGGCCTTCCCGCATCTCCCGGCGCCGCCACAGGCCAGATCGTATTCCAGGCCGACGACGCCGAGGAATGGGCCGAGAAGAAGAAGAAAGTGGTGCTCGTTCGCATCGAGACATCTCCTGAGGACCTTCGCGGTATGGCCGTGGCCCAGGGTATCCTTACGATGCGCGGCGGTATGACCAGCCACGCAGCCGTTGTGGCCCGCGGTATGGGCAAGTGCTGCGTATCCGGTGCCGGCGAAATCCGCGTTGATTATAAGGAGAAGACAGTAGAGATGGGCGGCAAGCTCTACCACGAGGGCGACTGGATTTCCCTTAACGGATCCACAGGTGAGGTTTACGACGGTCAGGTTCCGACCCGCGAGCCCGAGCTCGACGGCGACTTCGGTGCAATCATGAACCTCGCTGCCAAATATACCAAGACTCTCGTACGCACCAACGCCGACACTCCGCGCGATGCCCGTCAGGCACGCAGCTTCGGCGCACAGGGTATCGGCCTCTGCCGTACAGAGCACATGTTCTTCGAGGGCGACCGCATCAAGGCTGTCCGCGAGATGATTCTTGCTTCCGACGTAGAGGGACGTCGCATGGCCCTCGACAAGCTTCTTCCGATGCAGCGTGGTGACTTCGAGGGAATCTTCGAGGCCATGGACGGCTTCGGAGTGACAATCCGTCTGCTCGATCCCCCGTTGCATGAGTTCGTGCCTCATCAGACAGCTACCCAGAAAGAGCTCGCCGAGGAGATGGGCCTCACTCTCGAGGAGGTAAAGGCAAAAGTAGATTCCCTCGAGGAGTTCAACCCGATGCTCGGCCACCGCGGCTGCCGTCTCGGAATCACATATCCCGAGATCACCGAAATGCAGACCCGCGCCATCATCGAGGCGGCCCTCAACTGTCAGGCACGCGGCATCAAGGTGCTTCCCGAGATCATGGTGCCGCTCGTAGGCACACTCAAGGAGCTCCAGAACCAGGCCGATGTGATCAACCGCACCGCCGCCAAGGTATTCGAAGAGCGTGGTGAGTCCGTTCGATACAAGGTCGGCACAATGATCGAGGTACCCCGTGCAGCTCTCACGGCCAACCAGATCGCCGAGGTTGCCGACTTCTTCTCGTTCGGCACCAACGACCTCACCCAGATGACCTTCGGCTACTCGCGTGACGATGCTCCGAAGTTCCTCAAGTTCTACAAGGAGCACGGCATCCTGAAGGTGGATCCGTTTGAGGTACTCGACCAGGAGGGTGTAGGCCAGCTCGTACGCATGGGTGTAGAAAAGGGTCGCTCCACCAATCCCGACCTCAAGGTCGGCATCTGCGGTGAGCATGGCGGTGAGCCTTCGAGCGTGAAGTTCTGCGCCAAGCTCGGCATGAACTACGTGAGCTGCTCGCCCTTCCGCGTGCCCATTGCCCGTGTGGCTGCGGCCCAGGCTGCCATCGAGGATTAATCCTTAGTAACTGAAACCAGACAATTAGGTCGTAACACCTTGCTTTGCAGGGGTTACGGCCTAATTTACTCTTAGACCTCCCGCTCATTCCGACACGCTTTCCGAGCAGTTTGAACGGAAATGTTTAGAAATTGCTTAGACTTTTTACCCCCTCTGCTTAGAGCGTGTTTAGAGCGATGTTTAGAGCGTTTAATCAGCCGTAAATCTCTGATTAATAAAAAAACCACAGGCATCAAATATTAATCATATAAGTAGTCACTAAAAATTAATGTACATATGTTGGCATGGTATTTGCATATCAGTAAGGTGAACGACTATGAGAATC
>CANQRV010000090.1 GCA_947626355.1 uncultured Muribaculaceae bacterium
GGCCTCCGCCGCTTCTCCCTTTGTTCTGAAAATTATTGAAGTTTAACCCCCTGTCGAAAATCGGGGAGTACTATAGGGAAACAAATATTGATTACTCATATTGTACAAGCTCAATCAGCGTTAGAAGAATTGGATGATGCTTACCGCACATCTAAAGGAATTATTGATTACATCGGAGATTATACTTATTCGAATTCAGAATCAGATGCTTTCACAGATGGGATGAGAGAATCTTTGGCTTGTAAAGCAACTGACGAAGATATCAATACAAACAATCCGCTTTTGGCACTACGAACCAAAAGCGGGGATATTGATTTTTATCTGTATATCAACAACCGACTGGTAAAATTTATCGAATAAGTCATCTTCTTCTACGGATAATACGTTGGGCGCCATGGCAATCAATGTATCTCTTCCCGCTACCACACGGGCATAAGCCATTAGGATTTATATGATGAGGACTATTGCTTATCCGCGTGATTTCAGTAACACCGGTACATTCTTCAACCTTGCTTTCCTCACTCAGTTCAACTTTAAACGTAGGAGCAGTTCCCAGCATTCTTCCACATAGCACAGAGTTGATTGCATTAATCATTCCCATATATCTTTGTGGGAGTGCCTTAATCTCAACCGAGTCAAGATTCTGCATTACGTAAAGCACAAAGTCCTTCCAAAACCAATCATAGACCTGAAGCAGATTCTGACGCATGAATTCTTTCTTGAAATATTCTTCGCTTGTCAGGATTAGATCTACATCCACTTTGATTACGAATGGACTTTGATTAACAGAATACGGAATAAATATATTCTTTCGGCTTGCGTTATTTCTTTTACTGCGTCTAACGATTTCTTTTGTTGAAGCATAAAGGACAGACATCTTGCATTCTGACTTCTCAATATAGGTTTTGTCAAGATCTGCTAATATTTTGGATACCTGTTCACAGGCGTAGTGTGAGTCAAACAACGCCCGATTGCGTTGTTCATAAAATTTTGTCCTATATGGCGCAATAGTATCATCCTTTCTTGACGTTTCTATTCGCTTATTCCGTAGAATAACCTCACGCTTTGACTGTGCTAACTTAAAATAATCCCTAATACATCCGACCGAAATATCGTCACCGCCTATATTTGAAGCAATTGAAGACAATTCCGCTCTTTCATCTTCGGAAAGATACCCTATAATATCATCTTCCAGTGATGCATAGAAAATCGAAGATCCGGGATTCCCTTGTCTTCCAGATCTACCACGTAACTGCAAATCAGTTCGTACCGAGCCAAACAAATCGGCTCCAATTACGCATAATCCTCCATTGACAATGGCATCATCAGATGGTTTGATATCAGTACCTCTACCTGCCACGCTTGTCGACAGCGTTATGGTACTGCCGACTCCCGCCTTAGCAATAGTCTCTGCCTCATCCCGAGTCGTCCTCGCATCAAGACGATTGAATTTTAAGCCTGATTCACTAAAAAGTTTTTCTATTTCATCAGCTCGCTTTAGTGATAATGTTCCTATAAGAGTGGGTCTACCGTTTTGCAAATTTGATAAAACATTCGATAATATTTCTCTATCCTTTGATTCTTTTGATTTGAAGATCCGTAAAGAGAAGTCTTTCCTGATAATCGGTAGATGAGGAGGTATAATGGAGGTTTTGAGTCCGTAAACTTCTAGTAGCTCGTTATTTATAGGTTGAATAGTCCCTGACATCCCAGCTATTTTATTGTAGAGCTTGAAATAATTTTTAAGCGTTATAACTGCCATCCCATCAGAATCAGATTGAACCTTGACATTCTCTTTTACTTCAACGGCTGTATGCAACCCATGCCCCCATCGAGAACCAAATTTAATACGTCCGGTATTCTGGTCAATGATTTTTACTTGGTTGTCTATAATTAAATAGTCAACATCCTTCTCATATACTACTAATGCATTAAGCAGTTGCTGAAGTACATTCTGAAGTCGGATATTTTGCAGTATCTGATTTTTCTTTTCGATGGACAATGATTCAAAATCATCAATTTCATATGATTTATGAACTAGATAAAGTGCTTCATTATTGAGTTTTTTAGACAACCAATCTTTTCCCTTAATGGTAAATGTCGCAATATGGTTTAACTTATCTAATGTATAAAAATCTCCACTATCTGCACTTACCAGCTCCTTTATAATCGGTAAATATTGTCTATATATTTCACCGTCATTATAGGGTATTCCTCCTGACACAATATGAGGAGTCTCCGCCTCATCTATTAGAATGGAATCAACTTCATCTATTATAGCATAATTATGGGATCGTTGTACGCATTCTTTAGGATCGATTGCAAGATGATCAAAAAGATAATCAAAGACAAAACTTGAATTGGCTCCAAATGTTATATCAGCGTCATACGCTAATTTACGTCGATAGTCATGACGCTCATAAAATTCTACGCAATCAACGTTAAATCCGTAAAGCATATACAATGGACGTGTCAATTGATAGTCTCGTTTTGAGAGATAATCGTTCACTGTCATAATATGTACTCCGCGATGAGTCAATGCATTGAGAAATACAGGCAATGTAGCGACAAGGGTTTTCCCCTCTCCAGTTGCCATCTCAATCGCCCTACCGAAGTGCAGATATATTCCAGCAAGAAGTTGCTCATCGTAATGGACCATGTTCCAGGTATAAGGTTCTCCCTCAACAATCCAATGGTTATTATAAACTGCGTTGGAATCCTCAATAGATACGAAATCATATTTTTCTGCAAGAATTTTGTCGTGTACATTGGCTGTAACAACAATCTTCCCTAAAGAGAATCGCCTTGCAGTTTCCTTGACAATTGCGTAAACATCTGTTAATACGCCATCTAATTCCGTATTGAGATTAGTAGATATAGCGATATCATCCTTAATCCTTTCTACCAAATTTCGTAATTCGTCGCTTGAGACATGTTTGAGCTCCTCAAAACGTTTGTTGATTTGAGTTACATAGAGAGCCTTGTTATCTTTAACCTCACACATATTTTACCAGTGTCTTGTCCAATGTGCTAATGGTTATACGTTTCCCAGATTTTTCGCAATAAACGTCTACTCGGAGGCAACCATTGTCATCCATTGTCATGGAAAATTCAATTGGAAGATTTGCTTCGTTTGCGCCTTGTGCTATTCTTAAGATATCCTCCTCCTTTATAAGATGGATATTGTCTGAAGAATTGGCGTCTACCCTAACAATCTTGCAGGGACATTCCGTATCCGATTTACTGTCAAAATAAAAAATCCTCTTTGTAGTGTTCGGCAAGTTAGTTCCTGATTCAATAAATGTCTCGACCTTGATACCATTGACACCATTAACTAAGATGCCAATAGCCCCATTAGCAATTGGGCATAACTTTGTTTCTGAGACTACAACTTCCGTTCGAGTCTCAAACAATTGTTTTACGGGACGATTTTGAATACGACAAATATTTTCTATCTCGGTATTGAGTTCATTGAAGTCAATGTTTTCAAATGCTTCAATTTCAATCATTGAATATCTTGGAACGTCTTGTGAGGGATATCCTATTAGTTTGCACAATCTGTTGAATTCTTCCCGGTACGAATTTACCACAGAAAGTTCGTCTGTAATAAATACGTTCTCTACATTCCGAGTCTCAGCATAGTAAGTCCAATTATAAGAACCACTAATCACAGTTTTGCCATCAATAACACAAAACTTATGATGCATAAAGCCGAGCTCTGATGTCGCTATATATAATTTACCTCCAGCTTTTATGAAATCATTGAAATCGGGCGCATATTCCATAAAATTTATAGGGCTTTCAAGGAGTACAAGTTTTATAGATACACCACGACTCAAGCATGATATTATTGCAGAAAATAGTTCAGCACTTGTAAACCATGCCATTGCTATTTCTATCTCTATTTTCGCATCGCTTAATAAAGATGTTATTTGAGATCTAATTTTATTGAAATATGCCCTTTGCATGACTGTAGTCAATAATTTATCTATTTATATGCGATGTATTGTTGTTCAATAAGACCTGTGATATTTTCTTTGATTTGCGGTGGACTAACCACTACAAGATCCTTCCCGAAGGAAATGAGTTCACGAAAGAGCTCGTAATTTTTGCGGCATTCTATCTGAAAGAATTGCCCATCTTTGAGGGAAGGATAGGTACTGCGAAGTTGTGAGTCTATTTCCCCTCTAAGAGTCTTCTGCGAACTATGAATTGGTTTGGTTATTATATAATTTTTGGAATTGTCTGATACCCAGAATGTAATTTTTTGAAGCGGATTATCATCTACATATGTAACCCCGATTATTTCCTCATATCGCTCATATAAGTCATCGGGAGCAGACATATATTTAGCACCGAAGTTAAAACTAAAATCGTCTATTCGGTCCAATGGGAATGTCAATACTCGTCCGGTATCTGAGGCGGATGCAATTAGAAACCACCTATTATTGTATTCTTTAAGTAAATAGGGGGATATACTTACATTGCGAATCTCGTTACTTTTAAATGTATGATATTGTAGACTTATAACTTGTTTAAGCCTGATTACAGTGAACAATCTCGCAATGAGCGTCGAATTCGTGAGCAAATTCTTGGATAAGGAAATGACTGGCTCGTGTTCTTCCAGATTAAGCCTATTCTTTAAATCATTGAGCCATTCAAAATTATCAAGGCCATCAAAACTGCCAAGGGTCTCAAGAGCCACTGACAATACAGTTTTTTCATCGTCTGTAAGTTTAGGCTTAAATATTGAAAATGTTGGATCTGCATATCGAATACAACGCTTTCTATATGGTCGGTCATTCTTATCTGACGCGTCAATCCAATACTCTTCTATTTCGACATTGAAAGGACTATCATACTCTAAATAATACAAGTCCTTCTCAACGCATCGTTTCGAGATAGTTTTTTGGCCGAACTCCGGCAGCTTTTCATTTAAAGCATCCGTTATATCCTGAATAGAGTATGCCTTAATACGGTTGGCAAGCATTCTATCAATGAGCGCATAACGGGTCATTGCATTTTTTGTAGCTGGCATTCCTATAACATTTAAGGTTTTATAATTGATACAGCCGACCAACGTCCATCCTTTTGCTGAATGGAAAGCACCTTTATTCGTTGACCTTCATGTATGCCTTTCAATAAATCCTCGCCAACATAAGAACCAGCTATTATTGCATACTTCTTCCCATTTCTATCGGTGCGCAACAGTACATCACCGCTTACTTCTTTAAGCCATGGTTCTGATATATATCCGGCATGTTCCTTAATCCAAACAATCTTTCCGTCATTTAACTTTACATCGAAAATTGCTCCATTGGGAGTGCGCCTATTAAGTCGGAATTTAGTCGGTTTCCGCAATCTTATAGTATCGCCGGCTGTGCGAAGAATCCATGTCGTAATTTTACGCCCGGGATGATTACGATCTTCATTCAGACTTTCAGCTACCTTTACAGCTACTACCGTGGGCAGTGAACTATAAATGAATTCATCAGCTTTGACAGTATATTCAGCATAGACCATATCGTTATCTATAGCCTTTTCCACAGGACTTACTTGATTATAGATTTGCCAAAATTCTGGTTTTAAATTCCATCCTTTGTTCTGGTAAGTCTCTCTATATATTTCAAGTTCATGTTTTGCGTTTCCCCTCATCCCTTTCTGATATAACAAAGACGCGAGTTTTAGACGCACACCTCCGAGGAATTCATTTTCAGCGCCACAGGTAAGAGCCTTACACAGTAATCCAATCTTCGTGTCAATATCCTCAACCAACTCGGCTGTCTGATTCCACAAATAGAATTTTGACGGAAATTGAAGGATCAAATTCTTATAATAAGTCAATGCTTCCTGGGACTTGCCTTGAGAAATAAGGACAGCAGCCTTAAAATACGGCATGTTTTGATTCTTGGGATACTTTGCAAGAGCCTTATCAACCAATAGGGCGAAATCATCAGGGGATTCGACTCCATCTGTTTTTAGTTCTTTTGTATATACGCCAATGAGTTTTTCAACTGTTGACGGCAACGTATTACCTTCTTCAGAACGATATTGTTCCCAATCTTCTTCACGAAGATTTTCAAGACCCCAGATGCGGATAAAATCTCGGATACGGAACTGGAGAGGCGTGTTTTGCTCTACTTTTATCGCTTCTCCAAGAATAAGAGAATGAAGAATAGACGGTTTGGGCAAATCTAATTGAAGGTATTGGTTGAGTAATACCTTTCTCTTTTGAGATTCACCGAGTGCGGTCTGCTTGAGTGCATAAAAGGTAAGCCACCCGAGATCTGAGTAAAGCTGTCTATCTAGTTGACCTTCGTGATACCATACAGTTGCTTGCTGATGCGCTGAGATAGCGTCTGTGCCTCTTTTTGCATTTTCAACAGACTCTTTTATCTCTTGGAAATGTGGCAAACAATGACGCTCAGCTGACGCAAGAGATCTAAGCATATACTCATCGCCGGTGCAATAATCATTATACAAAGACTTCATCCGATTTATCGTAGGTTTGGCATCATCACTGCTTTGCTGTTTGTATAAATCATTCAAACACCAAAACAGTGCCCCGACTGTATATTTGTTGACGCTCTGTGCGAACTCCTTTTCGGCGGCTTCTAATGCTTCTTGAAGCCGACCTGACTTACGAAGTGCCGTAATCTCTTTAATTGTCATAATATTGAGTTTTCAGTGCGAATCTCTTAAATGAATCTTTCACGCAGAGTCTTGAGTTTAGTGTCAAGAGAACCTAGCGAACTAGTTAATCGCATATAGGTATAATTACCTTTAGCAGTATAGGTTAAGCCGATTTGTGCGATGCCGTCTGTCTTTAGGTGGAACACATCCTGATAATTTTCCTGAGTGATGTCCAGTAACTGGATTCCGACCTCATCTATCTGACTCTTTACAAACTTCACTAACTTCTCGGCAAACGGTCGGTCGGGAGCAGAGAAGGGGACACTCCCCGGGGCATAGGAAGCGTCAATCAATGGCGTGCACAAAGCCGTCATCTCTTCCGACGTTGAAGACAAAAGCACATCCTTGCCGCTGTAGCCCTTTGCCTTATACCACAATTGGAACTTTGCCGTGGCCCCATCCTTATCTGTAAATGTGATAATGTGCTGATACGGCTTTGACCTGTCCTCGCTTACCGACAGCCCGTTTTGAGTGGCAAGCGTGGTCAGGCGCTCAAATCTTGAATCACAGAAGTTTCCGCCGGCAGAGTAGTTGCTTATCCTTATATTGGCCGACGGCTTGATCTCTTCCACCACCAGATTGCTGATATAATTGAAATCCGGAGAGCGGAAGTGCCAAATCCGTTTGCTTGCGCGCGTGATGGCAGTGTAGGCCCAGCGGAAGTAATCTTCGTTGGCCGTACCCCCGTAGCGGCACATATCCACAAATACATTTTCCCATTCGCCGCCCTGCGCCTTATGACACGTCATCGCATAACCATACTTACAGATTACTGCGTTATAATATGGGTCCTTGTTGAGTAAATTTATATATTCGTCGCAGATTTCCTGTTGTTGAATAGTAAGCTTCTCCTTTGACCGGAGCAGACGACGGATTTCGCTTTCCCTGGATTTGATGGCCTGTGGCAGCCGGTTGTTGAAATCAACGATTAATGCACGGGCCAATAATCCGCCTACCGAACCGGAGGAATCATCAAGGAAGTTATCGAGCAGCATCACATTTAACGATGCCCGCTTGCCGCGGGCGGCAAAGCAAATCGTTGCGCGGCGGAACCGCAGCTCCACTTGTTCGATCCGATTCTTCCCTAATTTGACTCTAATATGCCGCGTTGTCACCTCCGAATCTGGCTGACAGGCCTCTACCTGAACTATATTGCCATTGAACAATTCATACTCATAGGCATAGTTATTGCGGCTTATCATTAAGAGATCGCCGGCCTTAAGCCGCGGAGCTGCATCGCTGTAATAATGCCTTCGGATAGCAAGGTTATAATCTAAGGCCTGCCTATTGCTGTAAGCAATCACAGCGGCCCTTACGCTCGGCTTATTCTCAGATAATTGGTAATACGGCTTGAGCAAATCTATATTCTCGGCAATCGAATCCTCTCCCCGGCCAAGGCTGAATTCAATGAAGGATTTCCGCTCAACTGCATCCCTGATTTTCGATGCATTCGAAATCATAACGCTCCCCTCCGACTGACGCATCACTTCATGAAGCTTAAACTCGGCAACTTTGCAACTGAATTTAGTTTCGATATAATCCTTGTCGAGTGCGGGCGAGAAATTCATCCCGACCGGCGGCAGCTGTACATAATCGCCTACCAGCACGATTTTGCGGCCGCGAGCAAACTCGAACAAATCCGTCAGCAAACACCCCGAGCCAAATGAAAAGGCCTCATTCTCAGAAAAATTATCGGATACCATCGATGCCTCATCCACGATATACACCGATGTGAGCGAATCATTATTAGACTTTAATCCAAATCTCAGATGCAGCCCGCCGTCATCCTCCTCCTCTTTATTTTGACTTGTTGATTTCAGCTTTGACAGGCCATAGATGCTCCGGTGTATGGTAAACGCTGGTTTACCGGTTTTACTGCCTATGATATAGGCAGCCCGGCCGGTCGGAGCCATAAGCCGATACTCTCGCTTCGCAGCATCAAGAATCCTGAGAAACTCCGAGACAAGGGTTGTCTTGCCCGTACCGGCAGCCCCTTTGAGCATGAACACCTGCTCATCGCCCTCAAGAAATTCCCTGAAGGCCGCGACTGCAGATTGCTGAGATTCAGTATATGTCATATATGATTACTGTTTTAGATACAAGGTCATGAATCCCAAAATAAACTTTACAAGTTTCAGAGTCCAGTCTAATAAAATGGTAGCAGACACCACATTACCATTAAGTTTACCCTTCCTAATGACGTTATCACCGTGTGCTAAACATTTGCGAATTTCGCAAATATCTATAGTACTCCCCGATTTTCGACAGGGGGTTAAACTTCAATAATTTTCAGAACAAAGGGAGAAGCGGCGGAGGCC
>CANQRV010000091.1 GCA_947626355.1 uncultured Muribaculaceae bacterium
GGTTCTTTGTAAAGTTACAAAATATCTATGACATTGGCAAACAACCAGTTGAATATTTACTGAATATCCCTAATTATAGTTCACGCACAAAGTAAATGTGCATTTTCGAATGATTGAAAATTTAATGTCAGCAATGAGCTGAGCTTTGGTTTATGATTGATGTAATCGACCTCAAAGAACTGCCTGAGGGCATCATGAAACTTGGCGGGAGTGTCAAAGTACTTTCCGGCCAGGACATGCCGTCTTGTGTATTTCCAAAGCCTCTCTATGATATTGAGGTTCGGAGAATACGGAGGCAGGAATATGAGGCTGATTCCAAGTTCGTCTGCCTTGTCCTTTACTGCCTGGCAATGCTGGTACCGCGCATTGTATTATCAGACGCAAAATTACATGATTTGTGACAGATTGGCCTCACACAAAAGTGTGCATTTGTTCTGTCGACATTCAGAATGGGCGCCGCCCAGCCACCACTACCCTATTCCCAAATCATCGGCAGGCTTCTTTATCGGATCAGAGGGCGCTTGTGCTCAGTCAACAGGAGGTATGACGGAGGAGTATGTGGAAATCAGAGCCTTCGTTTTGCCGATTGGAGTGGCAATATCTACGAAAGGTGATGGCTCGCCATCAAGATATACGTGGGCATGAGGATAGGTCAGCAGGCGATCGAGCATTTCGAGCTTGGAATTGATGATCGCCGTTCGTATTGTGGCTGCATCAAGAGAAAGGTTGTTTGTCAGACGGTGCATCGCCATAGCCGCACCATAGCCGTAACCGCTCTTTACGGTGGTGATATAGCGGCTTACGAAGACCGACTTTCCAATCAGGGAATGGATTTGACGGGGCTCGGTTATCGGATGACTGTTGACCAGACTGCGCACAGGGCAAAGCGAGTCGGCGGCCGTGCGTTTGAAAGTAAAGTCCTTCATATTGCGTGTGATTTCCTCTGTCGAGTCGCCGATACTGTATGTGACATATTCTCTGACGTCAAGGCCCTCTCTATCGGTTCTTATCCCTGTAAAATGGAGTACGACCATTTGGGTCAGTGAATATGGACCTCGCCACCGCATTCTCAGAATGCCCGCCCAAAGGCGTTCGTCAGATACTGTATATGGATTGAACAGCAGACATTTGTCAGAAAGGAAACGCTCCAGCCTTTGTCTGTAGCTCTCCGCATCTCTTATAGTTAGTGTGTAAGACATAATAATGAGCGGGTCATGTTGAATACGCAAAATTAATGCGAAATTGCGGGATGAGCAAGCCGGTGGAAAGATAATTTATCCTTGGAAAAATCGTTAGTCAAGGTGAAAGGATAAATTATGAAGGAAATTTTGCAGTTCCTCAGAGAGCTGAAAGACAATAACGACCGCGAGTGGTTTAATCGGAATAAGGATAGATACAATGATGTGCGCCGTAAGGTAGAGGCTGTGGCCGAGACACTGATAGTCAGCTTATCGGAAATCGAGCCGGAGGCCGCGCGGATGAAGCCGGCCGACTGTCTCTACCGTATATACCGCGACACGCGATTCTCCAACGATAAGACACCGTATAAGCAGCATATCGGGATCTATGTCAATCCGCATGGCGGCAAAAAGAGCCAGATGTGTGGTTATTATCTTCACATTGAGCCGGAAAACTGTTTTGTCGGTGGTGGACTGTGGTGCCCTCCCTCCAGGATACTGAAGGCTGTTCGACAGAGCATCTACGACAACATCGAGGAGTATCTGGAGATAATCGGGAATCCGGAGTTCAGGTCATTCTTCCCGGTGGTTGGTGAAGACTTTCTGAAAACCGCCCCTAAGGGTTTCGACAGGAACTGGGAGCACATCGAGCTCCTCAAGCCGAAGTGCTATACTGTGCTTTCTGCCATCAGCGACAGGACACTATGCAGCAGGAACGGATTGAAAAAGGTCGTCGAAGGATTTCGTGTCCAGAAACCCTTCAACGACTTTATAAACTATATATTCGAGGAAGACGAATCACTTCCCCGTTTTTTCTGACTTTATCGAGACATACAGACTGACACCAAGGATTCAGATACCGAATAGAAACGCAAGGGGTTTGGAATCGCGCATTCTATCGGCGGCATCGCCGGCATATATATCTCCATTGGTCAGAGTAAGCTTTCTGATACTGTTGCCCGATCCGAAATCGAGTTTCTTGAGATCAATCCAGAAAATATCCGGACTCAATGTAGATTCAAAGTAATAGACCAGATTCTTCTGGTCGGCGACGGTGCGCCATCGGGTAGAGGCGATGTTAGGCTGTGACGGGATTGAGATGCCCAGTGGGACAGACACATTGCGCATCACACGATTGGTGCCCGGAAGCATGACGAGGCCTCCTATCTGTTGCCAATAGTCGTCAAGAGTCTGCTGCCTGTCGTATGTGGGAGAATTTGTCATCACCTGGCAGTCTCTGCCATGATGTATCACGAGATTGCCATCAATATACTCGAATATGGCGCTGTTGCCGGTTGGATCGGATATCGAAAGATGAAGGGTGGATTTTGCACCGTTTGGCAGATCGGGGTCATCTATACGGAACAATTCTTTTCCGAGTTCATCCACCGCCTCATCCACAGTCGCGAAATTATCGAGTACATACTGGGTCCATATGCTGAGACCCATCACAGGACGACTGTCGTCTGGCCTGTGGTATTGTGATTCCGCGAGAAACAGCAGATTCGCCACAAGCCCTTTCTCATTCATGCCGTCACAGACACCGATGTCATATCCGGCAGTCACGACACTGCCGTAGCGCGATGTCCATTTCACGGAATTGTCTGTGATTCCGCCACAGCGTGATATCCCTCTCGGGAAAAAATAGATGTTCGACTGAGGATCCTCTTTCCAGCCCATGGTGCGCCCTGCCACAATCATGCTGTCCGGTCCAAGATAAACGGCGCGGGTGCAGCTCATATTCATTTAAGTTGAAATTTGAAAGTAATGAATTATAGCACACTGAAGAAACTGATCGGATCAGATGGCAATGAGAAGATCCGATATGGAATAGTTTCCTATATTACGCATAACGTTTTGCTTCATTAATGGTTCCAATGGATTGATGTCAACAAAACCGCCCGGAATCGTGTTGACCCGGGCGGCTTGACATCCGCAGCGTCCTATCACGGGCGCTGCAAATTAATTATGGCATCATATTGCCTATCTGACTTCGATCTTGCGGCTTACACAGCCTGTGGGAGTGTGGAGCATCACGACATACACTCCGGAGACAAGATGGCCAAGAGAAACTCTGCCCATGCCGGTAACATCCCTGGATGCAAGTCTCCTCCCTGTCAGGTCATATACTTCGGCGAGAGATGCCTGCCGCATGGCATCGTTAAAAACCAGAATACCGTCTTCCACTGTGATTGTCAAGGTGTCATCAACCATATCCGACAGGGATGTCGAGTTATAATCAAACACAAATGGAGATGCCAGAGACCCCACAGCGTCTTCCGTAAAGATAAGCGACTGCTTCAGGCGCGTGTCAGTGTCGCTTGCCTCCGAATGGATGCGGAAACCGATCTCGTCGCCGGCATTGCCGAAAACACTGATCATGATCCAGTCTTCTACCACAACACCGATGCCGCGACATTCTTCGCCGCAGAAAGCGGCAATCCCGTATTCATCGCATGGCACGATTGTCCCGTCGCGGCTCACGCGGCAGATCACCGGCATAATAGACGGATACTTGCGGCTGTCCACTTTCCATTCGTTCACGTCTTCTTCAGCACAGGGAATGCCCTCTACCTCTTCTTCAGACCGGTGGGACCCGTAGACAAATTCCTTGTCGCTGCCGCTCAGATACATGTATCCGGCTCCCGGCTCAATAATCTTCAATACGCCTCTCCACTGCCCTGTAGAATCAACCTGTGAGAAACCGTCGCGCCCCACTATCATATCACCGGGCTCCACATTCAGGCCGGCAAATACATCGGAGAGCGGCAGGCTGCCATGGTCAAGTGGGAAACCCATCCAGTTCCAGCCCTTATTTATGGCGACAGGTTTTGACGGGTCGATTGAGATTCCTTTTATAGTCGATGAGACGTTATCGGCGGATGCCGATACCTTATAAGCCTTAAGCGGGCTCAGAAGATTGAGGCTGCCGGTAGGTCCATGCTGTGGATTCCATACGGCCTCCTCAGACTGCGACATCAGGCAGCTCATGCCCTCTCTCATGAAATCAATGACCGGCACATCGGTCTCCGCATTATGGGAAATCCAGCTCCATCCTTCATTAAACACATAGTCTAAATGAGTCTTCACGAGCTCTAAATCAAGACTTACGGTTTCCGAACCGTATCCCTTGTAAAAGGCTGCTGCCTTGACCGTGATGCTGTCGCCGGGCAGATTGAAAGGTTCTGAATACCTAATGGAGTTGTCTGTTGGCTCACTGCCGTCAATAGTATAATATACGGTTGCACCGTCAGTCCTCGTTGAGAAATCTATCTTTGAGGAATGATACAGCATGTCTCCGGATTTTATCGATGATTCAGGATTGTAGACCCAGATAGGATGTGTCCCGACATTCAAAGAGTCTGGAGCTCCTGCGGAAACGCCACGGAGGTATGTCTCGAAAGGCTTTACAGTATTGATGGAATCCGTATTCACGCGTCTGAATGCGATTCCCTCGGAATCCAGTGAATATATGTTTCCGGAAATCACAGAACCGTCAAAAGTTCCCAGCAAGGTGAAATCGTGGCCATCAGCCCTGATATCTTCCGGCGCCGGAGTGAATGGCACATCGTAGACATAATCATCGGATGTGGATTGACCTGTGGCGATAAATCTGACGGGCACCGTGTCGTAGGGAGCATAAACACTTGCGAGATATGGTATGTTGGCCTCGAGCGATTCGCAGGGCATAAGTCTGTCGTCTTCGACAGATGCAAACGACAGCAGAGTGAAGGGATTCTCACGCCGTGGCGCGAACTCTTCTCCCAAATCGAAGGCTGTCGGAGCGAAAGGCAGCACGATTCCCTTCCAACAGTCGTTGTCATCACTCAGACTGCCGGAAAGGTCCATCTCAATGGAAATCGAATGTTGCCCGAGGCTGAAACCTGCAGGTGCGTTGAAAGGATAGGCGGAATCAAGAGAAATGTCGGAAGTGGTGATGCGTGTGCCGTTGGAGTTGATAATGACGTTCGGCGTGGCACCGACACTGCCGGACAGACTTTCGGTTATATATAAGAGACAGTTCGGATTCAGACCCTGGAAAGATGATTCGGAAATGCCGGCGCTCCCATCTCCACCGGGTGCTGACTGTGGTGCCCGCCCCTCAGCGACAGGCTCTCCAAGGAGGGTGATGCTTGTCATTGACCGGCATCCGGAAAACGCGTTGTCACCTATTGAATATGCCCGGGGTATCGTGACAGACTCCAGGGCGATACATCCGGAGAAAGCTCCGGAGCCGATTGACGTCACCCCTTCCGGTATGACCACACTTCTGAGACTGTTCATGCCCATCAGCGCGTTGTCTGGAATGGATTCGTTGGTAATCCCGGAAAGATCAAGCGACACCAGTGAATCAAATTTCTCGCGGATCCGCTGGAAGGTGGCTTCATCAATCTCACCGTCAAGTCCTATGTCTGTCAGGAGTGATGCATCCTCGTCGCTTACCAAAGCGACCTCATCGGGCGTTATCACATCCCCGTCGCCTACCACAAGGTCGGCCGTCACATAAATCCTGACCTCACCCTGTAGATCGCATATGGTATAGATGCCGTTTTCATCCGGCACAAGAATAGACTCGATGTCGGAGAACTGAGGATTGTCTCCGAAAGAAGTGACGTTGTGGCTCACACATCTCACCTTTGGCATTATATTCGGTGTGGAAGACACTACTTTGAATTTATAGTCCTCCCCTTCCCTGAACAAATTGGCATAGGCCGTCGAGCCGGGTATGAACAGGCTCATATCCGCGCTGCGCCATATATCGCTTTCAGAGAGGTCGACGAGTTCCGCCGACAGGCCATCCATGCATTCAATGGATATAGGATAATGAAACACAACCTGTATGACATGGTCCTGTGGATATCTGGCACTCCCCGGCTGATAATATGGATCGGGATCCAGAATCACCGAATGCTGGCCGTAACAAACGTAGGATGATGTGGTGGTCACGTCATTCCCGTTGTCATACAATCTGAAAGCCACTCCCGGACGATACGTCGGATTAGGTTTGGAGGCCAGCGGCGTGAAATTAGGCAGTCCCAGCGTGACCTGCACCTTTTGGCCGTTGACCTCTATCTTCGTCAGGTCGGAATAATATCCGTTATAGCTGAAAGTGCGCTCCGGGTCTATCTGGATGTTATAATATACCTTTGAGGTGACACGCATCAGATCGCTCCAGTAGGCCGCATCTCCATAATAATCTTCCGATCCTCCGGGCACCTCGAGTATGATACCCGAACAGTCTGAGGGGAAAGGACTCATATTCCCTGTGTGTGGCGGCTGATTGCCCTGACAGATTATTCTGGACAGGCCCGCACATGCGGCAAACGCTCCGGAGCCTACATAATTCACGGTGGCAGGTATCGTCACTTCACTGAGCCGGCCACAGCGATTGAATGCATTATCATGGATCTGGACAAGATTCGTCGGAAGGATTACGGTTTTCAACGCACTCGGTACACCGGCGTCTGGCGACGCAAACGCATTGGAGGGTATGGCATCGGCGAAATCCACTATTCCTTTGACCGTGACATCGGCAAGGTCAAGCTCTTCTATTATAGCCGCATGATTGCGGAATGCGTCAAAATCCTCGCTTCTCATCACACCGGTGACCTTAAGTCTCGACGGGCAGTGCTCGATCTTGGCGGCCAGTTCACCCTCGCGCACGTTGACGACAGTATATGCGTTTTCTCCTGCCGGATTGACCTGTATGGCGATATCCATATCCTCGAGCACTACCGGTATCGACAATCTGCCGATTGAGGCGTCAACCACTTTGTTAATCCCGTTGACTGCAATAGTTATACGGTCATCAACAGAGACAGGTGTCACTTTCAAAGATAAAGGCATGCCTCTGACCACCTGCGAGGCGCCTCCTTCTATAACGGCTCCCTCCACTTTATCCGGCATCACGATATTGTGATACACCACCCGGTTACCTATAGCGGACAGGCAATCGATAATGGAATCATTGTCACCTTTCACCGGATTCCATTTCTGCTTGTTGGACGATGTGACGATACAGATCTTATTGCCTTCGCGCACAGTGGCGTCTTTCACATTGCACAGAAAATCGCAGGGAAGATTGCCGAAATTGAAAGAACTGTTGGTCATCACCGGAGATATGAGCTCTTTGATGCGCCCTTCACTGTCGGTCAGCGCGGCGCAATAAAACTTGGAGGCGTCGTCGGGAGATATGGCAAGGGCATTGGCCCTTACGGTGAACGATTTGCCAGGAATGACATTCACGACATCCGAGACAAGGCCTATGCCACCCGCCGCTCCTGTGATTTTCCAGGGAGAATCGTAGTCTGGGGCCTGGGGCTGATGGAAATCGGCATGTATCAGAGTGTTGGCGTTTATTGCTACATGATACACACCACGTTCATCCGGATAGATACGAATGTCGTTGGCAAGCACCTCCATTGTGGCGTCTCCATAGGAGTCGTCTGTCTCGACCATAAACTCGTAATCTGCACCGGCGGCAACGAGAGAGGACTCTGAGACCCGGGTGAACTTTACACCTGTCATTTCCTGAAGCCATACATTATAATGTGTGGCCGGTATGGCATTCTCCTCGGTAATCTCATTGAAGTCATTCCAGTATTCCTTCCCCTCATAGGCGCTGAGCGAGCCGACCGGCACAGTCAGACGTGTTTTAGGTGTGCCTTGAAACACACACCAGTTGATCCATGCCGGCGACGGACGACGCACGGTCACTTCAGACAGACTGGCACATCCGAGGAATATGTTGTATTCATAAGTGGCTACTGAGGCCGGTATCTCGATTGATGTCAAGCCCGAGTAACTGAAACACCCGTTCTTGAACGTACTCACATTTTCGGGGAGTATGATTTGCTGAAGAGAGCCGCATTTGGAAAACGCCTTAGCCGGAATCGCATTCGCCGGATTAGATCCGTTTGCCACAATGTTCACACCGGAAATATCAAGACGGGTAAGTCTCATCCTGTCGCGCATGAATGCGAAATCATTTGCATCAATTGTGCCGAAAAGTGTGAGGTCTCTGATTGTTCCGCTGTCAGAGTCGCCGACCAATTCCGCAAGCTGTCCGGCCTGTACCCATAGATTCCGTTTCGACACCACGTCAGAGGCATTCTGCACGATGATTGAAATATCCTGATCGGCAGTCACATTATTTATCCTGTAGGTGGAGTCTGCTTCCGGCGTTAATATGAATCCGTTGGCCTTCACGGTCACAATCTTGTCCGGAGATGATGGCTCGACAAGAAACGAGAAGTCGCGGCCCTTTATGACCTTAGACTCCCGGCATGTGACCTCGGCACCCTCAACTTCAGGAACATTGATATGGAAATATGGAATCACATTCCCTTTAGCTGCAACTTCTCCGATGGTCAGAAGGTCGTTGGCGACAGGGAGCCAGGTGTCCGAGATATTGTCTCTGGTGACGAGGCGCACCTTATCACCATAATTTAGGGATATTCAGTTAAAGGCCCGCTTTCACAATCCGAAAATGGATTGTGATTGCCGTGTGGAGGCGCGGAT
>CANQRV010000092.1 GCA_947626355.1 uncultured Muribaculaceae bacterium
TCTCTCCGGACTTTGAACATATATTAACATTTAACAATACAAATCCCAGTCAACATTTTTCAGGACGGGTCAATATTATCGGTGGCGTTCCTAAACCGGCTGTGGTTGCCCTGATAACCAACTGTATTGGATACCACACTCCGGGAGTCGGAATAGACAGCACGGAGGGTGGCATACTCGGTGTCGTGGCGGTAATGCCGGTCGGTGTCGGTCATGAGCCAGCTCACGTCGCCTTCGGGAAAACGGTAGTCCTGACGCGCATCGGTCCGTGAATGGTCGTCGATCTCATAGAAATATCCGGCCGAGACATCATAGGTCATTTTCTTATAAGAGAACTTGGAATGCAGATTGAAGTTTCCGGAAGGCTCCGGGATGTCCTGAGACGCATCCCCCTTGGTATATCCGCCGTACTCATACTTCACCATGATGAAATTCACCACATGACGGGCGCCGTTGAAGCGCGGGTCGGCGGGATACTCGTAGACCTCGACTCGCTTCACGTCCTGCGGGCGCATGGCGGCCAGCTCCTTCCGGTCGGCGGGAAGAAAATCTATGAAGGTGGCCACCTCCTCGCCGAGGTTGGTGGTGATGGCATTGCCGACGGGATTGACGCGGATGGTAGGCAACCCCATCGCCAGAAGCAGGTCGGCGCCGCCGTGGGAGGCGTTCTTCTCCCTCTTGCCTGGAAGAAACACCGTCTTGTCGGCCTCCATGCGTGCCCGCTCGATCTTGACGGTGATGTCGCCGAGCTCCACGGGAGCAAGGGTCATCTCCACATCCCCCACATTGAAGCGGGAGACGTTGCGGTAGGCGGTGAGGTAGCCCACGCTGCTGAGTTTCAGTATCACTTTCCTCACGTCGCAAGGTATCGAGAACCGACCTGCGGCATCGGTGAAGGAATAGGTCAACACCGTTGAATCCTTTGGGGCGAGCACCATCACAGTGGCGTGGGCAACGCCATCGCCGCCATCGCCTACAGCACGCCCTGTGTAGCGGTAGACACCACGCTGCATGGCTTCCACATACACGCCGCTTCGCGACTGCGACACCCGTACCGGTATATGGGTCGTAAGGCGGCGCACGGCCTCCAGACCGTTGTCGGTGTCGATGTGGGCCGAGGTGCGGTAATTGTCGAGCTCATCGTAGATGAAGCTGAGATGAAGCTCCGGATGGTCGCGGGAGATTTTCGTCAGGGCGGCCGACAGAGGAGTGTCGGAGAAACGGTATTCGTATTTCAAGGCATGCGCGGCGAGACAGGCCACAGCACACAGGGCCAGCGTCAGGTATCTTTTCATGAGTGTAATCGTTGCTTTATTCGACAATAATTGTCGCGCCATCGAGCGACGCGCTGAAACGCTCGAAATTGTCGAGCGAGGCGATGGTCTCGGCCGGTGTCATCGCGGTCTGCCATACGAAATAGAGACGGATGGTTTTCGGAGCATCGGAGAGATACCTCACCTCAAGGCCATAGGCCTCCGCGATGCGTCCGAGAATCGTCTCCAGGGTCTCGTCCTCGAATTCCACCGAAGCAGGAAGATCCGCCACCGCCAGGGCAGGTTCTATGATGGAGGAGTCTCCGGCTGGTAAAGCAGAAGCCTCATCGACGGCCATCACCTTGATTTCGGAATCGACAGATTTGACGGATCTGCTGTGGTAGACAGAGAATCCGATGCCCATGCCTACGGCCACAAGCGAGGAAGCCACGACAGCCGTTATTACGGCAGCACGCCGCTGACGCCAGAGAGACCTCCAGGCAGAGAAGCGGTGTTGCCGGCTGAAACGGCACCACTCGGCATCGGTTTCCTCCTCATCGGCAGCGACTTCGGAGGCGTGGAGCGCCGAAGAGGCGGCGCTGAGCGTCTCATAGAGCTTTCGCATCTCAGGATCGGCGAGAAGGCGGTCGACCTCCTCAGGAGAATACTCTCCCGGATTGTCGACGAGGTGTAGAATCTTGTCAATCTTATCCATGATCTTCAATTATTGGTCGGAGTGTCTCGATGGCATGGCGCAGATGCTTATAGACGGCGGCCTCGCTGATGCCGAGCGCCCCGGCAATCTCGGCATAGCGCAGCCCCTCGAAGAAGCGAAGCCTCACCACACGGGCCGTCTGTGGGGTGAGTCTGTCGGCAATAGCCTTGGCAAGCCGGTCGCAGTCAGACATCCGCTCGTCGACATCTGCCTCTGAAGCCTCGAGCATATAGAGGGAGGCCACACGCTCCCTCACGTCGAGGTCGCGCAGATAGTTGAGCGTGCGGTTGCGCGTGGCCCGAAGCAGATATGCGGAGTCGACATCGGCGGATGAGCGGGAGACAAGGAGCGACTCAAACACCTCGTGCACCACGTCGACGGCAGCGTCGCGGTCGTGGAGGATGGCCGTGGCGAGCCTCAGCATCACCGCGTAGTTGGCCTTGAAAAGCCGCTCTATGTCTTTCTTTGTCGCCATACACCTATAATACACGTCCCCGGGAGTTTTCCCAACCCCCGGGGACGAAAAAATCTTATCGAGTCACGGCTTCAGCGACTGGAAACGGCAGTCGCGCAGATATGGATAGCCGCCGTTGACGCTGCCGTCGGTGTCGATGCGCCACACATTGGAGAAGTCGAAGTCATGGAAAGTGGACTCCGACTTTGCCGAGCTCTCTTTGAAGGAGTCGGCACACCATCCCTTGCCCGAGCCTTCGAGATAATAGAGGTTGTGATGATGCCATATCGACGAGCCCTTATGGGTTCCGACCACTCCGTTACCGTGCGACACCTTGCCTACATTGATGCATCTCACCACCTCAGAGTAATGGTCGACGCATCCCACGATGCCGCCGTTGTCATGCTTCTGGTCGGAGGTGACGGCGCCCATGTTGTAGCAGTCGTGTGTCATCCAGTGCTGGTCGTCGTAGTCGTTGCCCTCCTCCTGATATCCGAGGAGGCCGCCGACATGGGAGTCTCCGTTTCCGGCCGACACGGTGCCCCGGTTGCAGCAGTACGCCATCTCCATATTCTCGCCGACGGTCACGCCACCGGGGTCGCGACCGAGACGTCCGGCAATGCCGCCGACATTCGACGAGCCGCTGCCTGACGAGACGGCGCCGTGGTTGGCGCAGTGCATCACGGCCAGCCGCGAGGCGTCGCCGTGGCCGAGGATGCCTCCCACGCTGCCGGAAGCGGAATTGGAGACGCTGCCGTAGTTGGCGCAGTTGGAGATGGTGTGGGCGATGCTCTTGTCGTGGTCGATGAGCGCCACGCAGCCGCCGGCATAATCGGAGCCGGAGACGGCGCCCAGATTCACCGCGTATTCAAGATTGAAATCACCGGAGGGACGTGAGAAATCGATGGTGCCTGTTATGCCTCCGGCCCGTGAGGCTCCCTCAACCCGTGAGAAATTGACAAGGCGACAGAAAGGCCCCCTGTCGGCGGTGACGTGTCCGGCGATGCCTCCGGTATGATAGCCCTGAGTATTCTTCAGCGCCTGGCATTTCGACACGCAGTCGGTAAGGCTTCCGCGCCCGGTGTTGAAGAGGGAGCCCACGATGCCGCCGACATTCTCACGACCGAAGACACTGCCGTCGGCACAGAGCCGCTCGAGATAGGAGTCGTGGGCATAACCCACGATACCTCCCATCGACACTCCGTTGCCGCCTCCTGATGTCGTTGAGGCCACTGTGCCTGAGAAATCGGATACGAAGTCGGCGGCGCGGGGCACCTTGCTGAAATCGATGGCCTCCTTCATACGGCCGCGGATGGTGCTGCCGTCGGCCCATCCCACCAGACCTCCCGCTCCCTCCTGGGCCGCCACATGCATGTCGCGGTCTGTCTCGAAATATTGCGCATCGAGAGTTGAGGAATGCTGATGGCCGATGATGCCGCCGGCATAGCGGTAGGAGGCAGCGACATTGACATTGACAAGCGTGATGGAGCTGCATCGGATGTCGCCGCTGAGATATCCGAATGCGCCACCCACCTCGGAGGTGCCCTCTACGGCGATATAGCCGTTGTCGACCTGTGCCACGCGGTTGGAGCGGTTGAGGCCCGCGAACGTCAGATGTCCGCGGGAAGTGATATTTCCGAAAAATCCGCCAACACGGTCGGTGCCCCTCACGAGGGAGCCGACGGAGCAGTTCTGCACCGTGAGATCGGCGAAGACGTCGGACATGCCGAAGAGCCCTCCTACGTCACTGCCGGAAGAGGAGACCGGGGCAAGCATCTTGACGGCGGTGAGCGAGGAGGGGCGTAAGATGCCGGCCCATCCCATAAGTCCGCCGAGAGTGCCCTTGTCGGCATGGATCACGTGGATATCCTTCTCCTGCTCGGAGATAGTGTGATGGAGTGTCACATCGCGTATCTCGAAGTCGCTCGCCCCGAGTCCGCCTACCAGCCCACCGACATAACGGGAAGCATTGATAGTGAAGAGGCCCGGGGTATAGTCATCATGTAGATTGGAGAAGTCGCTGACCTTAAGGGTTCCGTTTTCCATAAGCCCCAGAAGGCCACCGACATAGCGATCTCCCTCGAGCTGGAGGAAGAGGCGGCAGCCGTCGGCGAAGAGGCGCCCTGTGGCGTAGCCGATGAATCCTCCGAGGTTGCTGCCGCTCTTGGTGACGGCGCCCTCCACAGTGACGCGCGAGAGGGTCACGGAGTCTTCGGCACATCCGGCGAGCACTCCGCTGTTGTCGCCGAGCCCCTGCATGGAGGCCCTGACCGTGAGGTTGCTGACCGAGGCTCCGGTGTGCAGGTAATTGAAGAGGCCGGCCGAGACGTCGACCTGGTCGCGGGAGCCTATATACGACACATCGATGGTGTGGCCGGAGCCGTCGTAGCTTCCGGCGAAGTCGCAGCCGGCATAATAGCGGCCGTCGACCACATCACTGCGCCGCGGAGCGTCGAAGTCGGCCGTCTGGCGGAAGAAGAGGCCGCGTGCATGGGCCGTGGAATCGCGGCTCAGGCCATACTCGAAAGTATCGAAATCATCGCGTGAGCCGATGATGTAAGGGTCGGAATGAGTACCGCTCCCTTTAAGGTGGAACTCGTAGGTGGATGTCAGCACCCCCTTGAGCAGCTCGCCGCGGAAGGTCACGTCTACGCTACGCTCGAGAGTGTCGCCCTCGGCGAGAACGGCATAGAGGGTATAGTCGCCGTCGGCTATCTTTCTGTCGCGTTCGATGCGCATGTCGCAGCGAAGCGCGCTTCCATGATGCTCCACAGTGGCGCTGAAATCTTCGGCCGGTCCTCCGGCACACGGTTTGAGGCGGAAAGTAAGCTCCGCCACAGAGCCGGGCACCTGGAGCAGGCGCTTCGACATTGCGAAAGAGCTGACCCTGTAGTCGCCCTGAGTTGTTATTACAGGCTCGAATGTGTCGGGATCGAAATTCTCGTCAGAGCAGCCGGCGGCAGCGACCGAAAGAGCCGCGGCTGCCAGCCATGATATGATTCGTGTTGTCGGTTTCATTATGTTAAGCTGTATTTATTCATTACTCCACAGGTGCCTCCATTTCGGAATGCAGGGGTACCGGGAAATATCCTTCTGCGGCGTTGACACGCCATATCGACTCCTTGCCGTTGATGTCCCAGCCCTGGTATGACTCCGGACAGCACAGCAACGGGAGGGTGAGCGGCGTGAACTGCCCGACGCCGTAGACGGGCTCATAGGAGCCGAGATAATAATGATTGAGTCTCTGCGTTGAGCCGGTGCCGACGGAAGCGAACACCGGATGCCCCCAGGAAGCTCCGACATTGAGGCAGCGTTCCATCAGGAAGTGGGCGTCGCCGCGTCCGAGCACTCCCCCGCCCTTGACCACGGAGCCGGTATAAGCGCCGGTGTTGACGCAATCCCGGATCACGCAATACTGCATGAGGTGTCCGGCTATGCCGCCGGTATGTTCCCGGGTGTCGCTGCCGACGCTTCCGGCATTGAAGCACTGCGACACTATAACGGCATTATTCTTATAGTCGGTGGCGCCCTCTATGATGGCGTTGACGCCCCCGACAATCGTGGCTACCGTACCTATCACGGTAAGCGCCACAGCCGTAGTGGTGCCCGCGGTGACGAAACCGGAGGCTATGGCGGCAGTCGCCGAGACGCAGATGCATGTGCCGGCAACCACTTTCTGCACTATCTCCTTGATATGTTTCTGCTCCTCGATGGTCTCATAGCGCTCCTCGCGCTCGTGGTTGATGTTGTAGTTGACGGTGGTGTTGTTTTCATCCGAAGCTTCGTAGAATGTAAGCAGTGCTCCGAGATTCTCTATATACTCCGCGGCGACCTCAGAGGAAACTCCGTCGGGGAGCATTCCGGCTCCTATCCGGTAGCCCTGCCGCATGGCGGTCATGGCGCTCTTCACCTCGGCGTCGGTCTTTGAAGCCGATGCCTTGAGCGACGCCTCCACCATCTCGGCCTCCTCTTCGGAGACCATCTCATAGATTCCCTCGGAGAGGATGAGGGTGTCGGTGGCCATCAGTATCCAGTCGAGGCCGGACTCCGCTATGTGAAGCACATGGGTCAGCTTATGCAGCACGTGGGCTGCAGCGGAGGCACCTTGAGAGAAAGCCTCGCCGGCCACGGCGATGACAGGCCCGAGCACCCCGAGCACACACTCCGTGCCGCCGAGCACGCAGCTGATGATGTTGTCGGCCGACCACTCGCGGGGATCACCGATCTCTCCGGCTATGCCGCCGGTTGGACCGGAGCCCGTATTATATAATGAGCCGCCGTTGAAGCAGTAGTTGACCACTGTGTAGTTTCCTGCCAGACCGAGGATGCCTCCGGCGTATGCCGCCTTCACCCGGAGGTTCGCGAGGTTCTGGCAGGCGAAGACGGCGCCCCAAGTGGCTTTGCCCACCACTCCCCCGACACATTCGGCATCGGGAGCGTTGATGTTGCCGGTATTGATGGCGTTGTGGGCCACGGCCACCGATGAGTTTCCCACGACGCCACCGGCGTAAGCACGTCGGGCTCGCGCCGTCACCTCTCCGGTATTGTAGACGGCGTAGCATCCGAACTGCGCCTCGCCGCAGATGCCTCCCACGGCGGTCTCTCCGCTCACTGTACCTGTGTTATAGCTCGACTTGACGAGGGCGTTGTTGAAGAGGAGTTCCTCTGAGCCGAGTCGCGTGCTGCCGATTATGCCTCCGACACCGGTGTGGCCGCTGACGTTGGCCTGGTTGCTGCTCGAATAGATAAACGACATGCCGGCGCCTCCGGCGATGCCTCCGGTGCCGAAGCCGCCGTTGTTCTCATCTGACGGATTGTAGGCCCGCGATCCCTTGATTTCTCCGAGATTGACGCAACTGACCACGAACAGGGAGTCGACGGATCCGACCATGCCTCCGGCCCCGGTGAAGTCGGAAGTCACCGGAGCATGGTTGGCACTGTTCTGGATATACGACTGGGAATAGAGTGAGCCGGCACCGAGCAGTCCGCCTACGGCGTATGAGCCGGACACGGGAGTGCCGGCATTGATGCAGCTGTCCATGAGGATGACGCCGTTGAGGTCGACCTCCCCCACAAGGCCGCCGGCTCCCACGCTGCCATCCGAAGCCTTGACATATCCGCCGCGCGTCGAGCAGCCGAAGAGGGCCGTCCTGTCGCGTGAGTCGCCGCCCGTGACGGCGCCTCCGACTATCGAGCCCACAGCGAAATTGCCCTCCATCCGGGGATTCTCCATGCGGATATTTTTCAGCACGGCCTTCTCGGTATAGCCGAAAAGCGCGATGCCGGCAGAGCCGGGACGGGCAGACCAGAGGTTGCTGATGGCATACCCTCCGCCATCGTAGATGCCGCGGAATGGATTGTTGGGAATGTTGCCCACGGCGATCCAGCCGAAGTCATGGTCGGAATCCCACGACGCCTTGTCCATGTCGATGTCGTTGGTCTGTAGGAAATGGGTCTTCTCGAAGAGAAGGTTGTTTTTCATCTGGTCGTTGGCTATGGAGCGTATGCGCTTGAAGTGGTCGGAGCTCGACACGATGAAGGGGTCGTCGGCCGTGCCTTCGCCATAGAGGCGCATCACCCGGCTGTAGGCGTCGAGAATCCTCGCCACCGCGCCGTCGGAAAGCTCCACACGGCAGCCGAGACCATATTCGTGGCGTATGGTGTCGCTTCCATTGACTTCCAGCCCTACGATGGAAAGGAGACGGTATTCGCCGTCCTTGAGTCCGTTGTCGAGGTCGAGCACGGACGTACCTCCGGCTAAGGCGTGATGCCCGTGGCGGGTGATGACGGAGCCGTCGGGGGCCTTGATGTAGCATATTATGTCGCCGAAGCTGAAATCCTCGGTCTCATGGTCGAGTATGATCTTCCTGTTCAGCCCGGCAAAGGAGTCGTTTTCTCCGGAAGGCAGGGGCTGGTCCGGAGTGTCGTCGCATGCCCCGGCCACCACACACAGCACGGCGAGCATCAGGCAGCGCCATAAGAAATTTCCCATATTCGTTTCGTGATGATTGATGGTTGAAGCTGCAAAATTAGTCAAAATATCCTATATCCTGCTATCCGGGCCTCAAAAAGCCCCATGCGTGATCTGATTGTCTATGATTTGTCTATTTTTTTCATCGCGGGATGCGGATATGTCGCGGTTTTCTTATAATTTTGCAAAAACTAACATTCAATACTTCGGTTATTTTTTGAGAGTTTGTTAACGGCTCCGAGGAGCCAAGTGTTTAATCCGTTAAAAAT
>CANQRV010000093.1 GCA_947626355.1 uncultured Muribaculaceae bacterium
GGTTCTTTGTAAAGTTACAAAATATCTATGACATTGGCAAACAACCAGTTGAATATTTACTGAATATCCCTAAGTAGGTCTGAACTGGGCGAAGAGTTGCCAGATTTGAGGCTGAAGCATCACGAGCTGACCCTCGGCCAGTTTGCCTGGATAACTGTAAGTGGCCATGAAGGTCCAGCGGTTGTTGCGGTATATTGCCGACACATTCCAGAGATAGCGGTAGCCGTTCCAGCTGTAAGAGGATCCATGGCCCCATATCTTTCCACCCACAAGCTGCGACATGATGGTGAAATCGCGAATGCCAAACGGATAAAGGTAAAGATTCAGAGTGCCCTTAAGCTCTGAATATCGCTTCATGTTCTCAAGCGTCTGAAGGTAATAGTCATCAGTAAGCACATAGTGGTCGAGTATGTAGCCCGGCATATAATTGTAGGCGGCCTGCAGGTCAAACATGATATATCTATTGGAATACCAGGAGGCAAAGAGCGAGAGATTGTGTTGTTTATATGCCTTGAGGTCCGGATTGCCGTGATACACGAGTTTCGTGTCGAGCCATTGGTTGGTGGTGGTGAGCTGGGCTATCGACGGATTGGTCTGAAGCATGGTGTAGGAGAATTCAATGCCGAGCCCATTGTTGAAATTGCCGTTCAATTGGAGCTGCACATACGGGCGCCATATGTTCTGCACCTCGCCGTTGGTGGATATATGGTTGTAGGCAACACCGAGTGCCGGCTGAATGGTGAGCCATTTATACCGGTAAGTCTGGCGTGCCGTCATGCTCAATTCATCGGTTTTCTCGAATATGGGATTCTCTGCGTCATCGTAGCTGCTCTTCCTGTAGTTGTTAAACACCGTGAAACTCGTCTGTCCGGCCTTGTAGTAGGGGGAATGGTAACTCAGCCATGCCATCACTGAATTGTAATTCATGTCGTATCTGTTGCGGGAGTCGACGAGACCTGCATCGGTATGTGCCGGGGAATACTCCTTATAGTATGAAGCATATGCGATGTCGCGGTGGGTGAAAAGGACTGTGGCCGACAGATTTCCGCCGCTTCCCTGGTTACCGAGATATTTCTCGAAATAATTTTCAACCGACACGTCTTTTGAATTGGTCGACAGGTGGTTGTCGCCGGTCAACGCTGCGCCGTCGGCACGCGTCACATCCTGGAGGTAGTTTCGGCCTGTGGCATTGATGCCTCCCGAGAGGCGCACATTGTAGAGATAATCCATGGTCTTGTTGTTCTGGAAGCTGAGTCTGATCCGATTGTCATCGCTGCGGCTTTTCGACTTCATGCCCTCCTTGCGTTTGTCGTAGTTGACACCGTCGAAGTCATAGTCAAGCATCTGGTCGAAGCGGGTGTCATTGCCGTGTTGGTTCGTGTTGTCGAAGATGGCCGACCATTTGGAGCGTTTGTAGTTGTAGTAGACGGCTGCTGTGCCCCCTCCGTTGAGCGGCCATGGCGACTGCTGGAGGTTGATGGCCGCATTACCGCCTCTGAGTCCGCTCTTTGTGATCACATCTACCATCGAGCCGAATCCCTGGTTGAGATATTGGGCCGGAGGATTGTCGTAGACGTCGATTCTGGAGATGTCGTTTTTCGATATTGTCTGGAGCTCCTGCACCGTGGTCTGCACACCGTCGACGAGCACGGCCACATTGGCGTGTCCTCTGTAGAAAATCCGGGAACTTCCGGGCAATACGGTGACAAGAGGGATGGCATCGAGACATTCGAAGAAGTTTCCATATTTTCTCATCTCCTTCTGCGATAGGCGATATGTGGTATGTGTCAAGTGGCGTTTTGCCTCATCGCCCATCACTACGACCTCGTCGAGTATCCTGCCCGTCTTCAGAGTGATGCTGTCGGTTTTAAGCCTCTCCACATACACCAGCATCGCGGTATAGTCGGGGGATTCAAACACGCAACTCGCGGCAGGAGGAGAAACGAGCTCAAACTCGCCTCTGGCATTGGTGAGTGCGCATCCGATGGAGTCGCTGTGCTCGTCATAGAGTGTTACTTTGACGCCGCCTATGGGTTGCTTATCAGCATCAGTCACTGTGATGGTCCTTGCGCCTGCATATGTGGCGCAAAGCAATATCAGAGACAATCCGGTATAAATTCTCATATGGCTATAGATAAATATTATTAATAAACTTTAAAGTATAAAATCATGTTTCTTAGATTTCGGGCAGCGAGGGTCCGGAGAATAGAGACTTCCACCGGTCTTGATTATGTCGCTGAAGCATATTTGTCTGAGCCGATACGATTTCGAGACAAAAGTAATAATACATGACTAATGATACAAGTTTTCTTGTGCGAAATTTGTGCGAAATTGATGCCTATGGGTTATCGCACAATATCCGTACCCGCTTATCTGTATGTATGTAGCTTATAACAAGCACATTAATATATCGACGGCAGCAGCTCCCAATTTTCCGTCAAACATCAGAATACATAGTGTCGGTAATTACGGCATTCTTGACGGTGCGCTTCTTCTTTTTGCCGCTGTAGTGCTCTTTCTGAAGTTCAGGGTCGGACGGTCTCGGAATCTCACGCTCTGTCCCGTCATGAATGAGTTCATGTACGACAGCGTCGCCACCATGCTCGTCAGGAAGTCTTCTGAAAGCCGCGACATCGGGAGCCGGAAGCATTCCTGTATCCCCGATTGCATTGCGGAGTATCTCCGTCAAGGTGTGAACCCATTGCCCGCACTGTTGCTGGCTCATGTCAAAACAAGCTGCATGATAGCTCTGAAGAGGGTTGTCCTTCAAATGGACAAGTATGAAAAACAACCGTTCAGCAACCGTAGGAAGCGGGCTGTTGGACTGGATTGTGTGGGAACGCTTTCTTGCGATCTTTTTGCCTTTGACATCATGCCAGCAGAAATATTCGTCATGAGCCTCTGTAAAAGGCAAAATCTCGTCAAAAAAGGGATATGCTGACACTTGTGAGTGCCAGAAATGTGGTAGGATTATTCCGTGCTTTCGTATAGTTCATCCCATTATTAACGTATCAGTCACGCGCGTATGTGCGTAATTATAACATTAAGAATGTTTAATGTCTAATATTTGCGTGTCAGCATAATATTCGCTACTTTTGCAGAGTATATAATTTTAAAGTAGCTGATATAATGAACATTCTTGTAACGGGAGCCAACGGCCAGCTCGGCAATTGCCTCCGCAGGGCGGCAGCCGGATCCGCCCACCGCTACATCTTCACCGATGTGGCCGATGCGGAGGTCGACGGCACCCATATCTCGCGTCTCGACATAACCGACGCGGCGGCCGTGGCGAAAGCCGTGGCCGACAATGCGGTCGACGTCATCGTCAACTGCGCCGCATACACCAATGTCGACAGGGCCGAGGACGACGCGGTCCTTGCGGAGCTGCTCAACGCCACTGCCGTGCGCAACCTCGCCGAGGCCCTCCGGCCCAACGACGGCACCCTGATTCACATCTCGACCGACTACGTCTTCGGAAAGGAGCCCTACAACGTCCCCTGCCGGGAGGACCAGAAGGGGACTCCCACCGGAGTCTACGGCCTCACCAAGCTCCACGGCGAGCAGGCGATCGCCGCCTCAGGCGTCAAGGCCCTGATATTCCGCACCGCATGGCTCTATTCCGAATTCGGCCGCAATTTCGTGAAGACGATGCTCGGCCTCACGGCCACGAAGCCGGAGCTGAAGGTGGTGTTCGACCAGACCGGCACCCCGACATATGCGCAGGACCTCGCCGACGCCCTCTTCCACATAATGGAACACAGGCGCTTCGCCGGCAATGAGGGGGTCTACCACTATTCCAACGAAGGCGTGTGCTCATGGTTTGACTTCACCCGCATGATCGCGGAGTATGCCGGAAACACCGCATGCCACATACAGCCCTGCCATTCCTCGGAATTCCCCTCAAAGGTGGTGCGTCCCGCCTACTCCGTCCTCGACAAAACAAAATTCAAAGAGACTTTCGGCATTGAAGTCCCGTATTGGACAGATTCCCTGAAAGTCTGTCTTGCTCACTTAATGCAAAAACAATCATGAACCATAAGAAGAATATTCTGATCACCGGCGGTGCCGGCTTCATCGGCTCACACGTAGTGCGCCTTTTCGTCAACAAATATCCCGACTACCATATCGTGAACCTCGACAAGCTCACCTATGCCGGCAACCTCGCCAACCTCAAGGACATCGAGGACAGGCCCAACTACGCCTTCGTGCGCGCCGACATAGCAGACCTCGACGAGATGCGACGCATCGTGAGGGAATACAACATCGACGGCATAATCCACCTCGCCGCCGAAAGCCATGTCGACCGCTCCATAAAGGACCCCTTCACCTTCGCGCGCACCAACGTCATGGGCACGCTCGCACTGCTTCAGGCCGCGAAGGAATACTGGGAGTCGCTGCCTGAGAAATACGAGGGCAAGCTCTTCTACCACATCTCGACCGACGAGGTCTACGGCGCCCTCGAGCTGACGCATCCCGAAGGCGTGGAGTCGCCCTTCACCACGGCGGCCTCATCACAACACCACCACGCCTACGGCCATGAGTTCTTCCTCGAGACCACAAAATACAATCCCCACTCCCCCTACTCGGCGTCGAAGGCATCGAGCGACCATTTCGTGCGCTCCTACCATGACACCTACGGCATGCCGACGCTCGTCACCAACTGCTCCAACAACTACGGCCCCTATCAGTTCCCCGAGAAGCTGATACCCCTCTTCATCAACAACATCCGCCACCGCAAGCCGCTGCCCGTCTACGGCAAGGGGGAGAACGTGCGCGACTGGCTCTTCGTCGAGGACCACGCCCGCGCCATCGACACCATATTCCACAACGGCAAGGTGGCCGAGACCTACAACATCGGCGGCTTCAACGAGTGGAAGAACATCGACATCATCCGCGTGATCATCCGCACGGTCGACCGTCTGCTCGGCAATCCGGAGGGATACAGCGACGGGCTCATCACCTACGTCACCGACCGTCCGGGCCACGACATGCGCTACGCCATCGACTCCCGCAAGCTCCAGCGCGAGCTCGGCTGGGAGCCCTCGCTCCAGTTTGAGGAGGGCATCGAGAAGACGGTGCGCTGGTATCTCGACAACCAGGAGTGGATGGACAACATCACCTCCGGCGACTACGAGCGTTACTACGACGACATGTATAAGAACCGCTGACCGAAATCATCGTTCCGGCTCCGCCACTCTGCTGACAGAGCCGGAACAGTCAGATATCAACCCACAACAACCCATAACCATATCATGAAAAAGACAGCACTTATCACCGGCGCTACGAGCGGCATAGGCGAGGCCTGTGCCCGGCGTCTCGGCCGCGAAGGGATGCGGCTGATCCTCACCGGAAGAAACGAGGCGCGTATGGCCGCCGTCTGCGACTCGCTGCGCGGGCAGGGCGTGGAGACGCTTCCGCTCATCTTCGACGTGCGCGACCGCGAGAGCGCCGCAGCCCAGATCGCCGCGCTCCCCGCCGACTGGCGGGAGATCGACATCCTCGTCAACAATGCGGGAGGGGCACTCGGACTCGAGCCTGAATACGAGGGCGACTTCGACGACTGGGACACCATGATCGACTCCAACGTGAAGGGCCTGCTCACCATGACGCGCCTTGTGGTGCCCGGAATGGTGGAGCGCGACCGCGGCTTCGTGGTCAATATCGGCTCCGTGGCCGGTGATGCCGCGTACGCCGGCGGCAACGTCTACTGCGCCACCAAGGCTGCCGTCAAGACGCTCTCCGACGGCCTGCGCATCGATCTGGCCGACACTTCGGTGAGGGTCTGCAACATCAAGCCGGGGCTCGTGCAGACCGATTTCAGCCGCGTACGTTTCCACGGCGACAGCGCCAGGGCCGAGAAGGTGTATCAGGGCATCAAGCCCCTCACTGCCGACGACATCGCCGACGTGGTGGCATACGCCGTGATGGCTCCGGCCCACGTGCAGATCGCCGAGGTGCTCGTGCTCGCCACCCATCAGGCGAGCGGCTCGGTGATCGTCAGGAAGTGATAGGGAAAGTCATGCCCCCGCCTCCGGATCGCAGGATGCCGGAGGCGGGGGCTTTTTATTTTCGCATCGAGGCTCAGTAAAGCTCCTCGGGATTCAGGCCGTCGTCGAAGTCCTCGTAGTCCGGGTCCTCGTCGGGAAACATTCCCTTGAGCTCCGCATACGGGTCGAAGACGTCGAAGCGGCGGTCGAGCGCGTCGAGGGTGCCCTCGGCGGCCTTGATTTCCATACATATCACGTTGTATCGTTTCTCGAATTCCCTGTCGTCGTTCTCGCCGGTCGACTGATTGTCGTGGCGGTTGGCGGCAAATTCCAGCTCCTCGCGTAGCTCTGGCAGCGTCTCGTGGCGGGTGGTCGTAAGATATTCCTCGATGTCGTCGTAGCTGATGTCGTCGTCTTCAAGGTATTTCTCCAGACGTCGTGTGATGTGGGCTACGCGGCTCTCGATTTTTTCCAGTGACTTCAATGCTAAGGTCATCAGATAATGTCTTTTTTGTAATGTGTCGCAAAGATAAGCATTATATTTGAAACTACACCATATCATGATAAAAACCTTTGCATGATTGCGCTCGGACACGATTTCAGGACATAGACCTTTCTCCGTGCGTCTGCCGGAGGGCGTGTGGCTTCCATATGCGGTATGTAGCCTGTAAACTAAAACGCGGTTTTTTGCGTAGTATTCTTAGACCGGGGCGCATCAGGCGCCGATGAGGCGCGGAATTCCGGCCGGTAATGACTGAATGCGATGATAGGGAATCTGAATACATACAGGACCAAGCCCAGACGCTGCCGGTCGGAGATTCTCTATCTGGCGCTGCTTGCCGTGTGTCTGGTGCCCAATGTGCTGATTGCATTCCACACAGGCCTCGGAGTGGCCTTCGGCGTGCTCGACATCCTGCTTCCGCTGGCTCTATACACGCTCCTGCTCTCGGCAGTGAGGCGTCCGGGAGTCGGAGTGCTGCTGATGCTCCCGGTGATGTTTCTCAGCGCCTTCCAGCTCACCCTATACTGCCTCTTCAGGGAAACCACCATCTCCGTCGACATGTGGCTCAACGTGCAGACCACCAACTCCCGCGAGGTGGGGGAGCTCCTGCATAACCTTGTGACGGCCATGACGCTGGTGGCCGTGTGCTATCTGCCGGTGGTGGGCGGAGGGGTCATGGCCCTGATACGTGGATGGAGGCTGAGGCGCGGCCCGGCCTCGCATATGCGGCGCGGTGCCGTCGTGGCGCTCGTGCTGTGCGTCCCCTTCGGCATCGCGTCTTTCGCAGGTGTTCCGCGTCCTGTGTGGCGCAGCATGTTCCCGGCCGACGCCATACATAATCTCGTCATCGCCCTCCAACGGCAACGGCGCACGGCAGATTACGCCGCCACCTCGAGCCACTTCTCGTTCGAGGCCCGGAGTCTGGCGGATTCCGCGCTGCGCCAGCTGCACATCATAGTGATAGGGGAGACGTCGCGTGCCGACAACTGGCATCTCGACGGATATCCGCGCCACACCACCGACGCCCTCGACACTCTGGGGGGGCTCGCGTCGTGGCGCAGGGCCTTCAGCCAGAGCAATGTCACCCACAAGAGCGTGCCGATGCTCCTGTCACATCTCGACGCCTCCGACTTCCGCGACTCAATATTCCAGGTGAAGGGAATCATCTCCGCCTTCTCGGAGGCCGGTTACGCCACCGCCTTCTTCTCCAGCCAGCAGCGCAACAATTCGTTTATCGACTTTTTCGGCGAGGAGGCCGACACCTGCGTCTTCATCCGCGACGTGCTTCCTCCGGAGGCCGACGTCCACGACAGAGAGCTGCTGCGGCTCATTGCCGGCGAGATCAGCAAGCGCCATCCCCGACAGCTTATCGTCGTGCACACCTACGGCTCGCATTTCAATTACCGCGACCGTTACGGCGACGCCGACCGCCGGTATCTCCCCGACAGCTATCCCTCGGCATCCGGCGCCTACAGGCATGCCCTCGTCAATGCCTACGACAATTCCATAGTGGCCACGAGCCGGCTGCTCCGCGACATAGTGGAGCTGGCGCGCCGCTCCGGAGTCGTGGCCACCGTGGCATATACCTCCGACCACGGCGAGGATATCTTCGACCGCGGCAGTCGCCGTTTCCTGCATGCCTCGGCAGTGCCTTCCTATTACCAGCTGCACGTGCCGCTGCTGCTCTGGCAGTCGCCCCGATGGAGGGCGGCCCATCCGCAGATGGCGGAGGCGCTGCGACGCAACTCTGACTCCGTGGCCGTGACGAGCTCGGCACTGTTTCACACGGTGCTCGACATGGCCGATATCTCCACGCCCTATCTCGACAGGACGCGCTCGCTTGTCTCGCCTGCCTATCGCCCTGCTCCGCTGCTTTATCTCGACGACCGCAACGAGGCCGTCGGCCTCCGCGGCAGCGGAATGCCGCAGACCGACATCGACGCCATCGAGGGCCGGGGCCGCTGACGAAAGACGCCGGGCTGCCTTACGGCTGTATATCACAGCCATATACGATGAGAGGAGCCGCTTCCACTACGGCTCCTCTCGCGATTCCACTATAAACTATATCTAACTAGGGATATTCAGTTAAAGGCCCGCTTTCACAATCCGAAAATGGATTGTGATTGCCGTGTGGAGGCGCGGATTTGAA
>CANQRV010000094.1 GCA_947626355.1 uncultured Muribaculaceae bacterium
GGCGCTTCAGGATGGGCTTGAACCAACGACCCCCTGATTAACAGTCAGGTGCTCTAACCAACTGAGCTACTGAAGCTTATTGCTATGAGAAATGCCGATGTGACATCAGCTGAACAGCTTTCTCTTAAGCTCTTTTCCTCAAATGCGCTGCAAAGTTAGCGACTTTTCCAATACTGTGCAAATTTTTCTCCATTATTTTTAAGAAAAATTTTTCCGCTCCCTTGCCAAGTCATTCGGTATTCTGTATTTAAGGCTTTGATAATCATCAGATAATGTTGTTTTAATTATTTTTATCCTTCTCGCAGCCTCCGGTTTCCTTTTTTATTATTACCTTTGTGGGTTGATAGCGGAGGCCTCTGCCGCCACGGCGAAGCCCCCGGATACTTCTATTTGACGAATGATGAAACTCTCAGAACTGACCCAACGAGTAATCGATGGCGACAAGATAACCCGTGAAGAAGCCCTCTGGGTGGCTTCATATCCCGACGTCGACGAGCTCTGCGACGCCGCCGACGCCATATGCCGCAATTTCAAGCCTCGGGTTGTCGATTCATGCTCCATTGTGAACGCCCGCAGCGGACTCTGCGGAGAAGACTGCAAATGGTGTGCCCAGTCCATCAGACATCACACCGGGTGCGAGACCTATGATTTTGTGGACGCGGAAAAGGTGGTCGATGCCGCGCGCCGCAATGAGAAGGAGGGCATAAAGCGCATCTCGCTCGTCACGAGCGGACGCACTGTCTCCGGTCGCGATCTCGAGGTGTTTTGCGATATGTTCCGCAAGATCTCGGAGGCTACCGGCATTTCCCTGTGCGCCTCGATGGGTCTGCTCGGCGAGGACCAGATGAAAAAGCTGCGTGAGGCCGGCGTCAGCCGCTACCACTGCAACCTCGAGACTTCGGCGAAGGTGTTTCCGACTCTGTGCACGACCCATACACGGGAAGACAAGCTGAAGACCATAGCTGCCGCCAAGGCGGCGGGGCTCTCGGTGTGCTCCGGTGGAATTATAGGAATGGGGGAGACGATGGCCGATCGCGTAGACTTCGCTTTCGAGATTGCCGGTGCCGGCGTCGATTCCGTGCCGCTCAACATCCTCAATCCCATCAAGGGCACTCCGCTGCAAGACACTCCTCCTGTCAGCGAGGACGAGATAGTGCGCACCGCCGCCATGATGCGTTTCGTGCTTCCCGACAAGGCAATCCGTTTTGCCGGCGGCCGCATGAGGCTCAGCGGAAAGTCGATGCTGAGGATGCTGCGCGGCGGGGTCAACGGAGTGCTCATGGGAGACATGCTCACAACCGTGAGCAATACCGTGGCCGACGACAGGCGCCTTTTCGCCGAGGCCGGTCTCGGGTTCTGAGTGTGGCGCCTTAAATACCGATGATTTGATAACCGTTTAATGACAATAGATGAAATCTGTATATAAACATGCTGCCGAGGCCGGGGTGCCGATGGGATTCTATCTCACGTTGATGTCGGCATGCCTTCTTCTGAGCGTCAGGCTCCCTCAGATCTCCATGCTGGCGTTGCCGCTACTGCTCGGTCTGCCCTTTTTCACGGCGTGGCTCATGAAACGCATAGTGGCTCAGAGTCCGGCATACCGCCGAGTGTCGCCCCTATGGCTGGCAGGCATATATATCTTTATTTTCGGAACCCTTATCTGCACGTTCCTCTCGCTGCTCTACGTGATGTTTGTGGAGCCGCACTTCGTGAGGGAGTATTTCGAGATGGCGATAGCCGGCGTTGAGAGGGGAGGGCTCGGGGGCGAATACACGGCCTCGATAGCCTCCATCCGCAAGGCAATCGACAACAACGCCCTTCCCACCGGAGTGCAGTTTGTCACCTCGATGGCATGGGCCACATGCTTTTTCGGTTCTCTGCTGTCGCTGCTGATCGCAGCCGTGCTCTCGCGCGGCCGACGCAACCTGCAGCAGATGGTGAGATAGAGTGTCAGATGATAATGTAGCGTCTTTTCTTTATGGATATCAGCGTAGTAATACCCCTCTACAACGAAGAGGAATCTCTTCCGGAGCTCACCCGGTGGATTGAGCGCGTAATGGCCGAAAACGGCTTTACCTACGAGATAATATTTGTAGACGACGGCTCGACCGACGAGTCGCTGAAGGTGATCCGCAGTCTGACGAAAGGCAACGACGCCCTGCATGCGGTCAGCTTCTCGCGCAACTACGGCAAGTCGCCGGCCCTCAACGAGGGGTTCCGTCGGGCCAAGGGAGATGTCGTGATCACGATGGACGCCGACCTTCAGGACAGTCCCGATGAGATTCCTGCCCTTTACCGCATGATCAAAGAGGAGGGATACGACCTCGTGTCGGGATGGAAGAAGAAACGCTACGACCCCCTCTCCAAGACTCTGCCGACGAAGCTCTTCAACGCCACGGCCCGGCGCGTCAGCGGCATCCGCAACCTCCACGACTTCAACTGCGGCCTGAAGGCTTACCGCCTGCCGGTGGTGAAACACATAGAGATCTACGGCGACATGCACCGCTATATTCCGTATCTGGCCAAGAACGCAGGCTACAGGAAAATAGGGGAGAAGGTGGTCCATCACCAGGCACGCAAATACGGCCACACCAAGTTCGGCCTCGACCGCTTTGTCAATGGCTATCTCGATCTGGCCACGCTATGGTTCCAGTCGAAGTTCGGTGTCAAGCCCATGCACATATTCGGGCTGCTCGGGTCAGCGATGTTCGCCGTCGGTTTTCTGGCGGTGCTGGCGGTGCTGATCCTGAAGATAGTGAGCATATGCAGTCCCTCCTATAATTTCTACGTCACCAACTCCATCTATTTCTATCTGGCACTCGCAGCCATGATAATGGGGCTGCAGTTTTTTCTCACAGGCTTCACGGGAGAGCTGATTGCCAGAAACTCGCCGGAGCGCAATAATTATCTCATAGCTGAAGAATGGTGAAAGCTCCAATCTTGTTTCTCGCGGTGACGCTGTCGGTGTCCGCGTTGGCGGGATGCTCCACCGACGAGTGTCTCGACAACAAGAACGCACTGCCGCTGGCCGGCTTCTACTCTTCGGAGGAGCCGCTACAGGCCGTCAGTCTGTCCGGACTCACGATCACAGGGGTAGGGAGTGTCGGTGACAGTGTGGTCAACGACCGGGGCAGCATCAGCAGCACCTACCTGCCGTTTAAGATCGACAGCGACACAACTGCGTTCATCATCGATTATCTGGGTTCCCGTCTCGAGTCGATTGCCGATGCCGACACCCTGACTTTTGCCTACGACCGCGTGCCCTGGTTTGAGTCGGCGGCTTGCGGAGCGATGTATGATTTCCGTATACGGGAGATAGCGACCACTCTCCACGCCATCGACTCCGTGACGTGCCCCGCCGGCATCATCACCAACGCAGAAGGGGAGAACATCAGGATATATTTCACGGTAATTCCAGAATATGACTGATATGAGGATCACATGCAATAGACTGATATCGCTTCTGCTGCTGATATGCTCTGTGGCCGGAACTGCCGCGCAGACCATCAATCCGGTGGAAAACGATGACGAGAAGCCACGCCAGCCCACCCTCCATTTCTACGACAAGCATGGCGAGCCTCTGGAGGAGCCGGTGCTTTTCCTTGCCGACCTCGACACCGTGACCAAAGCCAAGTCGGGTCCTGTCTATCCGCTGCTCAATTCAGTAAGCATCGGTGTCAACTTCTTTGACGCGGTGATGAAACTGGCCGGACAGAATCACCAGAGCTATGATATCTGGGCCGACATCTCGCTCCACAACTGGTTTTTCCCTGTAATCGAGGCCGGCATCGGTTTCGCCGACAACCGCCCCGACGACACCAACTTCCGCTACAAGGGGAAGGCCTCTTTCTATGCCAAGCTCGGCATGAACTACAATTTCCTCTACAAGAGCAATCCCGACTATCAGATATTCCTCGGTTTCCGCGCGGCATACGCCGGTTTCAAGTATGACGTCACCGACATCACTGTCGACGTGCCCTACTGGGACCAGACGGCGCGCTTCGACATCCTCGACCAGAAGGGGCATGCCTTCTACGGAGAGGTGCTCGGCGGCATAAAGGTGAAGCTCTATAAGGCCCTGTCGATGGGGTGGACGGTCCGCTATCATTTCAAGTGGAACGTTAAGCAGCCCTCCAACTCCAATGTATGGTTCATACCCGGCTACGGCACGACCGGTGGTCTCAACGCCACATTCTCCCTGGTCTATACCATCCCCCTCTCGAAAAAGGAGGTGAAGGAGGAGCCGGCGCTTCCAGATGTATTGCCCGAGCGCACTGTGGGACCGGGGGCCGACAGGCCGTCGCAGCAGTCTGCTACTGCCTCCGACGAAAAAACATCCGCAGATGTCGAGCCGGCCGCGGACGAAGAGCCGGCTGCCCGGCCTGATACCGGACAGCCGGCCAACGACTTGCCGACCGGCGACTGACCTGCCGACCTCCTCAATACATTGGCTTGAACGGCTCAGATGCTTCGAAGAGCTTCGTGACATCTCCCACCACATCCTTATGGATGGAGGTGTCGAAGCGGAGCACGCGTCCATTGGGGCTCAGGTCGACCTTGTTGAGGTCGACATAATAAAATCCCGGATTTGTGACGATATCGAAATAATACCGCCTGTCGCGAAGGTTGGCGTAGCTCCGCCATTGCGTCGACGACACGTTGGGCTCTCCTGGCACGAGATACGTGTAGGGAACACTTACGGTACCCATGATGGAGCGCACTATCGACACGCCGAGATCGGCGTCACCGGTCTTCTCCACGCGGTTGGTGAAGAAGTCGGCCCTGACGCACCGGTCGGGGCTGGAGACGGTGCCGGGGAGCATGTGGGTGCCTCCTATTTTGCGCCAGTAGTTGACGATGGCGCTCATCTGCGGCCAGTTGGGGTCGTTGGTCATCGCGCTTATGCTGTCGGGGTCGTAGACCCTCACGTTGCCATTGTCGAATTCAAGTATCGCTGAGCGTCCTTCTGCGTCCGTTATGCCCCAGTGCAGGGTCGACACGGTGCCTCCGTCGAATGTGGCGCCCTGTATCTGGAAATCGCTCCGCTTCAGCACATCCACCACCTCGGGAGTCGATCCGTTCTGGCCGAGGAGCCATGCCACGAACATCGCCAGCGAGATCACCGGCTTGCCGTGGCTTTCCTCATTGTTATAGATCGTGCCCTTGCAGAAGAGGCCGTTGATGCATACTCCCTTCTCGTTCATGCCTTCGGTGATGCCTCCGTCGTAGCCCACGGCGTAGACGGCCCCGTATTTCGATGTCCAGCTCACCGGATTGGGCTGGTCGGAGCCGAGCATCTTCATGCCTCGGGGATACACGTAGAGATTGGTCTGAATAGGTGTTTTCCAGTCGAGGGAACGTCCGATCACTATCAGGGAGTCTTCTCCCACATACTCCACGCGGGTGCAGGCGTCGCCGCTCAAAGGCATCGCGGCAGCCCCCATCGTGGCCAGCGTTGCGGCGATTATTGATTTTTTCATAATTTTTATTCGTTTTAAATGGTTTATGCAGAATCGTCCGACTATCAGCCGGTTTCCTCATATCAACAAGCATCCGGGCCGCTTGGTTCGGTGGCTTTCATCTCCATCTGCGGCATTCGTCTCCGTGCCGCTACAATCGGAACGCCTCCTGCGGCGTTGACAATAATAATGCTTTATATATGATGAATAATATCGTAAGGAAACTATTTCTGGTAGTGATCGCGCTGATCGTGTCGACCACCGCAGCCAATGCATTTATCGACAGCTACACCATCGACCGCGACAAGCTTCCCGAGGAGGCGCAGCAGATGCTTAAGGAGCACTTCCCGAAGGCAAAGGTCAGCATGATAAAGGTAGACCGTCATCTGCTTAAAAAGACGGATTATGACGTGAAGCTCACCAACGGAGCGAAAATAGAATTTTCCAACAAGGGAAAATGGAAGACAGTGGACTGCGGTAAGAAGACCGTGCCCCAGGATCTCGTTCCCAGTACAATCCGTAAGTATGTGGAGAAAAACCATGCCGACCTTTCGGTGGTGAGCATCCGCAAGGGAGGCAAAGGCTACGACATCCGTCTCTCCGACGGTGTCAGGCTGAAGTTCAACCTGCTCTGCCAGTTCAAGGGCGTCGTCTCTGATGATGCGCCGGATGTCGAGGAAAACGAGGCTGAGAATGATGAGATTGCCGACGACGGCGGGGTAGTGGCCGACATGTGAGCCGCGCCCTCTGTCTGATGATATAAAAAGCGCCGGAGCCTTTCGCAGGTCTCCGGCGCGTAATGATTCATGATGCAGGATAGGATATCTTAGAGTTCAAGCGGAGTGTAGGTGAGGTCGAAAGCCTCGGCTACGGCCTTGAACGTGATTTTGCCGTCGACGACATTGACGCCCTCCTCGAGGCCTTTGTCGGCCTTGCATGCGGCCTTCCAGCCCATATCGGCGATGCGCAGGGCATAGGGGAGTGTGGCGTTGGTAAGCGCCATAGTCGATGTGAAAGGCACTGCGCCCGGGATGTTGGCCACGGCATACTGTATCACGCCGTCAACCATGAATACGGGGTCGGAGTGGGTGGTGGGGTGTGAGGTCTCGAAGCATCCGCCCTGGTCGATGGCGACGTCCACCATCACGGAGCCCGGCTTGAGGAGCTTCACCATGTCTTTTGTGATGAGGTGGGGAGCCTTGGCGCCAGGGATGAGGACGGACCCGATCACGAGGTCGGTCTCGGGAAGGGCCTGCTCGATATTGTGGTGTGAGCTGTAGAGGGTCTTCACGTTTTTCGGCATCACCTCCGCGCAGTGGCGCAGAGTGGGGAGGGAGATGTCGGTGATGGTTACGTCAGCACCGAGGCCGGCGGCCATCAGCGCTGCGTTGCGTCCTACGACGCCGGCGCCCAGCACGAGCACCTTGGCCGGCTTCACGCCCGGCACGCCGCCCAGCAGCATGCCCTTGCCGCCCTGGGGCTTCTCGAGGAAGCGGGCACCCTCCTGGATCGACATGCGTCCTGCCACCTCGCTCATGGGGATGAGCAGCGGGAGGTCGCCCTGACGTCCCCTCACGGTCTCGTAGGCGATGCAGGTGGCGCCCGACTCGAGCATGGCGTCGAGAAGCGGACGCTCGGAAGCGAAATGGAAATATGTGAAGAGGACCTGGCCTTTCTTCACGAGCTTGTATTCAGGCTCGATCGGCTCTTTCACCTTGATGATCATCTCGGCCACGCCGTAGACATCTTCGATCGTCGGAAGCAGGGTGGCCCCTGCGAGCTTATATTCTTCGTCGGAGAATCCGCTTCCCTCGCCGGCTGTCTGCTGCACATAGACTTCATGCCCGTGTTTCACGAGCTCTTTCACGCCTGCGGGTGTCGCGCCCACGCGGTTCTCGTTGTTTTTGATTTCTTTCGGAATTCCGATAATCATGGTTTGGTTGTTTTAAGGATAAATGGTCGTTAATATTGGGTTTCCCCTTTGTCGGAAATGGGCGACTCAGGTTTGTGCCCCAAAATTAAATAAAATTTCTAAAAATGCCGCGATAATTGTGAAATTTTTTTTTTAAACGGGGCATTTTTTTTATTCCGGCGCACCTGAGGGAGCCCTCAACCATTCCCCCTTTTCTTTGTTGAAATAGTGTCAGACTGCTCTTCATGCAAGCAGCACAGGTTTCTTATTTTAAACGTACAGGATATTATGGATGCAAAGAAAATCAACGAGCTGAAGGCCGACAAAGGTCTCGTACTGGTGGAGTTTTATGCCTCGTGGTGTCCCCACTGCCAGCGCATGATGCCCGTCGTGGCCGATGTCAAGGCCCTTCTTGAAGGCACAGCCAATGTCTACCAGTTTGATATCGATGAAAACAGCGGGCTCGCATCGGAGCTCGGCGTGGAGTCGATCCCCACATTCATCGTCTTCAAAGGGGGCGAGGAGATGTGGCGTGGCTCCGGAGAAATGGAGGGCGACGCGCTCGTGCGCCATGTGCAGCAGTACTCATGACATTTCTTCCGCCCTGATATGCACCGCGTCTCCACGCGGCGCTATGTTTCAATATCCGCTAAACACTATCCGCTATGGCAGCCACCACTATATTTTCCGACTTCCTCAAGGCGCTTGAAGTGCCGCATACGGGCGCCTATGCCGACAAGGCGTTCCGCAACATGAATTTCAAGTCGCTTTTCGGATTCTCGCGTCTGCTCAGCGCCTACGGCATTCCCTGGGAGGCCGACGTGATAGCCGACAGGAGTCGGCTCGCCGTCATACCCACTCCTTATCTGGCCAAGGTTCCCGGCGGTTTCGTGATCGTGACCGATGTGGCCCGCGATGCATCCGGCAAGCCGCAGACGGTAGACTATATATTCTACCACCGCCGCTATTCCCGCCCGTTCGTCGACTTCGAGTCGCTCGCCGACGGCACCGTGCTCCGCGCTTTCCCGACAAAGGATTCCGGCGAGCCCGACTACCGGCGCCACCACATCGTGGAGATCGCCACGGAAGCGAAGAAATGGATCCTGCTCGCGTGCGTGCTCTTCCTCTTTACAATAGTTCGTTAAAAAATTATCCATAGGCTAAGCGGCATCTACCGCCAAGCCAAAGAGTTCTTTGACAAGTT
>CANQRV010000095.1 GCA_947626355.1 uncultured Muribaculaceae bacterium
AAAGTCTCTCCGGACTTTGAACATATATTAACATTTAACAATACAAATCCCAGTCAACATTTTTCAGGACGGGTCAACATATTCCGGAGGGTTGACAAGGGTGACGAGGGATTTCATTCATTCCGACCGTTCCGAGGCTGACTGCGAACTCCCTATATTACAATACTTTTCTTTATTTTTTAGAAGAAAAGAAGGTATATATAGGAGTCGTGATTTTGTCACCCTATGGCTCCAATTTTTAAGGAATATCTTGATTTGACTACCTTTGTCAACGTTTGTCAACGCAAGCCAATACACACAAGATACTGGTATTATTTGGTTTAAGCTTTATCAACGTTATCAACCCCGTATAATGTGGTATCCGTGAACCGAGGATTGCGCTTCCAAAGAAAAAGACCACCTGTAAAGATGGTCTCAGATGTTGGTTATACTGGGAGGTTAATCGGCAACGAACAAGTCAGTTTGCCTGTCTGCGGCAGTGTCGTAATTCTTTGAAGACATATCCCCATCCTCGGCGAAAGCCTCGTCATCCGTCACGGTTTCGGTCTCGAGATCGAGATTGAACTCAGACTTCAACTGCTGATAATCGAAGCAAAGCGCCTTCGGACGTATAACTCTCGTCTTTCTGACCTGCTGGCCGTTTACCGTCTCATAGAAATAATCCGGAAGCCCGTTGGCTGTCAAAAGAGTGAATCTGTCCTGTTTCAGTCCGAGATAGGAAGTGTGCGATTTGAGGTACGATACTATTGTCGACCAGTATGAACGTGCAGACATCGCGCTCATGTTCCTGTTGGCAAGAAGAGGTGCAATAGCTGCCGTATTCAGATAAAGTATAGGTTTCGCCTCGCTGAACTCCACATCCTCCTTCATCGAGAGTGAGCGGAAACGCTTCAGGAACTTTATCTTGAAATGCACGCCTTCGGCGAATTTTCCGTGGGAATGCCATCCGTCGAGCAGATTCCAGAAGTCGCCGACCTCGGAGCTTTCATTGGCAAGCTCGTTCTGATTTAGAAGTCCCTTGCAGACGGTATCATACAATTCTGAATAACTGAAAGGCAGATCGAGAACCGTCTCCAGTGTCCTGAACACCGCCAGCGGTATGACCCAGTTGCCGAACACTCGGTCATGCACCTTGACATCGGCGAATTTGGCGGCAAGTTCCTTCTTGGCCATCGAGTATGCCTCGCTGAAGTTCCTCTCGAAAATGGGACGATGCTTCATCAGCTCGACTGTAAGATGTGTCAGTCCGAGGTTGCACAGGGCAGTCAATTCCTCATACCTCTTTCTCTCGGGAGCCGAGAAGGAGGTCTTTGTGAACGCGAGGAAGATTACTCGCGTGAAGAGTGCCATGTCCTGTGTGGGCTTGTCCTGGCCGCACAGGGCTATCCCGGTGCTTACGATGGTCTGCGAGGCGACGCCGTCTGAGGCTGTGTTCTTCTTCGTCTGACCGCCGCCACCCCATAGTCCCTTTAGAAATCCGATTTTGCGGATGTCAAGGTCATTCTTGTATTCGTCGAACACCACAAGGGTATTTACGGCCTGCGACACACGGTCGTTCATCGCCGGGATGGAGGTCACACTGAGGTTTGGAGGGTCGATGCCGTGGAAGAACAGCGACTGGAGGCTTGTGGCGAGTGTGGTCTTGCCTGTTCCTTTCTCCCCGAAGAGATTGAGGATGGGGAAATGCCTTGTCTTGCTGAAGATGACGTCACGGTACACTGTGGCGAACAGATAGCACAGTGCCACACGTGCATTTTCGCCGAACACCTCGATGAGCTTTGTGGCGAACGTGTTGAGTGTCACGCCACTTGTCTCGTTGTGGGTCATGAGTCTTTCAAACTGGAATATCTCGTGGTTGTTGACATACATCTTTGAAGTAGCCGGGATATAGAACGCCTTGCCGTCGGCACCGCGTACTATACCCATGTCATCGACCTTGCGGAACTCGCCGTCGACAAGTATGCCGTTGCCGAAGGCGAAAATATCATCCTCACTGTTCCAGCCGAGCTTGCGTATGCGCTCCGCCGTATCGGTGCGGCTGTAGAGATACCTCTTGACCTTGTTAAGGCTGTCTATCCGGGCAAACCACAGGAAATTGCCCAGGGTTCCTGTCTTCTGCTGGAATGCGGCGAGGGAGCAAAGCTCGGATTCCCGTATCTCGAGCAACCTGCTGTCGCCTGCATCGTTCTTCAGCCGGAATATCCTCACGCCGTTGGACTCGTCGGAAATATGGAAAAGCGGTTCCATGACAAAGTTGGAAAGGAGCATGGGGTCTTCCTCCTCATTGCCGATTGTGTAATAGCTGTTGTCGCGGATAAAGAGTCCTGCCTGACGCAAATCTTCTATCTGCTTCTCCCTTTCGGACAATGATGACACATTCTCCCTCACTTTTCGTGATTCATTGCGGGCCCGGGTGATGGCGTCACGCCACAGCTTGGTATTGCCGTATGATTTCGTCAGCTGCGCTATGATCTGGTTCAGAACAATCTGATCCTTAACTTGGCACAACAGACCGGCTATCTCTCTGACCGCATTGCGTTCCGTCTGGATGGAATCCGCTTCACAGAATCTTTTCTCGGCCAGCCACACCACAAAATCCTTCTCCGTGAGGTCGGTGAAGTCTTCGGCTTTCTTCAGATAGCTGTCGGCGTCATTCTTGCCGGGCCTTATCCTGACGGCATCTTCGGGTATGCCCTCCGGATACATTTGCGACAATTCTTCTTCAGTAATTTCAATTTGCTCAAACGGCAGCTCCCTGACTGTAACATCAAATCCCAGACGCATCGCCTCGGCGCCGTTTTTCATCACAGCCTCGAAGCCGGGGCCGTAGAGTCTGCCTTCGACCACATCCGAATCAGGTACGAAGCATATCGACTGATAATGCTTCTTCAACTGCCTGAACTGGCTCTCGGTCCATGCTGTCCCGAGGCTGGCCACCACATTGTCATAGCCGAGTATCTGGAAACGCATCACATCAGGAGCGCCCTCGACGATGATAACATTGTCAGCGTCTCGCCTCCTGAACACCTTGTCAATGCCGAACAGCGTCTCGCCCTTGGTGTAGATGTCAGTATTACGTGAGTTCTTGTATTTGGGTGTCTTGTCGTATGAACCGATATATCTGCCTGTGAAAGCTATTATCCGTCCCCAGCGGTCACGGATCGGTATCATTATTCTTTCACGGAAAGCGGCATAAATGTTTCCGCTTTCTTCATCCTTTGCCACCAGTCCCGAGTCTATAAGGACATCTGTACCCAATCCCTTGGATTTGCAGTAGTCCAAGAAAGTCCGGCTGTCCTTTGGCGCATATCCGATTCCCGATGTGGAGCAATACTCCTGCGGCCAACGGCCATAGGCATAGTCTCTGGCGACGCGGGACTCTTCGTCCATCTCTACGCGCAGCGAGTCGAAAAAGAATTTCTGCGCTGTGTCAAGAGCCGCAAGCAGCGACTCTCTTTTCATGGCATTGCGCCTATACTCTTCGGATTGTTCCTTTCCTATATAGTCTATAGGTATATTATTGTCCCTGGCAATCTTGCCGATGGCCTCCATGAAGGAACAGTTCTCCTTCTCCATCACGAAATGGATACCGTCGCCACCACGATGGCAACTGAAGCAATAGTAGAGATTACTGTTGGGATTGACATTGAACGAGCCTGTCTTCTCCGAATGGAAAGGACACAGTCCCACCGGACGCGAACCCTTGCGGACAAGTTCCACGTAAGGCTTCAGCACCGTCGTTATGTCAAGGTCACGCACCGCCTGTATTGTCTTTTCGCTGATCATAGTTTTGCAAGTCTTTTCCAGCAGTCGATTATCGACTGACCGGTGAATTTCGGACGCACCACATTCTCCGGATTAATCGGTTCGATGAGTCCCTTGACGCGGTACTTCATGAAAGTCCGGTGGCACACCCCCAGCTCCACACACGCCCTCTTCACGGAGTAGATTCCCTCCGGATTACACTTCGGTTGCAGCTCAGTCATATCCGTAGTCGGTTTGAAAATTGATTGTGGGGGAGAAGATGGTTCTTCCGGCGACATCCTCAATAATCTCCTTGGCACTAGAAGGGATGCGGCAACACATATACTTCCAGTTGAAGAATGTGCGTCGGTTGATGCACGCAGCCTGAACCACCGCATCCACGAATTCGACACTCTCCCGATAGGATAAGGTGTCGAGATAACCGCACAACAGCTTCGCATCCCTGTGCTTGATGTCGTTATTCATAGTTTGCTGTCTCATAGTTCTTTTAACAAAGGTTTCAGATGTGCTTGAAGAGTTTCTCCAACTCTGAGCCAAGAAATTCCTGACGATTGTTGACAAGACGCGTTCTGCCTCGGAGACGGAGGGCCTTCACCCATCGCCAGACTGTCGATCGGTGAACCCCTATGACCTTGGAGGCTTCGGTTACTGTGTAATATTTCTTAGGGTCTATGCCCTTGGCTTCTTTATTCTCTTGCATATTGTTTCTTGATAGGGTAAAGTCCTACTTACTTCACACGTAATACTTTTACCACCTGCTCCTCCGGATGGGTGGAAGTGCGATATTTTCGCCCGTTGGAAAGTCCAACCTGTGAGGCATAGGCTCTGACGTTGACGGTTTTTTCTATTGGCAAAGCAATAATTTCACCGACTGACATACCTAAAATCACTTCTCCGATGTTGATTTTTGTTGCATTTGGTTGCATGGGTGAGATTTTTTTATAACTTTGTGGGCGCAAAGATAATAATAATTTCTGATAGTAAAGTAGTACTTTGCTATAATTTTATTAAAACTTTATGATTGTCTCACTTAGAAAGAACACTACGAATGGCTAATCTCAAGATTATAAAGGAGTTGGCGAATATCAAGGGCATTTCCATAGAAGAGCTTGCCGCCCAGGCAGGAGTCACGACCCAGGCCATACATCTAATGGCGCGGAGTGGAAAGACCAAAATGGAAACATTCGAGAAGATTGCCGAAATTTTGGATGTGCCACCATCGGTCTTCTATGATGAGACCTTCGACATTCAGATGTTCCGCGATTATGTTGTGAAGGGACATCACAACCCCACTTCGTTTTTCGGCCCCATTTATAATGGAGGTGGAATGCCTTACGCTGGGATTGAAGACGAGGCAGAGCGGAAAATAGACGAAACGAAGCTTAAAGAAAGCACCGATCTGGTAAAGGCAAAGGATGAGACAATCTCCATTCTTCAAAAGCAGGTCGAGGACTTGCTAGTCGACAAGTCAGAAATGAGGGCGGAGATTCAGGCCCTGAAAGCCGAAATTGCAAACCTAAAGGAAATAAAAAGCAAATAACGAAAGCTGCAAGCTAATCTGCAAGCGCTAAACAATTCATAGTATTAATCAGCTGAAAGTTAGTCACATAGCTTGAGTTGACAGAGTTCTGAAAATCCTTGTGTCCCTGGTTCGATTCCCGGTGGCACCACAACCTAAAGCCGAAAGGCGATGCAAAACACTGAATATCAGAGATATTCGGTGTTTTGTGTGTTTATAGGGTTGTGCAGAATATTCAATCTCCACCAATCCATCGGGTGAGCAATCGCGAACTGGATGGAGCGGATGGAGACAGTGGGTGATTGATAATATTCAATACGCTGACATTGTGTGTATTGCCTACTTCTCAAATAGACCTCTCTGTGAAGAGATAATCAACAAGAACATTGATAAGGCTGGAGTTTTCTGATTCGTTTATGAGGGAGACAGATTGAAACGCTGGTGGAGCAATCGGTGGAGCAAACAACACCGATGAACTATCTCCACCAGAATGGCGTTTAGATGTTATGTTTCAACTGTTTATCCAATAAAACACATATCAGATTTGCGCCACCAAGTCATTAACCTCAAAACAGAAGATTTTGGCTATGAGAAGTAAAACCAATTTCCGTGTGTCTTTCTTCCTGAAGAAGACCAAGCTGCTGAAGAATGGCGAGGCATCGGTCGCCATGCGAATTACCGTTGATGGTCAACGTGTGGAGAACAATATTCGTAAGAGTATTCTGCCTAGCCTATGGGACCAGTCAAAGGAACGTGCCAAAGGTACGAGCGCATCCGCTGTTGACCTTAACCGATTCATTGAGGAGGCACGAATCCGTATCCATCAGATTGTCACAGAACACCAGCAAGAGGGAGCGGAAATAAATCCGCTGATAGTTCAACAACGATTTTATGGCGTCGGACAGGTGCGCAAGCAGGAGCGGACAATCCTGCAAGTGATACAGGAGCACAACGATGAGGCGAAGAAACTCATCGGCAAGGACTTTGTGGAGATAACGTGGAGAAGGTATGAAACTATGAAGCGTTACCTCGGTGAACTCATCAAGCAGAAATACGGTGTTGATGACCTTCCGTTGTCGGATTTCACCGGCGAGGTCATACGCGCATACGAGGTTTATCTCAAGACTGAGAAAGACCTATGCCAGAATACCCTCATCCGCTATATGAAGGCATTGAAAAAGATAACCAACCGATGCCTTGCCAATGACTGGATTCAGAAAGACCCGTTCGCCGGAATAAAATTCCGCGAGGATCCGACTGACCCGGAATTTCTCACATTGGAGGAAGTTGACCGCATCTATAACTGCAACCCCGGCAGCAAGCGGCTCGAAGTAATCCGTGATATGTTCCTTATGTCGGCTTTTACCGGACTTGCCTTCACCGACGTGTCACAATTGACCGACGACCATATCGTGACCGACAACGACGGCAACAAATGGATACGCAAGCCTCGCCAGAAGACAAAGCAGATGAGCAATATTCCCCTGCTCGACATTCCCCTCGCCATCATCGAGAAATATCAGGGCGACAAGAAAGCCGCAAAGAAGGGCGTGCTGCTCCCAATTCCCTGCAATCAAGTGATGAACCGCTACCTGAAAGAGATAGCCACCATCTGCAAGATCAACAAGCATCTGACGATGCACACCGCCCGCCACACCTACGCCACCATCTGTCTCTCGCAAGGCGTCAGCCTAAAAAACGTATCGAAGATGCTCGGCCACGCCAGTGTCAAGATGACCGAACGCTACGCCCGCGTCCTCGACTCTTCCATCCTCCGCGACATGAACACCATCCGCGACACCCTCAATCTGAGCAATCGCGCAGAGATCGCTGATCCGGAATGAAATGAAGACACCAGAAATTCCCACTGCCTCAGATTACATCGCAACTTCATTGTTTTCATAGTTTACGATATCAGATTTCAAAATTCAATTAAGATTCCAAAAACTTTTCGTTTTGAAAATTTGTTTAATCCATAGAAAAGTCGTAATTTTGCGACGCATTAGCTCATCAACCACGTAGTTGAAGGAGTTACGGAGGCGGCTGTCACAAGTTAGCCTCTTGTTTTTTTATGGCCTCCTGTATTGAATGCACTAATTGATCGGGTGTACTGATATTAATACCTTCTCCCTTTTTCCACTCTTCATATTCTTTTAGCTTTTTTCTAGATTGATGAGGATATTCAGATAGGAAAGCCGTCCATAATAGAACATATGTAGCGCGAACTTCTAGAATTACAAAGTAAGTATCTTCTTCTGTTTCGAGCGAGATACAGATTCGATTCTTTGATCTTTGTCGTGACTGTCTCCAAAATTTCAGATTCCAATTCTCAATATTTTCTATTGTTGGTCTTGCCCAAGGCATACATTCGCATCTTCGCAGATCCGGTTCACGCTCTGACTCGATCTCACCCTTATGAGTCATGTGATAAAATGTATAAGCCCTATCCTGAAACTCAGGCTTAAATTTCAAAGATAACTTGTGAGAACCAAATGTGGATTTGTGTCTAATAAAATCTCGTTCAAAGACTTCATAAACAGCATCAATATATGCCTTATAATTTCCGCCGTAATCGACAAGGCAGATCTTTTCAGGTAAATCTTCGTAGTTTATCATTATGTCTAGTCCTGAAAAATCTTGACTAAAAAGTTAAAGATTTTAACGGACAATGAGTGAAGAAATCAAAAAAAT
>CANQRV010000096.1 GCA_947626355.1 uncultured Muribaculaceae bacterium
TTGCTTTTCTATTGTAAACGTAATAGGATACGCGCGCACGCATAATATAAACATTAAATTTACTTAATCTCTATTGTATTCGTGTAAAATTATATAAATATGGAGGGGTAGATATCAAAGGCACATGCTTTATAGGTTCAAATGTCCATTTCGATGGAATCTATCCTAATCTTATTGAAATAGGAGAAGGATGTATTATAACAACAGGGGTAAATATTCTATCCCATTATTTCAATACTAAGGATAGAAAATTTTATGCAGGTAAGGTAAAAATAGGCAAGCATGTCTTTATAGGAATGAATTCTCTAATAGTAAACGCAATTAACATAGGGGATTATGCAGTGATTGGCGCTGGGAGCATAGTAAATAGAGATATACCTGCTGGAGAAATATGGGCAGGCAATCCTGTCCACTTCATCCGTAAAGCAAGCGTTGATGCAATTGATAAGACATGATTAAAAATTTGCATTTGCCAGTTATTGTCGACCATATTCTTCATACGATTCATACCTTCAATATGAAAATATCAAAATAACGGAGGGCCGATTTCATATGGTGCTGAGTCTGCACATAGGCATCCCCGAAGTCGGTTCCCTCTTCATATCAACAAAACGTAGAGAAAGAGAACTCATAGCATAATTTACGATGATATAGGATTCCGGTGGACTCAGCTACGCCACTGGAAGAACGGTGGAGCCGAGGCGGTGGATGTACTGGCAAGTACGCATCCCCGCCTCGGTTTCGCTTTTTATAAGTTCAGAACAGATCGCTATGAGTGCCCGTATCAATGAACAGTAAGGTAAGCTCTGTATCGTTCTGATCCCAGACCAAAAGCCAGTCTGACTCGATATGACATTCCCATTTACCCTTATATTTGCCGGATAGCTTATGTGGCCGATAAATGGCTGGCAGGGATCCCTCTCGTGCCAATATGCCGATTGCTGTGGTGAGTTTCGACATCTCAAGGCCACGTTTTACACAGCGCTTCAGCGCCTTGTCAAAACGTTTGGTCGTGACAACATCGTAGTTCATTTGCCCAGACTGTTGATGTGTGCTATCAGGGAATCTACATCTTTCCAATGTGTCACTTCACCGTTTTCTGCCTCTTCTATTGCAAGGTCAAGTTCGGATTTTTTACCGGCTTGCTTGGGCTGCTTGACGATGGATACTCCCTCGAGTGCGCTCAACACCTTTCTCAGGCTGGGAAGGATTGCCGGATTTTCTATATTCAATATCAGCTGGGCCATGGTCGTTTGATTTGATTATGCAAATTTAAAGGATATATCTCATTAATGCAAGCTCCTTTGAAAAATTCTCACTATCCTGTCATCCCGGAGCCGTGGGTGTTTGATGACGCCCACGGCTTCGCGGTGCTATCAGACATCGCTGTGTTACAGTATAAGTGTGACAACTTCTACCATCCGTAGGCCGACGGCGGCATCTCGATCGTAGACCCCTCTCTCGCCATCGACTGGCGTCTCGACCCCTCCCAGACCCTCCTCTCCGACAAAGATACCCGCCACCCGTTATTAAAGGACTTCGACTCGCCGTTCACTGCGTGAAAGAGTCAAGAGTGAAGAGTCAAGGCGTTGACGCACAAAGAGTCAACAACCTATACGGAACCGGGACAGGGATGTGGCCGCATCCCTATCCCGGCTCCGTTTTTCGTTCAACTTGTCATTTATCAGTTTGAGTTGAGGATCCGCTCTACGTCAGCTATACTCATGTGTATAAGCTTTGCAATCTGATTGAGGTCAAGGCCACCCTGCACCATGCTACGAACTATTATCGCCTGCCCTTCGGCACGTCCTTCCGCAAGTCCTTCCTTGCGGCCTTCCTTGCGACCTTCCTCGCGGCCTTCCTCACGGCCATCCTCTTTCGCACAAACCAGCTGCCCTATCATGTCGCGATAGGCCTTCAGGTCTGCATCGTAGGCCCATTGCTCTGCCTCAGCCAACGAATCATAGGAGCTCATGGTGAATAACATCCTTTCAGCTTCCTTCAATGGCGGGAAGTCGAATATATCCTCATACGCCATAGCTATACTATTGGTATTAATCAGTTGGAATTGAGAATCCGCTCTACGTCAGCTATACTCATGTGTATAAGCTTTGCAATCTGATTGAGGTCAAGGCCACCCTGCACCATGCTACGAACTATTATTGCCTGGCCTTCGGCACGTCCTTCGGTACGTCCTTCGGCACGTCCTTTCGCAAGTCCTTCCGCAAGTCCTTCCTTGCGGCCTTCCTTGCGACCTTCCTCGCGGCCTTCCTCACGGCCATCCTCTTTCGCACAAACCAGCTGCCCTATCATGTCGCGATAGGCCTTCAGGTCTGCATCGTAGGCCATACGGTCCTCCTCGCTCAGCGCGGCGTATGCCGCCATGTCTCCAAGCTCTCTAAAAAGACTCTTTTCCTTGGTGAATGCCATCCTTTCCATCTTCGGCATGTTTATAAGGTTATACATCCATTGGTCGAACTCGCTCTTACAGTCCTCCTCCTTCTTATCCTTGAGCGGCGGTAGCTGTAGGAATATAAAACGCACCTTGTCGGAGAATTGTTCTCCGCTACTCAGATCACATATACCCGCGTCTATCCTCGGCCGGTCGAGATACCCCTTCATGGTGAAGTTCATGAACGAAACACAGTAGACCGGCAGGAACGAGTAGTCCCATTCTCCGACTTTGCCCTGCCCCACAACACCCTTGGCCGCGTAGTAGATGATACGGTCGAAGAACCACGGCTGGGACTGATTCTGCATCTCCACGTTAAACCGCTTCCCGTTGGACGTGCGGCAGTAGATGTCGTAGATCACTCCCTTGACCTTCCTGTTTTCACCGACCTTCTCCTTGTCTAAGTACTCGAGCTCCTCGATGGGCGAGAACTCCGGCTCGTCGCGCAGCAGCACGTTGAGGAAGTCGATGAGGAACGGCTTCGACTCCTCGCGGCCGAAGAGATACTTGAAGCCGAAGTCGGTGTACGGGCTGATGTATTTCGGGTGTTGTTCTGACATATTCGCGGGTATATATCGCGAAGTTACGAATTTATAACGACTTACACAAATTTTTGATGCAAAATGGTAAAATAACAATCCCCCTTACTTTTCCCTCTTTACCTTTGCAGCGTGTTTTCGGAATTTGCTAACCCGAAAACTCCGACCGGTTGCCGCCGGCTCCCGTCATGGCTGATCCTGTGGCCGCGCTGGTCCTCAGAGACTATCGGCCCGCTTCAGTGCTGAGATGTGACGCCCGACCTAACCATCAGCTCCTTCTCCATCCGCCTCAACGGGCGCCGGTCGTCGTTCCATGATAACGCTGACAAACCGTCTTGTGAATCCCCAACGGGTTGCAGGCATATGGACAAGTCCGGCTTGGGCCCTCTCATTCTACACCCGCGACCTCTTCTCCCGCGACTGAGTAGATTCCGGTGGACTCAGCTACGCCACTGGAAGACCGGTGGAGCCGAGGCGGTGGATGTACTGGCAAGTACGCATCCCTGCCTCGGTTTCGCTTTTTATATCCATGCGCTCCACCCCCTCCATCCCTGCATTCCTGCGTACACACTTCCTGAGTATTCATGAGTGGCTGAGTACTGGGACGTAAATTTGGAAATTTGGAATTTAAAATAATTTTTCCTAATTTTGACGCTCAATTGGCTCCAGATAACCGCCCTTTCTGCATAACCAAACGAGACAACCTGCTATTTCCCTGAAAATCAATCTATATGAAACTGTGGAAGTTTGACAGCGGCATTTATCCCGTAATTCCAGGAATGAATATCATTCTTGGCGATTATGGCTTCTGGCCGGCTCCCAATGGTGTCATGTCGGCAATATCGAGAAGTTGTCAAATTTCCGGAACGTGCTCAGCATCATCCGCAAGAAGGATTTAAACCAATCTGTGTCTGAATGTCTTGAGGTTGATGTCAAAGGCGAGAGCCTCGCTGATATGGAAATCGAGCCACTGCTGCGTCAGCTTTATGACATCGGAATATGGAAAAGCGAGTATTGGCTCGCTTACTATGTGGTGATGTCTGACAGCTTCTTCACCATGAGGTCTAAATCGGCCGGTGTCTCCGTTAAGGTAAACGCCGATTTTCAAGTCAAGGACTTGCAGGAGACAGGAGCCGCCCTGACAGCCAAACTATCGTTTGCCGACAACAGCATCGAATGCGTGGCTCCCCAAAACAACCAGCTCTCTTTTGCCGGCGCTAAATTCATCAGTCTGCAAAAGGGCGGTCTGTTTAAAAGAAATGTAAAATTGAAATACAACACAGCTGATCCGGATGAAATCATGCTCGTGTGAGACAAAACCCAGATTCCAATATCTGAAAACATCTATGCCCAATATGTCTAAACATACATACAACTGGAAAGACTATCATAATTCAGACCAATATAAGAAAGATAGAACGCGCATCTTCAAAAGCAATTCCTCAAATGACTGCTTCGACCGCCATATCGACAAATCAGGCAGCCTGACATACGCGCAGCTCACCACTCCTTTCAATGTATAGGTATCAGACTCGGTTGCAACATAATCATGGCGTATTCCGTCTCTCCTTTTAAAAGCATCTCCGACTCCATTTCCCGTTGCGAGAATTCCGAGTATTACGGCAACGGGTATGACGTTCATGAAAGCGACAGATTCAAATATCTCGATGAATATCTTAAAAGGATTGAAGTACGCACCGTCATAATCGAACATGAATATGTAGACCGCAATTTCATCGATGATTACTGCGGATATTATGCCCGGAGCTTCAGAGACTATCCTAAAGTATGTATCGCCACTTATCCCAATGAGGCAGGCAAGCTTCGGATATTTCCTCTCTGCAAGCCCTATCACGCTCATTTCATGGTACAGAAACGGCAATCCTGCTGAGAAGCTATGGCATTCCTGAATGCCAGGACCCGAATCCATATCCAATACGCGGCATCACGTTCCTCAATTCACCCTGCTAACGTAGCCTCGCTTCGCGAAGGCGGCGGGACGCCGCCGCTCCCAATGGCTACGCACGCCCCGGCTTGAATCCCTCGTAGCCCCGCAAGGCCCTTCCATACAGTCTGGCCTCAATGAATGCAATGCAAACCGCATCCACGGCAACTCCGAGTCATGGCTGCTGATAAAATCCCGCTTTAGCTACGAGAATCCGTAGGGAATGCGGGATTTTATTTTTACCTTTGCAAAACCGGACGCACGGGCCGTGCGTCACTACAATACCGACTCGACTTATGACTGACTTACGTATCGAGCCCGAAGCGGGCCGCATAAGATATTTCTGGCTGGTGGCCGTCTGCGTCATCGCCTTTTTCGTGAACGCCGGTGTGCTGCAGAGCGACCTCATGGAGTCGCGCAACCTCGTGACGGCGCAGGAGATGACGCGCTACGGCAACTGGCTGACGCCGACGATGAACGGCACGCTGCGCCTCGAGAAGCCGCCGCTCCCCACCTGGGTGGCGGGCGCCATCGAGCTGCTGCGCCCCGACAGCCTGCCTGCGCAACGCGCGGCAGCCGGGGTGATGGGGGCGCTATGGACGCTCTTCCTCTACCTGACGGTGAGGACGGTGACGCGCCGCGACCACGCGGCGGTGGTCTCCTGCCTCATCTTCCTCACCTGCTACAGTGTGGTCCTGATGGGACGCACCGCCACCTGGGACATCTACTGCCATGCCTGGATGCAGGGGGCCGTATGGCTCCTCTTCTCGCTCTACTATCCGCGCCACGCCATCAGCAGGCGCCGGAGGATCTGGGAGTTCACGGCCTGCGGGGTGATGATGGGCCTGTCGTTTCTCAGCAAGGGGCCAGTGGCCTTCTTCGCGCTGCTGCTCCCTTTCCTGATCGCATGCCCGTTTTACGGGAGGCCGCGACGCTCGCCGGGCAACGGCCGGGGTCTGACGGCGATGATCGCGGCGATGGTGGCGGTGAGCGCCTGGTGGTATGTCTACATCTATCTGGCGCATCCGGAGATGGCCTCGGCGGTGCTCCATAAGGAGACGGGGGCATGGGTCAACCATAACGTGAGGGCGTGGTGGTATTACTGGCGCTACTCGGCGGAGACGGGCGTGTGGGCGCTGATCACGACGGCGGCGCTGCTGGCGCCGGTGCTGAGCCGCAAGGTGAGGCGCGACAGGGCGCTGGTGTTCGCTGTGGTATGGATGGCGGCGTCGGTGATCCTCCTCTCGCTGATGCCGGAGAAGAAGATGCGCTACCTGCTGCCGGCGATGGCTCCCTGCGCTATGAGCGCGGGGCTGCTGCTCTGCTGGATCGAGAGCCACCGCAAGGAGTGCCGCTGGGGGCGCGTGCTCTTCCGGGTGAACGCCTGGCTGATCGCCGCCGCTACGGCTGGTCTGGCCGGGGGCGCGCTGTATATGTGGCTGGGGATGGGGAAGGCCGATGCCTGGGTAGCCGTGACGGGATGCGTCCTGATGCTCTGCGTGGCCGCGTGGATGGGTGTATGCGCGGTGAAAATGCGTGTCACGGGGTTTGTCGACGCTGTGGCGGCGCTTTTCATAGTGGCGGAGTGCCTGCTGATGAGCCAGGTGACGCATTTCTTCGTGAATCCGGAGTTTCACTCGCTGAAAGAGGTGCGCGGTGACGTGCGGCTGGAGGGCGTGGAGCTCTACAGCACCGACAAGGAGACGATACGCATGGAATTAGTGATGGCGGCGGGACGCCGCATACTGCCGGCCGACTTCAGTGACGCAAAGGCGATGCGCCGGCTGATGCCGTGCGCGGTGGTGACCCACGGGCCGGTGGGGGAAGCGCTGCCGGCGGAGCTGCTACAGCAGGCCGATACGCTGCGCGTGGGCGTCTACGACGACAACCGCCATCCGCGCTCCGACCGCCACTACAACCAGGCGCTGATCAGCTATGTGACGCTCCTACGAGCGAAGGGTGAAGAGTGAGGGCTTGCCGGGCTACATCGACCCGTGCGAAGCCTCCTTCGCACCACAGAACGAATCCGCTACCGCTGCGCTCCGCGGAGAGGATAGCTATAGACTCGCAGGGTGCGTAGCCATTGGGGGTGGCGGCGTCCCGCCGCCTTCGCGAAGCGAGGCTACGTCGGCTATGATTACATGATGATACCAATGGACTCGCTGGCTGGCGGCGGGACGCCGCCTCTCCCAGGGTTTGCCGAGTCAGGCCCGGTGAGGAAACATGCCGAAGGCATGTCCCTACAGGACAGCCCGCTATGAGTTGCCGATAAATGGGTTATCAGTTACTTCAATCTTGACTCTTATACACGATGGGATGCTCGGAGGGGAGCGGAGCCTCGAAGCCGGCGAGGAAGGAGAGGAGCTGGGCGTCGGTGACGAGCTGGTCGTCGGGGCCGGTGCCGCGACGTGCGGCGAGGCGCCGGCGGAGCACTTCCAGCGGCGCCTGAAGATAGACAAGGCGCGGCTCGACGCCGAGTCCTCGGCAGACGCGCCGCATGGCGTCGCGCTTGGCGAGCTTGCACATGGTGGAGTCTACGACGACCTTGCGGCCCTCATTAAGGAGGGCCTCGACGACGGTGAGAAGCTCGGCGTTGATGTCGGCGAATATCGCCTTCTGCTCGGCGAAGGGAAAGGTGGCGAGCGAGGAGCCGTAGCGGCTCCATGCGATGGCGTCGGGCGAGACGCGGACGTAGCCATCGGCTTCGAGACGGCGGGCGTAGCGTGTCTTGCCGGAGCCGCTGACGCCGCAAAGCATTATAAGTCGGTCAGTATTCATTAGTCAGTTATTTACTAGGGTGTTCAGTTTGATGTTCCAAATAACGTCATTCAAAACACCTGAAAATTTAATAAAAACACGTGCTTAAAAAA
>CANQRV010000097.1 GCA_947626355.1 uncultured Muribaculaceae bacterium
TTGCCGCAGGACTTCACAACTGGCGTATGTCCGCTCGGGCTTAGCATATACTTTTAATTGATGTAAACTCTATTATATATCTGACAATGCCGAAGAAACTTTAAAACGACAGGTTTTATGGGATATTTCGTTCGATAATATCACACTGAGAACAAAGATTGAGAGTGTTTATAAACCTGGCAATAGATGGGTATTTCTGTCATCCCAAGGAGGTATAATTAAAGAGGGTCAGGCTTCAAATTCGTACAACGATATTGGAATAAGGTTGTATCGAAAAGTGGATCCCAATAATCCTTTGCAGGGAGAAGAGAAGACGGCTTCGCCTATACCGACTCCAGCAGCAGGGACACAGAATAATCAGACTTCACTCTATGCTCCTGCGGCAATCACATTCCCAACCGCACCGGGAAGAGTAAGTTATTCGACCGATGATGGTAACACATGGACAGATGTCCATGCAGACGGAATCAGTCTCTACGACACCGCTAACAAACAACCTAACACTGTTCATCTTCAATTCAAGGCGGTGGAAGAAGGTAAGAATGAAAGTGATGTCATCGAGGGCTGGTACACATTCAAATATCGCTCGGCCACGCTCACATTCGCTGAGCAGACATTGCCATTGGAACAAGGCAAGAAAGGCTCTGTCGAGTTAACCGCGACTTTTGATGCACCCAATAATGAATCGCGACTCATAACCTATAGCTCAAGCGATGAAACAGTAGCGACTGTCGACACCGATGGAATAATTACTGCGTTGAAACCAGGTAAGGCTACTATAAAAGCCATAGTAGCAGCCGATGATAAATGGATTGGCGACGAAGCCACATTCGAGGTTACTGTCACGGCTCCGGCTGTGCCGACACCTACAGTAGAGCCGGCTGGTGGAGATTCGGAGAGTAACGCGACGGTAATCTATGCCCCTGAGAAGATAAAAGTAACCGCTATTGAGGGAACGATTTATTACAATGCTCCAAATAAAGACAATAACACATACGAGGTGCCTAACGACGGCATATTCCTTTCACAAGATGGTAAAACATCATTTACATCTGAGATAATATGCTTCATCTGGGAAAATGGGGAACAGAGCAATAAAGTCTCTGGATGGTATACTTTCAAGAATAAAACCGCGACACTTAGCTTTGACGAGACTAATGTCAACGGGAACGCAGGAGGAAGCATCGAGAACATTAAGCCAACGTTATCTAAGGTTGATGCACCAGCTGGCGATACTCCGGTTGTGGCATATACGACCTCAGATTCCTCAGTGGCAACTGTTGATGCCAACGGCAAGGTGACTCTTCTTAAGGCAGGCGAAGCGACCATTACTGCGGCTATTGAGGAGGAGAATGGCTGGAAAGCGGCTTCGGCAAGCTATACGGTGACGGTCAATAAGGCAACTCTATCAGAGGCTGATTTCTGTTTCAATTCCAAGACAGTGACGGTCAAATTCGGAGAAACGATTACACCTTCCCAACTCACGAAGCCGAATGACGCACGCGGAACTATTACATATAGCTCCAGTGATCCAACAAATTTCCAGATCAACCAAACAAATGGAAATATCGAGCAAGTACTTAAGGCCGGAACATACACTGTCACCGCAAAGCTCAGCAATGACCCAAAATATGAGGATGCAACCGCGACATATACCATTACCGTGACTAAGGCCGATGCAGCCCTCAGTCTCACATACAATGGTAAGCAGATAAACAACGGAGAGACCGTATCCGAAATAGCAGTACTTCAAACTGACCCAACCGATCTGAAATCATATACTCTGACCGTTAGCCCAGGCTTCAACTTCGATGAGCTTACAAAGGAATTCGACAAGACATTACTTGAAATATACGGGCGCGTTGAGGATGGGAATACGGACCAAAGGACGAATACCTTCTATCTCAAGGCTCTCAAAGCAGGCGAGGGCAATTTCACCATCACGACTCCTGAGACGAACACCCGCAATGCTACTACGCTTCAATTCAATGTGAAGATGGAGCTGCTGAATGTGGCTCTCGACTTCTCGAAATGGAACGGCAAGACGCTCGATCTGCGAACCGACGCACAAGGCTCCGACAACAACCGGACCATCATGCTCGCTTTCACAAAAACGCTTTCCGCCGGAAGCCTTAGCACTGACGGCATTGATATCTGGAATTATATCGAAGCGACCGCCGACATGCAGGGATTGAATGTCACGCATGAGGGCGATAATATCATATTGAGCAATCCGCAGCCGGGAGAGGTCAACATCACTGTGCAGCCGATTCAGAAGTATGCCCCCTATCTCAACTTTACCGGTGGCAATTTCAAGATCACTCTCGCCGAGGCAGTGGCAAAACCCTCATTCTCGAAGACAGATAGCGGGGAACAGATTGTAGCCGGTACGGAGCAAAAGCCGACCGTCATCTACCTCAACAAGCAGCTAAAGGCTACAAGCACAGAAGGCACCACCGTAAAATACCGCTTCGCACAAGAAGCTGAATGGTTCAACCTTCCCGACAACGGCATCATACCGCTAACTGCCGAGCAAAACCAGTATGTGGAGGTCAAGGCAGTGACAGCAGACGGTTCACGCGAGAGCGACGTGGCATCTGGATGGTTCGAGCTCCGCTACAAGAAGGCGACGCTCTCTTTCCGTAACACGCAGTATAAGGCGAAGCCCTGCGACACAATAACCGAGCAGAAAGCCGGAGCGACCGTCACGGACAGCGACACAGCCGATGCTCCACCCATTATATACTCAAGCAGCGATGAGTCCGTCGCGACGGTAGACGGTCAGGGCATCGTGACGGTCATAGGCGAAGGAGAGATCACCATCACCGCCAAGATCAAACAGGGCGAGGGATGGGAATCCGCCGAGGCAAGCTATACCTTGATCTCCCAGACACCGCGAGCCGACACGCCGACGGTGACGATACCGGGAGGCGACTCAGCCGACAATGCACCGGTGATCTACGCGCCCACAGGTTTAACGGTGACTTGTCAGGTCGGGGTGGTGATGTATTCCATCGACGGAGGTGCCAACTGGCAGCGCGTGCCGGAGGGTGGTATTTTCGTGGAGGATGACAGCAACGCATCGATAACGGTGAAGGTGATGCTGAAATCCACCGGAGAGGGAGTCGACGACAGCGAGGTCTACGAGGCTTATTACACTTTCCGGCGCAGGTCGGCCAAGCTGTCGTTCCCCCATAGCGCGGTCGAGGGTATCGCCGGACTGAAGATCACCGACAACGTGGCGACTGTCACCGACATCGACTCTCCCGCCGAAGGGCAGCCGACACTCCTCTACTCCTCGAGCGATGAATCGGTTGCCATGGTGGATACGGAGGGGATCGTAACGATGCGCAACAAGGGAACGGCCGTCATCACCGCCACCATCAGCAAGGAGAACGGCTGGATGCCCACCTCGGCTGATTATACCGTCACTGTGAGGTTTGAGACCTTAAACACGCCGGTATTGTCGACTCCCGGTGGCTCGTCGGCCGAGACCGCCACACCCATCTATGTATCGGCGAGGCTGACAGCCGCTGCCGAGAGCGGAGTACTGATATATTCCGTTGACGGTGGCGAGAGCTGGAGTGGTATGCCGGCCAATGGCCTGCAGATGGTCAACGCCGATAAGTCGCCCAACACCGTCAGGGTCATGGTGAAGGCAGTAGCCGACGGTAAGGAGGACAGCGAGGTGGAGGACGGCTGGTATGTTTTCAAATACAAGTCAGCCTCCCTGCGCCTGGCAAAGACGGAGCTTGCACTTCAAGCCGGAGATATTGTCGCCGACAACAAAGCCGAGGCATACGACATCGACGCACAGCAAGGCGAGGCGCCGCAGATCGTCTATTCATCGAGCGACACTTCCGTGGCCACTGTAGATGCCGACGGCAAAGTGACGGCAGTCAACGCCGGCGAAGCTGTAATAAGGGCATATATCAAGGAGGAAAACGGCTGGTTGGAGAGCGAAGCGACCTGCAAAGTGACGGTAACACCCAAGGAAGAACCGACGCCAGATGACCCCAACCCCGACAATCCGAATCCCGATGACCCCAACCCGGACGATCCGAATCCAGATAACCCGGACCCTGACGATCCGAATCCAGATAACCCGAATCCCGACGATCCGACGCCAGATGACCCGAATCCCGATAACCCCGACCCCGACGATCCGACGCCAGATGACCCGAATCCCGACGATCCGACGCCAGATAACCCGAATCCCGACGATCCGACGCCAGATGACCCGACACCGGACGACCCCAACCCGGACGACCCGAAGCCCGATGAGCCGACACCTGATGAGCCGACACCTGATGAGCCGACACCAGCCACTGCACCGGTTATAGGCCTGGCAGGCGGTAGCGACGCCGCGACAGCCACACCAGTATACGCTCCGCAGCTACTGACTGTCACCGTACCCGAAGGAAAGGCGTTCTACTCCGCCGACGGCGGTGAGAGCTGGCAGGAGATGCCAGTCGACGGCCTCTTCATCACAGGCGAGGGGCACGCCCCCGCGACACTGGCCCTACTCTTCAAGACCCGGGCTGAAGGTAAGCTGGAGAGTGCTACAGTCGGGGGCTGGTATTCCTTCCGCTACCGCACTGCCCGCCTATCATTCGCACAGGCCGAGGTCTCCGGCAAACCGGGAGACGTCATCGCCGACAACAGAGCCGTGGTCTCCGACATCGACGCTCCGCAGGGCACATCGCCCCGCGTCACCTACAGCAGCAGCGACACCGCCGTAGTCACCGTCGACGACCTTGGCAAAGCCACCCTCACCGGCGAGGGCACAGCCTCCATCACGGCACGCATCACCGCTGCCGACGGGTGGCTCGAAGCCTCGGCGGAATACACCATCACCTCCACGCTGCCGCCATGCGGCATGCCAATGGCGACACCTATAGGGGGCACCACATCGCAGACCGCGACACAGATATACGCTCCGGATGCCCTCACGGCCACAGCGCCGGAAGGCACAGTGGAATGGCGTGTGCTTCCCGCCGGCGAATGGCAGGAGATGACATCCGAAGGAATATTCATCGCAGCCGACGACCGCTCGCCACAGACCGTCGAGATCGCAATGCGTGCAGTGGCCGACGGCCACCGTGAAAGCGCAGTGACAGGTGGCTGGTATACCTTCAAGTACCGCTCCGCGACCCTCTCCTTCGCCGAGAGCGAGGTTAGCGCACATCCTGGCAACCGCATCAGCGACAACAAGGTGATCATAGAAGCCATCGATGCGCCGGAGGACGCAACCCCGCATATCGTCTACACCACAAGCTCGGAAGAAGTGGCCACAATTACGGAAGATGGCGAAGTGACGGTCACAGGTCCCGGCGAAGCGGTGCTGACAGCCACGATAGCGACTGACGAGGAATGGATTGGCACTGCCGCAAGCTGGCGGCTCGTCTCCACCAAGGAGAAGACACCGGAGCCCGCGCTGTCGCATCAGGGCGCCGCGACGCCGGAGGAGGCGACACGCATCTATGCGCCCGATTGCCTGACGGCGAGCACGGCCGAGGGATGTGAGACGCTCTACCGACTCAACGACGGCGAATGGCAGACGCTCGGCGAGGAGGGGATATTCATCTCCAACGCCGACCATAAGCCGTGCACCGTGGGCGTATGGTTGAAATCAACGGCCTCAGGTAAGGATGACAGCGAGACCGTAGGCGGCTACTACAGCTTCCGCTACAAGACGGCGACGCTCTCCGTCAATCCCGACGAGATACAGATGACCACCGACGACGCGCCGATTGCATTGGAAGTGACCGTAGACGTCACAGACGCACCGGAAGGCTCCACTCCCCCGCCCTACACGTTCAGCAGCAGCGACGATGGCGTGGCTACGGTGGATGCGCAGGGCGTCGTAACGCCGACAGGCGCAGGCACGGCGGTGATCACCGTCAGCATGCCGGAGCGGGACGGATGGACAGCAGCTAAGGCGCAGACCACACTGACGGTGACGCTGCCCGCACCGCCGCCCGTGGATCTGAAAGATCCGGAACTGATGTTTGAAGAAATCGAATATCGCGCCGTGCCCGACGCCGTCATCGCCGTACGCCTCCTGACAGCCGATGGTTTCGATGAGGATGTGGAATACAGCGTACCCGCCGGACTGACGGAGCTCGTGAGGATTACCCCTGCCGATGAACCGGGTGTGAAGCTCATACGCAACATGAGCGGGGGCGACCTGGAGTTCACCCTCGAGGCGCGGTTTGCAGGCGATGATGTGTGGGAATCCGACAGCGCCACAACGGAGATCCGCTTCCTGGCTTCGGAGTCGATCAGCGTGACGGAAGCCGAGGAGGAAGAGGCGATATACTACACGCTCACGGGCGTTCGTGTGAAAGGCGACCTGCTGGTGAAGGGAATCTACATCCGCATCAAAGACGGCCATCCGACCGTCGTCTCCGTCCCCTGACGACCCCATCATTAAAACAACCGGCTTGCTGCAGCAAGCCGGTTGTTTCATTCCTACGCCACCTTCACTCTTGAGCCACCGCCTCCACTCTTGACTCTTGACCCTTGACTCTTGCGGCAACGCTCCGCAGGGAGCGCACCGCGAGGAGGCCGAGGAGCGGGAGCGCCACACCGGCGATGGAATAGAGAATCCAGTAGCCGTCGTCGCGGAAATCGTGGATCACCATGTGGCATCCCATCTGCCCCCAGTCAAGACCGTAGTGCCATATCTTAAGCGCACTCACGGCCTTGTAGGCGAGGATGTGAAACACGAGCACGTATAGCGTATTGTCGCCGATGAAGACCAGGATATCGCGCAGGCGGTTGTGGCGGCGGTCGAGCATCCTCGCCGCATAGCGCACCATCAGAAAGCCCACCGTGCCGGTCAACGGCAGCGTCCAGAGGTCGCGCAGCGTGCCGCGGTGGTTCATTCCGCAGAAATGCATCCAGCCGGCGCCGCATATCAGCGCGAAGTAAAGCAGGAAGAGCCAGAAGTTTTCCCTGATGCGCGGCTCGAAATGACGGTATATGACGCCGACGCCGAAGAAGAAGAGTCCCCATATCTCGCGCATGCCGCCGTTGGGAATCACCGTGACGGTATAGTCGCCGGCGATACGGAAGGCAGTGAACGCCAGTGCCCCGACGCATATCAGCACCGCCGTCTGCACATGGCTGAGGCGACCGCTGCCGCCGAGAAGACGGTAGAGCACCACAAACAGCACCGAGGCCACCAGCAGTCCACGGAAGAACCAGAACGCGCCGGCCAGGAACTCGTCGTAGCCCGACATACCCGTCACCATCTGGAGCAGACGCGCACCGGCCGAATGCCAGGAATAGGGATGCGTCACGCCGCCCGTCCAGTTGCCGTAGGTCTCGTTGAGAATGCCGAAATGAAACAGCACGTTATGGAGGAGCAGGAAGAAGACGCTCCATGACCCGTCCTGAAAAATGTTGACTGGGATTTGTATTGTTAAATGTTAATATATGTTCAAAGTCCGGAGAGACT
>CANQRV010000098.1 GCA_947626355.1 uncultured Muribaculaceae bacterium
AGATTTTTTTGATTTCTTCACTCATTGTCCGTTAAAATCTTTAACTTTTTAGTCAAGATTTTTCAGGACTAGACACAAGGTACAAAATCCTCAGCTGAAAAATTTGCAGTTACTCGAGATCGTTTTCTCGTATTTTAATTGTCTATCTCGCGGAAAATCACTATCTTTGCATTTGTACAAGATATACGAGAAAGAGGTCATTTCCTGAAGATGAAGCCGGCCGGGAGGCCCGAAATCCTCAAAAATCAGAAATGCACCGGACCTTTGTATTATAAAAGTTCAAGTAGCACGCAATCAGCACTATAAGGATAGTGCATCGGAAAGCGAGGCGTATCTGTCGATGATGTTTTCCTGAATCTTGTCTATGTCGAGACCGTTGGCGCGGATAAGGTCTTCAATCTGCCACATATACAGCAGATATTCCGCTATGTTTTCTCTTTTCTTTTGGGATGCTGTGATCATGTCGTTGAAATATGATGCAAAATTAATCATATTCCATCGAATAAGCAAAAATGCGTCCGGTCTTCTTTATTGTCGGCTGAAGTATAATGATTTCTGTCTGGTTGCGTTAGGTATATATGCCAGGAATGAAATTATCAAGAGTTCGGAGACTGACAGTGATGATGGTTGTCATGTTTATGTCGGTCGTTTTGCCGTCGGGAGCATATGCCACCGGGGGAGAGGCCCTTAGGCTGGAATGTCAGCATATGCTTCAGGGGCTCGACTATGTGGGTCTGCGCAAGGCCTCTCAGAGACTGTATGACGAGGCGGTGGCAGAGAAGAACGTCAGACTTGAGGCCTATGCCAGTTTCTATCTTGCCGCTTCCGAGCTCAAGACGGGTTCGGTGGAGAGCGCGAGGCGTCATGCAGCGGCGTCAGATTCGTTGGCGGCGATTGCCGGCAACGACACATTGAGGGCTTCCGCGCTCAACGTGCTCGGCATAATAGCCAATGAATACAGTCGAAACAACGCCCTGGCTCTCGGATATTACCTCAATGCCCTCGACTATGCCGGACGCATCGCCCATAATCCGGTGCTGGGCGGAATCTACAGCAACATATCCCTCCTATTTATCTCACATAACGACACCGCCGGGCTGAGATATTGCAAGGAAAGCTACCGGATAGGGAAGGAGACCGGACGGCAGGAGAATCTCTACTATCCCGCCTGCAACCTGGCATCTGCTTATCAGCTGTCGGGAAATCTCAGCGAGGCATACAGGTTCGCTTCCGAGGCAGTGGCAATCTCGGACAAACATTCCTTGGGCCAGCCGGATCTTGCCAGGATAATCCTCGGGAGCGTCTTGGGCTGTATGGGAAGGGAAAAAGAGGCTCTTGCCAGCCTTGACCGGGCGATAACATCCCTGGAGAAGAGGAATCCGTCGAGTTCGCTTCTTGCCCAGGCCTATTTCGAGAAGGCGCGCATATACAGCGCCATTGGTGATTTCCAGGCCTCCAACCGGTTTTGCACCAAGTCCCTCCGCCTGTCGGATGAGCTTGGCAACCGCAGCCTTCTTTCGGAAATCTATGCCCTGATGGGGGACAATTACAGGAGTCTCGGAGACTGTCCGGCTGCGCTTGAAGCTGTCGGCAACGAGAACAGGGTGATAAGAAACACTGTCAAAGTGCAGGACGAGACGATCCACCGTGAGATAAGCCGTGCGTTTGATCTGATAAGAAAGGAGAAACAGCTTGCCTTGAGGGATGTGGAGATCTCGCTCCATCGTCAGCGTATAGGAATCCTCATAGCAGCTCTTGTGGCTATGGCGGGGGTTCTGGTGCTTGTCTATCGCAACTACAGGAAGGAGCTTGCCTTCAACCGCCGCATCGTCAGCCAATATATGGAACAGGACAATCTGGAGGAGAAGCTTTCCGAGACGAGGGGCAAAAATGCTGGGGAGCCGTCAGAATCCACCGATCAGGCAATTTTCGATTCCATGAGCAGCCTGATGGAGACAGAGCAGATATATCTTGACAAGGGTCTGAACCGTGACAGCCTGGCAGAGCGTCTTGGAACCAACCGGACCTACATAACGAAAATCGTCAAATCCAATACAGGTCTCACTCTTCCGCAATGGATCAACCGCTACCGAATCAAGCACGCCCGTCTCATTCTGTCTGACCAGACGAAGAGCGGCATGTCGGTAAAGGAGATAGCCGACGAATCGGGATTCGCCAATGTCTCCACCTTCAATGTGGTCTTCAAGGAGAGTGTGGGCATGTCGCCTACGGCTTACCGACGGAGCGCGTCGGAGCTTCAGGAATGACCCTGGAGGGGGACAAATCTTCGGAAAAAGACAAAATCAAGGCTATCAGCTTTTTAAAAAAGCAAAATTGCTTTATCCAAAAGGCGAAAATTAGGTCTGAGGCTCAGAATACATGTAAATTTGCAATGTTTTCAAATTTTAAATTTAAAGACAATGAGACACAAATTTACACTTCTTATGTCGGCTGCCGTTCTTTCGGTGTCGGCATATGCCCAGGACTTCACGGTCGGCGGCATCAAGTATTCGGTGCTCTCCGACGCGGAGAAAACCTGTCAGCTCACAGACGGAAAGTCTGTGGAAGGGAGTCTGGATATCCCGGCTTCCGTAAAGAACGGCAGCAGTGAGTATGCCGTAGTAAAGATCGGAGAGATGGCTTTCGAGACCGACTCTCTGCTCACGGCGGTATCGGTACCATCTACGGTGACGGATATCGACGCATTCGCATTCAACAAATGCAAGGGTCTGGAGAAACTGACCCTCGGAGACAATGTGGCAACTATAGGCGGTAGCGCGTTTGGGGAATGTCTTCTGCTCGAGTCGGTGGATATTCCGGAGAAAGTGGATGTCCTCGGCAGCTCTCTGTTCGAAGGTTGTGCCAGCCTGAGGGAAGTCAATTTCAAGGGTGTCGTCAAAACCATAGGTTTTTCGGCATTTGAGGGTTGCTCCTCATTGGAGAGCATTGATTTGAAGGAGGGTCTCGAGACCATCGGCTATTCCGCCTTCGTCGGTTGCTCATCACTGAAAGCACTGCATATACCGGCTTCGGTAACACTGATTCCGTCTGGTTGCTTCAACGGCTGTACTGCTTTGGAGAGCATCACGGTAGCCGAGGGTAATGCCTCATATAAGGCTATCGACAACATCCTGTATACAGCCGATTCTTCCCAGCTGATTAAATGCGCCTCGGCACGCTCTGGTGAGGTTATAGTGGTGAAAGACTGCAAGAAAATTGACAAAAACGCTTTTGAGAACTGCTCCAGAATGACCGCGATAAATCTTCCCTCCGGCCTGGAAAGCATCGGCTATGCCGCATTCGATCACTGTACAAGCCTTGAAAGAGTCACTATTCCGGAGTCTTGCCTGAATCTTGACAATTACGTGTTCGATCACTGCTCATCCCTCGCGACAGTATATCTGCCGACAAAACTTGAAACAATCCCGTTCGGCATCTTCGCAAACTGCACTTCTCTTCCGTCTATATGGATTCCCAATACAGTCAAGATTATCATGCGCCAGGCTTTCCAGAACTGCGAGTCTCTGACCGCGATTAGCCTTCCGGCTTCTCTTGAATCGCTTGATCCGGCCGCTTTCATGGAGTGCTACAATCTTGTAACTGTCGAGATCAGTGAGGATTGTCCCAATTACAAGAGTGTCGATAATATTGTATACAACTCCGACATGAGCTCCATCGTGCTTTGTCCCATCGGCATAAGCGGAGATATTGTCGTCCCGGACGGTGTTCTGGAAATCCAGCCTCTGGCGTTCTGCAATTGCTGCAAGATAAAGAATGTCAAGCTTCCTGAGGGTCTGAAGACTATCGGTATGTCGGCTTTCGAGAACTGCTACGAGCTTGAGACAATCAATCTTCCCGAATCGATAGAGTTGATGGACGAAAGCACGTTCTTCAAATGTCTGTCGCTAAAGAACCTTACTTTCCCCACATCCATGAAGGCACTTCCCTATCAGGTATGTCAGCTTTGCGAGAGCCTGGAATGGGTGAAGCTTCCGCCGGCTCTTGAGGAGCTCAGCTACGGCGCGTTCCAGAAATGCGAGAGCCTGAAGGAGATAGAGATTCCCGAGACCGTGACGAGCATCGGTGATTACGCTTTTGTATGGTGTACGAGTCTCAAGGAGATTACTATTCCCGACAATGTGACGTATTACGGCGAGATGATGTTTGTTAAGTGTACGAGTCTGGAGAGGGTGAAGCTTTCCAATGGTAACGGCGGCCATGTGCCCAACATCAGAGCCGGAATGTTCACCCAGTGTGACAACCTGACTGAGGTTGAGATTCCGGAGGGCGTGACGACAATCGCCGAATACGCTTTCACACTCTGTCCGAAGGTGAATGTGAAGCTTCCCTCCACACTGACCACAATCGGAGGCATGGCTTTCCGTGGCTGCGACGCCATGACGACAGTTGATTTCGGTCCTGATATGCAGTATGTAGGCTATCAGGCATTCTTCAACTGCCCGAATCTCGAATATATCAACAGCGAGAATACAGTTCCTCCCATGCTTGACGGCCCTTGCTTCGAGCAGAGCGCATACTCGGACGTACATGTCACTGTTCCCGAGTCGGCTCTCGAAGCCTATAAATCTGCCACAGAGTGGAAGGAGTTCATGAACATCAACAAGGCTGACGGCATCGAGTCTGTGGAGGCTGGTAAGATGGTGTCGATAGACGGTCTGGATGTCACTGTCCTTGATGCCGACGCTTTTGTGGAGATCTATAATCTTTCCGGAATGCCTGTCTACAGGGGCGTGACCGGCGGCAATGCCGTAACACTTCCCTCAGCCGGCGTTTATGTGCTGAGAATGGATGGCGGTTCGCTTAAAATCAGCGTAAGATGATATAGAGACAATCAATAAGTGACAAAGAGTCAGTGCCGAAGTCTTTTGGCACTGACTTTTTGTGTCGGAACAATTCTTTTTTCTTAATTTTGTGGATTGAAAGGGGCATGCGCGTCCATATAGGGCGTCTTCCCGATTATTGGAATAATAGAAACGACATTATATCATGAAAACGAAACTTGCTGTAATTGCAATCCTGGCGTCCGGCGCATTAGCTGCCGGAGCGGAGAACACCGGCGGCATATCCTGCTGTATGCTCAGGGGGCTGAGGGAATCATACAGACCCACGGCTGCCGAGAGGGCTTTGGCCAACGCGGCTGCGGGGGCATCGCTCGACGAGCTGGCCCATACCCGCGCCTCGCGCAACGGAGCCGACACTTATTTCTCCCATAAGGTGGAGAGCAAGGGGATAACCGACCAGAAGCGTTCCGGACGCTGCTGGCTCTTCACGGGGCTGAACGTGTTGCGCTCACAGATGATGGCGGCCCACGACCTGCCCGAGCTGAAGCTATCTCAGGCGCATAATTTCTTCTACGACCAGCTGGAGAAATCCAATCTGTTCCTCCAGAGCATCATCGACTCGGCCGACAAGCCGATGGATGACAAGCGTGTGGACTGGCTCTTCCGCAACCCGCTGAGCGACGGAGGCCAATTCACGGGTCTTGCTGACAATATCCTGAAATATGGAGTGGTGCCGGCCTCTGTGATGGGGGAGACCTTTTCCACCGACAACACCTCACGAATCAGTTCCCTTATAGCTCTCAAGCTCCGCGAGGATGGTCTTGAGCTGCGTAAAATGAAGGCAGAGGGAAAAACCGACGAAGAGATTCAGTCGCGCAAGGAGGATATGCTTAAGGAAGTCTACAGGATGCTTGCCATGACTATGGGAGAGCCAGTGGAAAGCTTCACATGGACACGCTATGACAAGAAGGGGAAACCGGTATCGACAAAGACGTATACTCCTCTTGAGTTCTATAAGGAATATGCCGGCAATGACCTGAAGAATGATTATGTGATGCTGATGAACGACCCCTCGCGTCCCTACTACAAGCTGTATGAGATTGATCTCGACCGCCATGTATATGATGGCGACAACTGGCGTTATGTCAACGTTCCCATCGAGGATATAAAGGAGATAGCGATGGAATCGATCAAGGACAGCACGATGATGTATTTCTCATGCGACGTGGGCAAGTTTCTTGACCGCGACAAGGGTTATCTCGACCCTGATGCCTACGACTACGAGTCGCTGATGGGCGTGGAGTTCGGCATGGACAAGGCCGACCGCATACGCAGCTATGCGAGTGCCTCCTCCCATGCGATGACGCTCATGGCCGTGGATCTCGACGAGAACGGCAAACCGAAAAAATGGATGGTGGAGAACAGCTGGGGTTCCGGAGCCAACGACGGTCATCTCATCATGACCGACAAATGGTTTGACGAGTACATGTTCCGTCTCGTCGCCGACAAGAAATACGCACCCAAGCGTGTCCTTGATGTCTTGAAACAGACCCCCGAGCTCCTTCCTGCCTGGGATCCCCTCTTCAGCGACGAGAAATAAAATAATTTGATAAAACATCGTTATAATCCCCCAATCCAGGTCTGAAAGCATGGATTTGGGGGACTATAAGCACATTTCATATCAGAGAACGAACTTGGCGGTCTTTACGCCATTTCCGTCGTTGGCCTCGATGATATACACACCTTCTGCCATCCCGTTGACATTGATTCTGTTGTCGATAACCTCCAAGACTTTTCTGCCAGACATATCGTAGACAGTCACAGCTGGATTCTCCATTCCGTCTATACTGATGACACCGTTTCTGACGGAGATAGTTCTATTAATATTTACTCTCTCCACCGAAGTCGAGACATTCTCGATACGGAAGGCCGGGCTGAGAAGCTGACGCTGATAGTTTCCAGCCTCATCAGTAAAGGTTATTCTCAGGTCATACCATTTGTCGTCGCTTTCGGCATTGATCTCATCAAGCGGTATGCGGTAGAAGTCATTGAACCCCCAATATTTATAGTCATTGTCATCGCTGCGTGCGGATATTTCCATAAAATTATCTGTACCGCGAGGAGCATATTCGACTTTTTGATTGACGGAAGCCATCTCATACCACATATTATATTTTATATTGAAGAATCCGTTTTCATCCGGCTCAGTCTTAAAGGCGTTGAAGTCGCCGCCTACAATTCTAAGCTCGCCGTCTGAAGCTTTGTCAAAGTGAATTGATACCCTGCCGTCTTTGTTAAGGGTCTGGAGAGCCTGGAGCACAGGTGGATAATAGTCTGAGTTGCGTTGGTCAAGATACAGTTCTGCTATGTTCACTCCGTCGATTCCGTCAACTTTTATTTTGTTGGTGCTGGTTATTGCTGTTTTTGATTTGAGCTTAAGCATATGCGGAACTGTTTTTATGCTGCAAAATTTTAAGTACATGACAAAAATTTGAAAACATCGAATTTAGGAGTATAAACCGGACGCAGGAGTATGGTCGCAATCTC
>CANQRV010000099.1 GCA_947626355.1 uncultured Muribaculaceae bacterium
GATTCGTCCCAGGATTTTTTGTTTTCTTCACACATTTTCCGGAAAAATGTTGAATCTGACAGTCAACATTTTTCCGGACTAGACATATATAAGCCGGCCCGAAAGAATTGTCGAGCGCCTTGAGCTTACGGAAGAGAGTGTTTTTGGTCTCCTTGTCATATTTCTCATCCTTCGCGACGCATTCCTCGATGGCGTCGCGGAGTTTGATGAAATTATTCGACAGCATGAGCAGTTCCGCGCTTTTCTTGTTCTTAGCGACGGTCGGGTTGTCGGCGGGGTCCGGCTGCAGCTTCATGAGGTCGAAATCGATCGCGCCCTCGTTCATTGTAAACGCCCCCTTGTTGGGCGTCGACATCGCGCTATAGCAATAAGTGGAATCGGTGCTTGAGCCGAACATCCCGAAATCGCCGTTGAGATTGAGCTTGAACAGGCCGTATGCCACGGTGACCTTAAGATTGGCACCGATCTGACGGGTCGCCTCCTCGGCGGCCTCCTGACGGATGACCTCCATTTTCGCATCGGTTGTGGTGTCGACGCGCACATAGTTCTGGGGATTGAGACTGAAATCCTTCATAAGGGTCTGCTTGAGGGGGTCGGGGTCGTGCATGGCGTCAAGCACGAACACCTGGTTGAGCAGCACATTGGAGACCTTGCCGCTGCCCGAGTTTGGCTGGCGCATCCGGATGCCGTAGCCGAGGGGAATGCGGAACCCGAACATCGACATGTCGAGATCGGCGTTGTCGTCGCCATAGCCGACAGGCTGCTGCGACACCTTATACTCAAGACGGTCGTCGCCGCATTCCAGGATAATCCTCGCGCTGCGGAAGTCGGGAGTGTTGTTGGCGTCTGCCACATAATGTATCGCGTCGCTCTCACTGCCGCTATCGGAAAGCAGACCGAGCCACTCAACAGTTTCCTCCGGGTCGGAGACACCGTCATAGACCACCGTGGCTTTCCAGTCGCCGGCAGCATTCACGGGAATGGTCTTGATCTCGTTGTCATAGCCCAGAGTGACCTCGGAGGGGACTCCCTCAGGCAACGTAATGCCTTGGTTGACCACATCGTCGGAACATGACGCACATGCCAGGAGCAGGGCGATGCCCGCTACGCTGAGGATTGGTAATGATTTTTTCATATCAGATGTTGGTATTGTTGTTTCGTAGTTCATGTCGGTTCATAAGGTGTCGTGATTGACCCTGCAAAGATATAGACACGCACTCTCACGGCCTATGATTTTCCAGCGGTTGTTCTCCACGAAAGTACGATCAGTTCTCCATAAAATTAAAAACAGCCAGCTCATCTGTTGATTTTCTGTATTTTAGGAAAGAGAGTCATAGAGTCGGGCCATCTCATGCGTCTACCCCTGCAGCTCTGGAAAAGCCGCTGCTTCGTGGCGTGGAAAACGCAAAGTCATATAGAAAAACCGCATTTTTTATATAACTTTGTGGCATCAAACCTGAAAAATCAGCGATATGGCGGAGAAAAGAGCACAGTTCGGCACAAAGATAGGCGTGCTGATGGCCACCGTAGGGTCGGCCGTCGGCTTAGGCAACATCTGGAGATTTCCGTATGAATGTGGCAACGGCGGAGGCGCGGCCTTCCTCGTGGTGTATATAGCGTTTGTCTTCCTGCTCGGGGTGCCGGCCATCTGCGCCGAATTCTCACTGGGACGGAGCAGCCGCAAAGGGATGCCTCTGTCATTTCGCGTCACAGACGGCAGCCGACGATGGGATATCTTAGGCTATGCCTCCATCATCGCCGCCTTCATGATCCTCGCCTTCTATGCGGTGGTGGCGGGATGGACCCTCGAATATATCATGGATTCAGTGACGGGGCTCTTCAAGGACACCCCCAACTCCGACCGCCACGCGCAGTTCGCCTCTTTCGTGAGCGGATGGCGCGCGGTGGGATGGGCCTTGCTGTTTCTGCTGATCAACGCCCTCGTGATGACAGGGGGCGTAGTGAAGGGCATAGAGCGCGTGAGCAATATCCTCACCCCGCTGCTTTTCCTGCTGCTGATAGTCTTCAGCGTCAACTCCCTGCTGATGCCCGGCGCGGCGCAGGGACTGGAATTCATGTTCAAGCCGGATTTCAGCAAGCTCACCACGGAGGTGGTGCTCGGCGCCTTGGGACAGGCGTTCTTCTCGCTGTCGCTCGGCATGGGATGCCTCGTGACGTATTCAAGCTATTTCTCCGACGACACGCCGCTTGTCAAGACGGCGATGCAGATCTCGGTGCTCGACACGCTGGTGGCGGTGATGGCGGGAGTCATCATCTTCCCGGCGGTGTTCAGCTTCGGGATGTCGCCGGCCGAGGGTCCGACGCTGGTGTTTGAGGTGCTGCCCAATATCTTTCACAACATGCCCGGCGGCAGCTTCTGGAGCTTCCTCTTCTTCGTACTTCTGGCGCTGGCTTCGCTCACGAGCATCATCTCGGTTAGCGAGATCGTGGTGGCCTTCCTCTGCGACTGCTTCGGCATGACGCGTATCAAGGCTACATGTATCGTCACCGGCATTTCGCTCGTGACGGCCACGCTGTGCTCGCTGTCGTTCGGTTCGCTTGCGGAGCTGAACCTCTTCAACATCTTCGACTTCCTGAGCAGCAATGTGCTTCTGCCTCTCGGAGGGATGGGGCTCTGCGTATTCGTCGGGTGGAGGATGAAGAGGAGCGCATATCTGGAGCAGATGAAGAGGGAGTCGGGGGTGCCGGCCTTCGTGTTCGACTACATCACGATCGGCATCCGCTTCGTGGCTCCGGCCTGCATCCTGACTGTCTTCATCGCCGGCCTGCTGTAGGCGGCTTCCGGCAGACGGTCATCTCCCCGATGCAGGGGGCACCACGAGCTTATATACTCGCCCGCGCGCATTCAGTATCCCGGCAGCAGGAGACTGTGTGCTGTTGAAAGCATAACACCCGGATTCCCTAAGGAGAGTCCGGGTGTTATGCTTTTGATTATAATAATAACAATTTGTAATGCATTTTCACAAATTGCGATATTGCAACCAACAGATTTGCCGAAATGAGAACTAACGTCTTACCTTTGCGGAGTCGATATCGAAGGAGGCGATCGTCAAGGTGCACCGTTCGGACAGCCTTCGGCGATAGAGACACTCATTCAAACCTCAACAACATATGAAAAAATTTAGCTTCCTAACATTCGCCCTTTTGATTTGCGAATCCACAATGGGACAGCCGGCGCTCAAGACAGTAGATGCGACAACGCATGAAGCAAATGCCGGTAGTATCATCACGTCGGTGTCCGACCTGATGAAAAATGTAATGCCATACCGGCAGAAGAGCATGCAGCCGGTATCACAACCGGGAGAGGACTGCAAAGCGACACGTCTGACGCGGGCTTCCGCAACAGCCGGGCTACCGGGACCCGATGACGCGCCTCCATATATACAGGACACCCCGGACGGATAGTTTCGCCAGATGGTCAAGGGCCCCTGCTGGAGCTACGCCTACAACTGGATGGTAGGCCAGATCGATGCGCCGGGACACGGATGCATAATCGACTGCTATACCAGTGAAGACGGGAAAAAATGTATCTGAAACCCGTATATTCCCTGATCAACAACAACTGCTGGCTTGTAGGCGACATCGAAGGCGATGAGGTTGTCTTCACATTTCCACAGGTCGCTAACCATTACGAATATCCCGGGGAGTTCGGAGATACGGTAGCCTACGATGAATATTGCCTCGTAGTAGGCTTCAAAGAAGACGGCGACGGCTCGGGGATGGGATGGTATTATCCAACCGAAGACCAGACTTTCCGATTCAGCATCAAGGAAGACGGAAGCCTCGAGGCACAGAACAGCGAGGTGCTTCTCGGCTACTGCGCATGGGTCAATCAACTTCAAGACGGCACAGAAGTGGATCCCTACTGGTCATGGCAATATACCGGAGACAGCTTCACGACCCTCCGGGAGGAAATCAACAAGGTCGCAGAGGTGCCCGAGACAGTGGAATTCAAGGAATGGTATCTCGTAGGCCAGATAGCGGCAAGACCTCTTGAGATAGGCTTCGACTCCGACAAAGTATACATGCGTGGTCTTGTATCGGTCGGAGGAATAGCAGACTCAGCCATAGTGGGCGACTGGGATGCGGCTACATCCACCATATCTTTCCCGACAGGCCAGTTCATGGGCATCTACACCGACATCAGGTGCGAATCATGGTTTGTGGCCGGCACTGCAGAGCTGGTGCAGACCCAAGAGGGCTCGGCCTATCAGATCACGCCCAAAGACGCACTCGTGTTCAGCTATGATGCCGAGAAGAAGATCATGCATACCGACGACTGCTTTGTGCTGGCTCAGACCCTCGAGGCTCCGGCATATCTCGGCTATGTGAATAGAGTTTAAATAAACTTATATGTTACTCACGAGTCTTGAACCTCCAGTTGTGAAGTCCGGCGGCAAGGTGAAAGATCCTGCCGACGAAATCATTCTTGCGAAGTCGGCACTCGTCTTTCACGATCCGGAGGATCTTGACTCCTCCAATGGCATGCTCGACCTTGATGCGTGTCCGGGATATCCCGGTGTTGGCCGACTTCTGCTCCCGGGTAAGTTCCTTTCCATTCGGTTTCTTCGCCGGCTGTACCACGGTGACGTTGTCGGCACTGTACCCCTGGTATCCGGTATCCTGCTGAAGGATGCATTCGTAAGGAAAGGAATACATCTCGTCGGCGATACGCTTGTCGTGCATCTTTCCCTCCACTGTGAGACTGGCAAAGAGGATGAATCCCGCCATGCAGGTGATCACGGCATTCTTGACGGTGTGTCTCTTCTTTTTGCCGCTGTAGTGCCCCTTCTGAAGATCAGGGTCGGAAGGTCTCGGAATCTCGCGCTCCGTCCCGTCATGAATGAGCTCATGCACGACAGTGTCGCCCCCTCGCTCGTCAAGAAGCCTTCTGAAAGCCACGACATCGGAAGCCGGGAGCATCCCGGCCTCGTCAATGGTGTCCCGGAGCACTTCTGTCAGCGTGTGTATCCATTGGCCGCACTGTTGCTGGCTCATGTCGAAACAAGCCGCATGATAGCTCTGAAGAGGGTTGTTCTTCAAATAGACAAGTATGAAGAACAGCCGTTCGGCAACTGTGGGAAGCGGACTGTTGGACTGGATTGTGTGGGAACGCCTTCTCGCGACCTCTCTGCCTTTGACGTCATGCCAACGGAAATATTCGTCATGGGATTCAGTGAAAAAAGGCAGAATCTCGTCAAAAAGGGATATGCTGACACTTGTGAGTGCCAGGAACGCCGTAGGATTATTCCGTGCTTTCGTATAGTTCATCCCTTTGTTAACGTATTTGCCACGCGCGTATGTGCGTAAATATAACAATTTAAAAATGTTTAATGTCTAATGTCTATTAGAGGGCCTGCCGGCGACGTGCCGGCAGGCCCCCGGGTTAGTTGTCGAGGAATGTGCGGATGATGGCCGGCTCCTCATGCCACCAGATCGGAGGCAGAGAAAGGCAATGAGATATTCCCGTGGGCGCGATGCACGACAGTTTTCCCCACTTCCTTGAGCTGAGCCGCGCAGGATACACGGCATTCGCGCTTATCTACCGTCCCGACGACCCGTATTCCGACCGAATTTCACGTCTATGAAGGCCTTGGCCATGGCTTCGGCATCGGCACCAGGACCGTGGCCGAAGGCTGGGGTGCCGACGCCATCCGCTTCTGGGAAGCCAACATGCAGGGCGGCGCCGCCGTCAAGGCAGTACGCTCCTGTAATGCTGTGTCAGCGGAGGATGCCGGAGCCGAGCTCGCCGGTGGAGCCGGGGCCGTTGTCCTGCTTCACCTTGCGACCATAGGAGATGGAATAGGAGATTCTGAAGTTGATGCCCCAGGAATTGATCCGTCCATAGTTCTGCACCCATTGCGAGAAATTCCCGTAGATACACTCCCGGTAGATGCCCCTGGTAGAAGTGCGCAGGAAATTGACAGCCGTCACCGAGACATTGAGACCCCTGGCTCCCCAGCCCGCACCCAGCTGATAATAGGATGGAGACTTCATCATCCTTACACTCTTCGACATGCTGTGGCGAGGAGCGTTATAGTAAAGTGCGAGATAGAAATTGCCGAGATAGTAATTCACGCCGGCATTGAATCTCACAAAATTGCCGCTGTAACGGTTCTTGCCTCCACGACGGTCGTATTCTCCATAAAGATTTGCCCAGCAGTTGAGAGACCGGTCGAAGAATGATACAGAACCACTCATACCATACGTCAGCTCGGCGTAGTATCCATCCTTCTCCAGCGACTGGAGCATCATCTCACGCCCGTCGATCACGACAGGTGTATAGACTTCGCCGATAGGCTTTGTCCATCGGTTATACCGGCAGAAGGCAGTCAGATAAAGGTCGCTGCATACGTTCCACTGATAATTGGCCCTGACATTGTTGTAAAGCGTAGGAGTGAGCGATGGATTGCCGGTGATTGCATCGAGAAGATTGCTCACCACGATGTTGGGACTGCGCTGGGCCACACCGACCGTCCAGTGAGACATCTCGGAGCTGAGCGTGAGCTGATGGCGGTTGCTGAAGTTATATCCCATCGATATGAAGTATTTCGGGAGCAGCCGCTTGTCCTCAGCATCCTCAAACTTCTGATATGAATAATAGAGGCTTGCGGAAGGAGACAGCCACAGCTTACCGAAATAGAGACGGGCGGAGATACCAATACCGACAGCGTCATTATAATTGTGGACATTTGAAAGGTTGGAGCCGACATAATTGAGCTTTTAAGTACATGACAAAAATTTGAAAACATCGAATTTAGGAGTATAAACCGGACGCAGGAGTATGGTCGCAAT
>CANQRV010000100.1 GCA_947626355.1 uncultured Muribaculaceae bacterium
ATTTCTTGCCGGATGGCATAAACCAGCTGTGGGTAAGCGATATAACATATATATGGTTGTCTGAAGAGCAAACATTCTGCTACCTGTTCCTGATTACGTATGCCTATTCGAAGAAGATAGTTGGATGGGAGATCTCCGACAACATGCGGCATGAGAACGCCATCACTGCATTGAAGATGGCCCTGAGGCAGAGCAAGCGAGGCCAACACCCGATACACCACTCGGACAAAGGTCTTCAGTATTGTGCCAAACCTTATGTCGAGATGCTTCGCAGACGTCACATACAGATCAGCATGACGGAAGGATACGATCCACGGAACAACGGGATTGCCGAAAGGGTAAACGGCATACTGAAAGAGGAATTCCTGAAACACATGGATGTAAGGAAAGACAACATCCGCCAAGTGCTGGCAGACGTGATAAACACCTACCATACGCGTCGACCGCACCTTAGCCTTGGCATGCTCACTCCGGACGAAGTGCATCGCGGAGCTGTGCCTGGACGCAAGCTTTTCTGAGTTTTCCATGAAAAAGTACCTAAATATTGCTTAGGTCTTAAGAATAAATACCTTACTATTTGGATATGTCGATTATTATGGTTATCTTTGTACCTATATAAGAGACAATCATGAGAACCGGCAGACCAGTCAAGGAGGAGACTCCGTACAAGATAATCATACACACTAATGGCGGCAGGAAGTATGCCTCCACCAAAGTCGCCGTCGTCGGCAAGGACGGCAGGAAACAGTATCGCCACAAGCATTGGGGAACATTGGATAGCGATAACCGCTTTCATCCCAACGTCACCTATTTCAACGCCTCGCCGGCCGAGCGCGCCAAACTGATCTTTCCGGCTGGATGGATTCTTGACGAAGCCACGGGGCGCGGAGAAGGCAGGAGGGGGCGTGTCGAGTATTGCAGGGATGACGTGGACCGACAGTATGGATCCGAGTTTTCCTATAAAAAGTACCTGTAAATGTAATCTGCTTAAAATCAGATATGGATTTTTTCAGGGCAATCAACTTATAGGTATAAATATACCTATTATTAAATTGCTGAATTTTGTATTTTGCAAGTATTCAAAGATTTGTGAATTATGGGTACAAATTATAGGAAAACTCAGAGTATGGAGCGACATGGTTTCTTGACAGAGTTGCGGAACGTACCGGAGTTCGCGATGACCTGATGAAGGTTTTCGACGGCAATGCGGAGAAGGTGAACCAGATACTGACCATGGCGTATTTTCCATTCATCGACAATCTGACATATTCGCACTTGTCCAGGTGGCAGAAGGAGGTCAAGGCTCCGACGGACATAAGCATGACACCCAAGGCTGTGACGATGCTGACCCAGTCCATAACCGAGCAGAACCGCATGGATCTGTTCCGCCAGAGAGCTGCGCGCGTGGGCAGGGACGAGCTTTGCGCCGTGGACTCCACCAGCATCTCCACATACGGCTTCAATCTGGTGGATATAAGATGGGGACGCAACAAGGAGCGTCTGCCGCTTCGTCAGACTGTAGAGGTCGTGGTGTATTCGATAACATCCCATATGCCTATATTCTATCTGGAACTTCCCGGCAACATGCCTGACAGCCGTACGGTAGAACTGATAATGAAGGAGCTTGAACACGCGGGGTTCCGCAACCTGATACTTATAACGGACCGGGGTTACGAGTCTCTGAAAAATCTTGAACTGTATATATCGAAAAGACAAAAGGTCATCACCAGTGTCAAGACCGGACAGGGAGACGTGCTGAAAAATATAAAGGCAATCGACATCAGCTCCGGCATTCCTGACGGGATGTCGTATGACCCTAGGAGTGAACTGTTTTACTCCCAATATGACTGCAGGTATTCAGTGAAGGGCAATGGAGAGAACATCATCGAGGCCGACCGACTGAAGATCAACCTATATTTTTCGGTAGAGGGACGTGCCCGTGCCATCACCGCCATGCAGAACGACATATCCGAACAGTCAGTCATTGCCGAATGGCTGATTGCCTCTGGTCAGATCATCGCAGACGACAGGATTCTGCGACGGCAGCTGGACATGCTGTCGCTGACAATTGATGACGAGAAGCACGTACTTACCAAATTCGAGGTAGACCAGGAAAAGAGGGAGACTCGTCTGCGGACTTCCGGATTCTTTGCATCCAAAACCATCGGGCTTGACCTCAATCCCCTGCAGGCCATGGACAATTACGGCATGCGTGACGAGCAGGAGAAATGCTTTCAGCTGCAAAAGGGTCCATTGTGCCAGGACCGCACCCGATGCTGGACGGAGTCGTCCAAACAAGGTCGCATGTTCATCTGTTTCATCGGACTGATTCTTGCCTCATATGTCAGGTCGGTCTGGGAGTCCAGTGATTATCTGCATCGTTGGTACGGCTCCACGGAATCAGTCCTCGCCGAGATGAGGACTATCCGCTGCATCGAACATAAGGGACGGTTGAAATTCGTCACGCCTTTCGTGGGCGACCAGGTGGAAATCTGCAAGGCATTTGATTTTGAGATTCCGGTCGGGTGCGCCCCGTCATACACCTCGAAGGCGAAGTCCAAGACCTCCAAACGGGGCCGTCCGGCCAAGCCCAAAACCGTGACCCAGGAAATTTAGGTACAAATTCTAGAAAAACTCAGAATTTCTTATTCCTGCAGGCTAAACTGATGTAGTTGCCTCCTTCTGAGTGGTCTTGTGTCCTAATTCGGCATTAAGAAATGCTCCATAGACCAAAACATTGGTCGACAATAGCCAACTGTCATGTGATTCAGAAAGGCGAGTATTACAGGGAGTTTCATAGATCACATGCAGGAGCCGACCGGACACAGCAGAAGGATTTATGCTGGCTCTGTGCTAAATACACCAAAAAAATAAAAGGATTAGATATCTTTGTTGTGGTCATATCAGGATTTTTCATTAACTTTGCGTTCAAATTAAAGAAATCTCGTATGGTAGAAAATATCAACCGCATAAAAGTCGTTCTCTGCGAAAAGAATGTGAAGGCCAAATGGCTTGCAGAGCAGTTGAAGGTGAATCCGACCACTGTTTCCAAGTGGTGTACAAATACCTCCCAGCCTGATTTATATACATTGCGGTCAATTGCCTCTTTATTAGGTGTCGATGTCCGGAGGCTGCTGAATTCTACAGATGATGTGTCTGTTGCAGCGGAACCGATGATTATATATGGTGTAAAAAATGGCTGAGTCAGTTCGACATAACATCCTTGATGTAGTAGTAGAGAACACCAATGCTTTCATTGCGAGTGTCCCAAAATCGCAACGAAAGAAATTTGGTCAGTTCTTTACAACCGCAAAGACGGCTATGTATATGGCTGCCTTGTTTAGTCTCGATCTTGAAAAAAAAGAATTATCCTTTTTGGACGCCGGAGCCGGGACGGGTATATTGTCAGCAGCCCTCCTTGACCAGATATATCAGTTGGGATATACCGGTAAAGTAAATCTCACCTGTTATGAAACAGACAGCGTTGTTCTCCCTGTATTGGAGCAAAATCTTAGACTGGCGAAAGATAGATATGGAATAAGCTATAGCATAAAGACTGAGAACTATATTACCAGTCAATATTTTGGCATTGGCACACTTATTGATGAAGATAGTTGCAAGTACGATTACATTATCGGAAATCCTCCATATCTTAAAATCTCTAAGGATGCTCCAGAGGCTTTATCAATGCCGTCTGTCTGTCATGGTGCGCCCAATCTATATTTCCTTTTTTTGGCTATGGGTATCTATAATCTCAAATCCGAACAGGAACTTGTTTATATTATTCCCCGCTCATGGACATCCGGAGCGTATTTTAAGAAATTCAGAGATTATCTTTTTGGAAATGCGGCAATTACCGATATCCATTTATTTGACAGCAGAGATAAAGTTTTTGGAGGAGAATCAGTTCTTCAAGAAACAATTATCGTCAAGGTAAAAAAGACAAGAAATGAACCGAACACGATAAATATTTCTACTTCATCAGATTCGGAATTTAACAATATCCGAAAGTTTAAGGCTCCCTATCATACTGTCATCCCTAAAAATCATTATGTCTATCTTATAACAGATGAGAAGGATGCCAATGTTATAGAACGAGTCAACAATCTTACTCAGACACTTCCTGACATTCAATTAAAAATGCAGACCGGTATTATTGTTGACTTTAGGACACGCGAGGTTTTACGTGATAATATGGAAGATGGGGCTTTCCCATTACTCTACGCCCAACATATCAAGGATGGGCGGGTAGTATGGCCACTTGGTAAAGAAGGCGAAGTCATTCAGACAGATCATGCTGCCTATCTTCAGGAAAACAGCGACTTCCTATTAGTAAAACGTTTTACGTCAAAAGAGGAAAAGCGAAGACTCCAGTGTGGAATATATCTTAAGCAAAGATATAGCCAGTTCAAATACATAAGTACACAGAATAAGGTTAACTTTGTAAAATGTGATTCCCCTTGCATTACTTATGGGCTTTACGTGCTTCTTAACTCCTCCCTTTACGATGCGTATTATCGCATCTTGAACGGTTCCACACAGGTAAATTCTACAGAGATAAACCAAATTCCAATTCCTTCAAGAGATATAATTGAAGAAATGGGGCGAGAGTTGATGCACCGTGAACTTAGTGTAGTTAATTGTGATAAAATTGTTGACCGATGGATAAATTAGAGACAGCTAAATCACTGCTGATGCAGATTGGAATGCCACCAAAACAGCAAAGCATGATATGTGTGTTCACTCTTTTGGCGATGGCGAATATAAGGAAAGATACTCCTTGGAGCGAAGCTACGAATGAGTGGATTCGTATTCATGACATCATAGCTTTTACAGCTGATTGCTATGGAGTAGTATATGCCGAAAACTCCAGAGAAACATTCCGTAAACAGGCACTCCATCCTTTCCGTACCGCTGCCCTTATTGAAGATAATGGATTAGCTACCAATAGCCCGAATTATCGCTATCGGCTGACCAATGAGTTTCTGAAGGTTATTCAAGAATTGACCGATGATGATTCAATCGCATCGGAACCGGGAATGGCTCTTCAGATGTTTATGTCCAACCACGAATCATTGTCCGAGATATATGCTTCCAAGAAACGAATGCAGAAAATGCCTGTGAGAATAAATCAACAGGAATTTACGTTCAGCCCCGGAAAGCATAATGAACTCCAGAAAGCCATTATAGAGGAATTTGCTCCTCGTTTTGCTCCCAACTCTGAATGCCTATATGTAGGAGATACCATACAGAGAGATTTGGTTAAGAATATTGAAAAGCTTAATGAATTAGGCTTTGAGATTACTCTGCATGACAAGATGCCAGACGTGGTATTGTATAGAGAGGACAAGAACTGGATTTACTTTATTGAATCCATTACGTCTGTTGGTCCGATGGATCCCAAACGAATCGTTGAGATAGAGGCCATGACAAAAAATGTGTCTGCTGGCAAGATTTACATATCAGCGTTCCTTGATTTCTCGACATTCAAGAAATTTTCTGATCAGTTGGCGTGGGAGACTGAAGTCTGGATTGCAGTTATGCCTGACCACATGATTCATCTGAACGGGGATAAATTCTTAGGACCAAGATAAAAGGAATTGCCCTTTTGAAACAATGGGCATCATATGAAGACACTATGTATATCAAAAGAATTAAGATACATAATTTCAAGAGATTCAGAGATTTCGACAGAGAATTCAATTCCAGACTGAATATTCTCGTTGGAGACAATGAGGTAGGTAAAAGCACTATTCTGGAAGCGATTCACCTTGCCCTTACGGGATTATTCTGCGGTCGATACTTGAAAAGTGATCTGACACATTATATTTTTAATCGTGATGCCATCGATGAGTATTTCGCATCTGTAATGGCCGGAGAGTATCCACTTCCTCCATTCGTATCTATAGAACTGTGGTTTGATGATTATCCAAATTTTGTTGGAAACACAAATAGTGAGTCAGACCTGAAAGCTTCTGGAATAACATATTCTGTCTTGTTGAATGAGGACTTCAAAGACGATTTTGAGCAGTATGTAAGAACGACTGACGTGAATATGTTACCAATAGAATATTATAATGTGGTTTGGCAATCGTTTGGAAGAGAACCATTAATATCGAGAAAAATTCCATTGAAATCTTTCTTGATTGACAATAGTACATCTGTAGGGAATCTGTCAAATTCCTACGTTTCTCATCTCTTAAACAATCTTTTGAGTGATGAAGATCGAGTTAAACTGGCTCATGTGCATAGGGAATGCCAACATTATATCGAGGGTCATGAACATGTTAAGGCATTAAACAAACGTCTGAACGATAGGGGAAAACTTGAAGACAGAAATGTCACGTTATCATCGGATTATTCGTCAACAAGGACATGGGAATCCGCATTGATTGCCAATATAAATCGTGTTCCATTGCATTTTGCCGGGAAGGGCTGTCAGATTATCGTTAAAACGAAATTATCTCTTATTAATTTAAGTTTCGCAAGTACTGATTTCCAGAGATAAGGGCATAAAAAAACGACATGGTTTCTTGTATAATTGCAAGAA
>CANQRV010000101.1 GCA_947626355.1 uncultured Muribaculaceae bacterium
ATTGCCGCAGGACTTCACAACTGGCGTATGTCCGCTCGGGCTTAGCATATACTTTTAATTGATGTAAACTCTATTATGACAGATTTTCTTTTAAGGGCTGCCTTATTGGGCATAGTCCTCTCGCCAGTCGCCGCATATGCCGACGACGCTGATTCCTATGGCGAGAAATCAGACAGTGTGACCAGCCTCCATGAGGTTGACGTAATCGCTTTCAAGCAGCTAAGCATCTCCCTGCTCCCGTTTGACATCGACGAGAGATATCTCCCTGTCAATGTGACGGCAGTGGAGCGTACGACGCTCGACAACCGAGGCATCGAAGATATCTCGAGTGCCATGCGGTTTCTGCCGTCGGTGAAAAACCGCACCACCTACGGCGGCTTCCAGGAGTTCTACATCAGAGGCTTCTCCAACCAGCTCGTCTCCACCGACGGAGTGGCCGACCAGCGCTCGTTCATCACCTCCATGCCTATGCACGACCTCTCCAGCGTGGCGCGCATAGAGCTACTGCGAGGGCCCGCCTCCGCCCTCTACGGCCAGTCGGTGGTGGGAGGAGTGATCAACATCACCCGCATCCAGCCTACCGCGGAAAAGCATCTCCGCACGCGCCTGAGCCTCAGCTCGTGGCACGGACGCGGCGCATTCATGGGAATGTCGGGCAAGCTCGCCGGACCATTCAACTACTACGCGTCGCTCAACGTCTCCAACTCCACGGGCTGGCGCGACAACATGGAGCGTAGATTCTCGTTCTACGGCACAGTCTCCGGATGGTTTACCAAGTCAGACTATCTCCAGCTCACCTACAATTTCGCCAACGACCGCTACGGCACGGACACCGGTCTGCCCACGCTGATGCCATACGACATCTACAACGCCAACGGCACGCTCTACCTCCACCAGTTCGAGCAGCTGCCGGGTCTCAACCGCAAGGCGAGATACAATAATGAGTCTGACCGTCTCGACAACCGCACCCAGGATATCCAGCTCCGCTACGAGCACGTCTTCAGCGATGCCTTCAAGCTCAGGGATATCGCGATGTTCAGGTATGACAACATCAACTATCAGTCGACCGAGTCGATGAGCTATCTCACAAGCCCCGACCCCATCTATCCCCACTACTACGAGCGTGACGGCAAGCGGACCTACATCTGTCTCGACACCCTCACCAACTCCTCGCCCCTGGCCTTCAACCACATCTCCTACGGCTACTCCAACCAGCTGGAACTCATCGGCGACATCTACACGGGCCGGGTGAAACACAACTATCTGCTCGGTTATTCCGTCAACTATCTCCATCGTCCCTCGTTTGGCGGCGGCATATTCTCGGGCCCCGGAGTAGACTCCCGCATCCCCGTGTATGCCCCGGTGTCTGACGGCACCATGACGGCCCGGATGTCGAGGGTGACAATCTCCGACCGCCTCTGTCAGGGCGTCTATCTTTCAGATGTGGTGGATGTATGCAGGCAGTTCAAGTTCATGCTCTCCGGCCGCTACGATTATTATAAATACCGCTCTGTCCGTGTGAATCTCGAGAACGGCGACCCCCACTATGCCAAGCCTGCTTCGTCGGACTACAGCTCCATCGTCAACAACGCCCTCTCCGGACGCGCCGGAGCCGTCTACGTACCTGTGGAGCCCCTCTCCATATATGCCTCCATCGGCTCCTTCTTCAAGCCCAACAATACGGTCTACACCGACAACACAATCTACATAGACCGCGACGGACAGCGCTACTATCCCGAAGACGGCGGCGAGGTGTTCTCCCCGGAGAAGGGCTATCAGGTGGAAGGCGGAGTCAAGCTCGAATGGAACGGCCTGACTTTCAATGGCGCCTATTTCTTCATCCACAAGCAGAACTTGGTGACGTCGCTCGGCACTCTCGAGGAGGACGGCGTCACAAAGACGGTGCGCGGCCAGGTGGGCAACATGCACTCCGAAGGATTCGACATCGACGTCAGCTACAAGATACTCGACTTCATGTTAGGCGCGGGATACGCTTTCACCAACGCGAAGGTTGGAAAGATTTCCAGAAATGATTTCGTGCAGGTCAACATCGACCGGGGCAACCAGTATACTTACATCCCCAAGAACCAGTTCTTCTTCACCGGCGACTACGAGGTGTCGCGCGGCCCGCTGCGCGGCCTGGGCGCCGCCCTGTCGATGACCTATCAGGACGCCGTCTACACCAATCTCGCCAACGGCATCAGGCTCGATTCCTATTTCCTCACCGACCTCTCGCTGCGCTACACGATGCACAGCGGCGTTGAGTTCATGGCTTCGGTCAACAACCTCTTCAACCGCCACTACAACGTCTCCTGCCTCGGCAACCAGATGATACCGGGTCAGGACATCAACTGGAAGGTGTCGGTAGGCTATTCATTGTGATACCTAAAGATCCGCATTCATGATGAAAAATATATTCAGCTTCATTTATAAGTGTCACAAATGGTTTGGTATCCCGCTGGCTGTTATGTTCATCATGTGGTACGTGTCGGGCATAGTGAAGCTCTACCATCAGTTCCCGAGGCTCACCCCGTCTACCACCCCGGTGGAAGAGGTGAGCCTCGCCTCCCTCTCGGAGGTCTGGAAAGAAGTGCCCGACACCTTCTCCACATGCAGGATATTCTTTTCAGGGAAGAAACCACTTGTGAAGGCAGGCGACGAGACCTACGGCGCCTTCACGCCCACATCCGGCGACCTGCGAGACATCGCCTCCTCCTTCAGGATTCAGGTGGCCCGCGTAGATACCCTCGCCGACATCGACAAGTGGATTCCCTTCAACCAGCTGATGCCCCATCTCCCCATCTACAGGGTGGTCGGCGCCGACGACTCCTACACCTACGTCTCGTCGAAGACCGGAGAGGTGGTGGGACGCAACACCCGTGTAGGAAGGGCCTGGGCCTGGATAGGGGCTTTGCCTCATTACGTCTACATCACTCCCATCCGCCGCGATGTCGGCCTCTGGCGCGATGTCGTGATATGGATGTCGGGGCTTTCCACCCTCTCCGTGATATTCGGCCTGTTGGTGGCGGTGCGTTTCGTGTTGAAGCGGCGCTCCATGCATGTGTTTAAAAACCGCTGGTGGCAGCTCCACTATTCGTGGGGTCTCGTGTTCGGCCTCTTCATGCTCGCCTTCATCTTCAGCGGCATGATGAGCCTCGCTAAGATTCCCGACTGGATCATCAGGCCGGCCGAGATGCCTGAAGGCGACGAAATGATTGTGAAAGCCAATGTAGACCTCACCCTGCTTCCGGCCAGGATGTCATCGGCACGAATCACGGCGAGTCCTGTGCGGATGATCGAGACACGCGCCGGGGAGGAGACCATAATTACCTCTATCAACCGCTGCCAGCCCCTTGATTTCTCTCCGGAAGCCATGAGGCCCGTGGTGGAGAGGACCACCGTCGAGAAGGTGACCGGCATCACGCGGGTCGGCGACGATATATTCTATCATGCCCCGGTCGATGGCTACAGGGCCGTCACGAAGCATTTTACCGTGTATTGGAACGACCGCGGCTTTTTCCGTGTGTTTGACGCCAAGGGAAAGGCTCAGGCCATATGCTACCGCTTCCTCCACACCATGGACATTCCCGGACTCAACCGCGTGGAGTGGCTTCATCAGATATTCATGTGGGTGGTGCTTCTCGGAGGACTCGTAATTACCGTCACGGGCACGGTGCTCTCCGTCAGGGCCTGCCGTAGGCATCATAAGAGACGATGTCATAAAACATATTGGAAATGAGTAAGATCACGATTATAGGAATAGGACCGGGCAGCGAGGGCGACATGACTTTGGCTGCAATCGACGCCTTGAGGCGCTGCCGCGCCCTTGTGGGCTACAGTTATTATCTTCCCTTTGTGAAGGGATTTCTCGCTCCCGACGCGGAGCTCTACACTACCGGCATGCATCAGGAAGTGGACCGTCTGGAAAAGGCCTTCGCCATAGCAGCCGGAGGTCGGGATGTGTGTGTGATCAGCTCCGGCGATGCCGGCATCTACGGCATGGCGCCTCTGGCCCTCGAGATGGCCTGCCGCAGCGGGAGCGCTGTCGATGTGGAGGTGATTCCAGGCATCAGCGCCTTCCAGAAGGCGGCTGCCCTTCTCGGAGCGCCTGTGGGCCATGACTTCTGCGTGATCTCACTCAGCGACCTGCTCACGCCCTGGGCTGTGATAGAGAAGCGCATCAGGGCGGCTGCAGATGCCGACTTCGTCACCGCCGTCTATAATCCCCGGAGCCATGGGCGCTACTGGCAGCTCCACCGGCTCCGGGAGATTTTCCAGGAATGCCGCCCGGCCGACACTCCGGTGGGCTACGTGAGGCAGGCAGGACGCGACGGAGAGACGGCTGTGGTCACCACACTCGGAAGCTTCAATCCAGACGATATCGACATGTTTACGGTGGTGATCATCGGCAATTCCTCCTCGTTTACATCATGCGGCCGCTTCGTGACCCCGAGGGGATATTACAGCGGCTCCGATAGCGACAGCGGGACCATAGGGCGCGACATCATGGCCCGAAGTTTCCAAACAATCGAGAAGGCACTCTCGCTCAGGGATATCCCGCTGGGCCTGAAATGGCCGCTGCTCCATGCCATACACACCACCGCAGACTTCGAGATGGAGAGGATCCTCAAGGTCGACGAGGGCGCCGTAGAGAAAATCTACGCGGCACTCACCGGGGATGGCGACCGCACGATTATAACCGACGTTACGATGGCCGCTGCCGGCATACGCAAGGGCGCTCTCGAGCGCCTCGGGGTGAAGGTGGAGTGCTATCTCAACCGCGAGGGTGTGGCGGAGCAGGCCGCGGCCGAGGGCATCACGCGCACGCAGGAGGCCATACGCCGAGCCGTGGAAGAACATCCGGAGGCACTCTACGTCTTCGGCAACGCCCCCACAGCCCTCATGGAGCTCAGCCGGCTGATACGTCTCGGCAAGGCGCGTCCTTGCGGCATAATAGCCGCTCCGGTGGGATTCGTACAAGTCTGCGAGAGCAAGCATGGCGTGAAGCCATTCACGTCGATACCGAAAATCATCGTCGAGGGGCGCAAGGGTGGCAGCAATCTCGCGGCCACCCTCGTCAACTCCATACTCTGCTGGCCTGATGCGGCGGCGCTAAAGCCCGGCAGAGATGTGTAGGCGGTTTGTAGTCATAGGATTGAGCGACAGCCGTGACCAACGGTTCGATTCCCGGGTGGCCGACATCGTGGCCAACGGAAAGGTTTTCTCCGGCGGGCGGCGTCACCACGACATCGTGGAGCGGATGCTTCCTGCCGACGCATGCTGGATCGAGCTGGGAGTGCCGGTCAGCAAGACGCTGCGTCAATATGAGGATTATGATGAGGTTGTGGTGTTCGCTTCCGGCGATCCACTATTCAGCGGCTTCGCCTCCACATTGAAGCGCGAGTTTCCGGATGCCGGGATCGAGGTGTGGCCTTCGTTCAACAGCATCCAGACGCTCTGCCACCGTATCGGTCTCGCGTATCACGATATGGTGTGCGTGACGCTTACCGGACGCGACTGGAAGCGTCTTGACTCGGCTCTTATCGCCGGGGCCTCATCCATCGGTGTGCTCACCGACAGAAAGAAGACGCCGGCCGCCGTGGCCCGGCGACTCATTGACTATGGCTACATCTCCTATGACATGACCATAGGCGAGAATCTCGGCAACGAGGAGAAGGAAAGAGTGAGGAAGATGACGCTCATCGAAGCCACAGAATGCGATTTCGAGATGCCGAACTGCCTGGTGCTCGAGGCAGCAAAACCTACCCGGCGCCCGCTGGGCATACCGGAGGAGGATTTCAGGCATCTCGACGGGCGCAGGAATATGATCACCAAGATGCCCATACGTCTGCTTTCGCTTTCTATGCTTGACCTGCATAAAAAACACGTGATGTGGGACATCGGCTTCTGCACCGGTTCCGTATCCATCGAGGCGCGGCTGCGTTTCCCGCATCTTGACATCGTGGCTTTCGAGAGGCGTGCCGAAGGTGTGGCGCTCATGGAGACGAACTCGCGCCGCTTCGGAGCACTAGGCATCACGTCCGTCACCGGCGATTTCATGAAGCTCGACCTCTCGCGGTGGCCGCATCCCGGCGCCGTCTTCATCGGCGGCCACGGCGGCCGTCTGGAGGAGATGGTGGCCAAAGTCGCCGAATACGCCCTTCCGGGATGCACCGTGGTTTTCAATTCAGTCAGTCAGGAGAGTCTGATGGCATTTGTGTGCGCCGCTGAAAGCGCCGGCATGCATATCGTGGAGCGCCATCTCATAGCCGTCGACGACCATAACCCAATCACAGTAATCAAAGCAATAAAACTGAAATGGACAAGTCTTACCTTAGGGATATTCAGTTAATTGCTAACTGATTATTTGCCAATGTCATAGATATTTCGTAACTTTACAAAGACCCCCC
>CANQRV010000102.1 GCA_947626355.1 uncultured Muribaculaceae bacterium
ATAAAAATAATCATCTTTTGGACAGTGTACGCTATGCCCTGTCAACGGTTATAAGCAAGGGCAAGAATCCAGCATAAGAAAAGAGGTAACTAAAATGTTTATGAGAATTTTTTGTGATAACTGCGGCGGCTTTTGGGAAGTTTACGGTCGCGATAATTGGCACGACAATGCCCACACTGTTTTGCTAAGATTGGCAAAGACCTATGGGAACGACAAATCCTCCCGGCTTTCGGTGCTACATCAGACGCTAACGGCGAAATCCTCAAAGCCCACGCGGGCGAACATCAACCGCTATTTTCTATTGATTTTCTTGATGATAGCCTTTATCAGAATTATAAAAAGGGGGTGAGATAATGAGCGAATGGAAACCGGGAGAATGGCAATGCGAGCCGGGTCCTTTTGGCAGATTTTACCGCAAAATTGGTAATGGCGCGATAGAATATGAAAAAGAAATAGACGGGCTACCCGAACACATATTTTTTGCCAGTAAAGAGGTGCAGAAAAAACAACGGGAAGAAGAACGAGAAAGAGAACGGCGCGAGAAAGAAGAACGAGCGGCAACCCGGCGTAATTGTCCTCTTAAGGACAGCAACGGCAGTAATACCGATTGCACCCGCGAGGCGTGCGCCTTATTTACAGGCGAGAGCTGCGCCCTTGCAAAAGGCAAAGCACCAACAGATACAGCAGGCAGATTTTGCCCGTTTGACCGTTACGGCAAGCCCTGCCGCACAGACTGCGCACTTTATAATTATGGGTGCGGAATATTAAATATTTAAGAAACGAGGAATAATTTTTATGGGAAACTACAGACAAATCGCAGAAGAATTTAACAACCTTTGCCAAAGCTCATTTGATGAATACACCAAAGCAGAGCAGGCATATAAGCAAGCCGAAAAGAAGAACGTCGAGAGATACGATAACGACCCCATATCACAGGCAAAGGCGGCAAGGGCAAAAGCTGACTATCTTGAAAAGCAAGCCGAATTTAACAAAGCAAGGAGGACACTCCGCGAGGGTAAAACCTCGGAGATAATGGCACTCCGAAATAGGCTTGCAAAAGAAATAGCCGACAACAACCTTGCTACGCCCGAACAGGTTGACGAAAGGGCAATCACGCTCTTGCAATCCGGTATTCTTAAGTATGACGAATATGCTCATCTTCTTAGTGAATACATCGAAGAGGGCAATACCACGATGGCACGACTGCTAAGACAGGCAATCGAAAAGCAAGCCGATACAGAGCAGAGCGCAGGGAATCCCGATAACGCAAGAGCCTATAGAGCGCTTGCATATCAGGCAAGACAGATGGACGATGAACATCTACTTAACACTTTCGATAGCTTATGCGAAATCTACGAACGCACAGCGAATAATCCCGCCATGTTCAGCTATTGGGACAGGTTGACGGCGGCAGGGTTTGAGGAGTTTTAACCTATGTATAAAAGACGTACAGGCGAATCCCTTGAACACTACAGAGCATACCAGCGCAAATATCAACGCGAATACCGCGCCCTCAAAAGGCAAGAGCTCAGAAACGCAAATATCGCCTATAACCAAAAGATGAGAAAGCAGTGGCTACAGAAAGACAAAGCCTTTAAGGCAATAGGTGAATCGGTAGACCGTGAGCTTGTAAACATCTGCTTAAACTGCCAAAGAAAAGACTGTATAAGCGGTAACTGTCAAGAGCTGCGAGAGCTCCGGCGAAAGATGTTAGCTGAAAGAAAACTCGACTATATCAAAAATATGAAATCTTCTACAGAATCGGAGTAGTATAGACATACTCAAATCTCCTAAAAACAGGAAAGACCGTCGGCAAAATCTGTCGGCGGCTTTTCCTATCCGTCCAAAAATTTGGACTTATTCTCCGTCCAACTTTCGTACAACTAAGTTGCAAAAAGTTGTACAAAAATATAAAACGATATTAAATGTTAGGTTTGTACAAATCCTTTATTATAGCCACTTTACAAGACATTTTAGCACGATAGAAAACATTAAAAATTGAACTCATAACCCGGAGGTCGTTGGTTCAAGTCCTTCCCCCGCAACCAAAACTGCACGCCTATTTTGATACAATGCCGTATCTAAAGAGTGTGCAGTTTCTTTTTGCAAATGCTGTTTATTAAAGGGATTTTGCTGTCATCTTTTAACGAAAACGGGCTCCGAAGAGTATTTCAAATACTTTATCGGAGTCATTTTATTTGCAACTGTTTTGCAAAATTTAACGAAATCCTGTGGGGGTGTGCAAATTTTATGCCACATCACAAATTAAAAGCCGGAGCTGTCATGCCCCGACTTTAATCTTTGTACCATTATAAAACATAAACGTGATCTCACCGGTTCTGTGGACAATTGCCTTTTCTACCATTACATTCCAAATCGTGTCGCTCCATTCGTTTAGGATCAGCGGCTGCTTTTTTAATGTGCGAATAAACACGGAGATAGCTTTGTCCTGCTGAATCCGTTCGGCTTTGCATTTTTGCAACCACTCCAACTCTGTGACTGCCTCCTCATAACGCTTTGTCAGCGCTTCATATTTTTTGATATATGCTTCCTGCGACTGTGCAGTAGACGCATTTTCCTTGACAAGATTCTTGACCATTTCGGAAATGACATGTAATTCCGCATTTTGGCGGTCTATTTCCATGTCCAATGCTTCTGTATTTGTCAGCTCATGACGCATCACTTCGCAGTCCGATATGACTTTGCTTCGGTTTGACATCATTTTATTATAAGCCTTTAAGAAAAGCTGCTGCACCGTTTCTGTATGCATAATTGGCGTAGCACATTTTTGGCTTCCCTTAAACTTTTTGTTGCATTGCCAAACAGTACGGCGGTATTGGTCAGTCGAATGCCAGACCTTTGAGCCGTAGAAACTGCCGCAATCCTCGCATATAAGCTTTGCGGAAAATATGCTCTTGCCGCTGTAGGCTCTGCCTAAAGCTTTACGCCTTGAAAATTCTGCCTGAACCAGTTCCCATTCGTCCGGATCTATGATTGCAGGGTGACTACCCTCCACATAGTATTGCGGCACCTCGCCCTCGTTCATCTTCTTTTTCTTTTCCAAAAAATCAACCGTAAAAGTTTTTTGCAGCAGCGCGTCGCCCTTATACTTCTCATTCGTGAGAATGCTCGTAACAGTGGTCTTGCTCCATGTCTTCATTCCACCGGGTGATGTTATTCCAAGGTTCTCCAGATATTTACATATCCCTGCTTGTGTTTTGCCGTCCAAAAACAGACGGTAGATCAGCCGAACTACCGCAGCCTCCTCTTCCACTATTTCAGGCTTGCCGTCATCGCCTTTACAATACCCAAGGAATCGTTTATATGCCATATGCACTTTCCCATCGGCAAAGCTCTTTCGCTGACCCCAGGTGATATTTTCCGAAATTGAGCGGCTTTCCTCCTGCGCAAGCGAGGACATTATAGTGATCAGCAGTTCTCCCTTGCCGTCAAAGGTATAAATTCCCTCTTTTTCAAAGAAACACTCGACGCCGTTCTCTTTCAGTTTGCGAATAGTCACGAGGCTGTCCACTGTGTTTCTTGCAAAACGGCTGACGGATTTTGTAACGATGAGATCTATCTTCCCTTCCAGTGCATCGGATATCATCTCCTTGAACCCTTCCCGGTGTTTCGTATTCGTGCCGGATATGCCCTCGTCGGTATATACCTTTACAAATTCCCATTCAGGATTAGATTGTATGAAACGGGTGTAATAATCCACCTGCGCCTCGTAGCTTGAAAACTGTTCATCACTATCAGTCGAAACCCGAGCATAGCCGGCGACCCGCCTTTTTCTTAATGCAGCAGAGGGCATATGGGTCAACGGATTTATTGTTGCGGGTATAACTGTAACCTTAGGCATTTTTCTTCCACCTTTTTGCAGTCTTTTGATGGGCTGTTTCTTTCATCTCAGCCGTCCAGCTCTCGCTTCGTGAACGATTACGCCATTCTTTTGTAACTTCTGTGCCATCGGTCAAATGATAGATCAATGTGTTTTTCGGGCAAACAACAATCGAACTAATGCGGCTGCGCAGTATCTCCTCCGTAAAATCTGAACGTCCGAGGACTTCCGCCGTAATATTATAAAGAGTATCCTCGGAGATTCGCTTAGAGGCACAGGCGGCTTTACCCAAAGAATTGTAGGTTGAGCATATCCATACAGGTCCGGTGTCGGTGATCTTTCGCCTGTAATTTTTTCCGCAGCCTGCGCAAACTAAAATGCCTGAAAACGGATAAGCTCGCCTCTGTGCTGAATTCTTTTTGAAGTGTGCGGCGCGCGACGCTTTCTCTTTTTGAACTGCTAAGAAAGTATCCGGATCGATAATCGCTTCATGTGTGCTCTCGACATGGTACTTTGGCAGCTCTCCCGAATTGACTCGCGTTTTCTTCGTAATATGATTCTCCCTAAATACCTTTTGCAACAGTAAATTACCCGTATAAGTATAATTTGTAAGTATTTTGCTTATTACAGTCGCTCTCCATTTGTTGCCGAATCGTGTTGTAATATTTTCCGCGTTTAGTCGATTTGCTATAGCCTTATACCCGGAGCCGGAGAGATAGTCGAAAAAAATGCTGCGTACAATTTCTGCTTCTTCCGGCACTATAACATATTGACCGTCTTGCAATCTGTAACCTAAGAGTGCGCCGTTCCAAGGTATCCCCTCTTCAAAGTTTCTCTTTATGCGCCATTTCTGATTTTCACTTGCGGAGCGGCTTTCTTCCTGAGCGTAGGAGGCAAGAATCGTCATCATCAGTTCGCCTTCACCGCTCATGGAATTGATATTTTGTTCTTCAAAATAAATGTCTACATTCCAACTTTTAAACATTCGTACAGTCTGCAGCAACGTGACTGTGTTTCGGGCAAATCGTGAAATAGACTTTGTTATCACCATATCTATTTTCCCGGCACGGCAGTCTTCTATAAGCCGCTGAAATTCCGCCCTTGACTCTTTGGTACCTGTTTTGGCCTCGTCCGCATAAACTCCCGCATATATCCAGTCATCGTGTCGCTGTATAAGCTCATTGTAATAGCTTATCTGCGCGGACAAAGAGTGAAGCATAGCGTCTTTGCCGCTTGAAACCCGGGCATATGCGGCGACCCGTTTTTTTCGGTCCAACTTAGGCAACTTTGGCACGATGGTTATTGCTTTTGGCATCACGTCACCTCCTCGTTGTGTGACATATTACCTCCTACGCTCCTATATATCAAGTCAATTCCGCGATATAAACTGAACGAAGATATATTATATTTTTTGGCGATTATTGTATCAATTGAAGAATAGTCTTTAGGAGTCAATATGCCCATCGTGATCATCTTTTTTGCCTGAGCCATAGCTGTAAGATAGTTTTCAAGATCTGCTCGGTGTTTCGGATTCATCTTGGTTTCCCTTTCCTGTATCGCCCTTTAATATAACATTCTCGGCTGCAATATTTTCGATGTACATTGCCGTAGGCTGTAAACGGCTTTCCGCATTCGGCGCACACAAAAGAATACATTGCCTTTCGGTCTACATATTCAAGATGGTTGTTCCACCAAGTCAGGCGGCAGGCGTCTGAGCAAAATTTTCTCGGCTTTCTCTTGGATTTTATTTCCAAAGGCTTCCCGCACTGTTTACATATGCTTTTATTATTCGTGTTTCCCGGTTTGTTTCTGCGGCAAAAGGAACTGACCGTGTTGCTTGAAATTCCGAGCATTTTGCTTATTGTGCCATATCCTACGCCCTGGCAGCGCAATGATTTTATCTGCGCCTTCTGTTCGACTGTCATAAAAATCACCTCCTTCACTATACGCAGAAAAACAGCCACTTTTGTCAGGGGGTTTTGAAAACTTGCCCGCCAAGGCATCGCTTGACGGGCGTTTTTCATCTGTTTTTAATTATCTCATTGACCCTTGCCTGAACTTCCTCATAATTGTAACCGGCTTCGGTCAGCCTTTTTCTGCGCTCAGAGCCTTTGCCCCATTCGTCGTTCAAGACCTCATTTGCAAGCTGCTCTACAGTCTTAAAGCCGTTAAGACCCTCTCTGCGGATTATCTTCGGATAGTCTATATACGCGATGTCAAGGTCAACATCTCCCTTGACCCCGGCTATGCTTCCTTTTGACGAATACTGCCAGATGCCGTAAGCTCCGTTATACTTGCATTTTGAGTTGTAATCGGCTACCCATACAGCATACCGCCTTGATACCTCCGGGGTGATATAGTTCTGAAGATACCACCGCGACATATACAACCCTGCGAAATATCCGGCGTCCTCCAAGGTGGAGCAGAACGCCTCCACAAGCTTTGAGCAGAACTTTTTTCCGAGGAGGAACTGCCATTTGTTCTCAAG
>CANQRV010000103.1 GCA_947626355.1 uncultured Muribaculaceae bacterium
TAAACTTGTCAAAGAACTCTTTGGCTTGGCGGTAGATGCCGCTTAGCCTATGGATAATTTTTTAACGAACTATTGAACATTCAGACATCATGAAAATACTCAATAGGATTGCATTGGGCCTCAGCCTTGCGATGCTTGCGGCGCCAGGCGCCATGCCCGCACAGACACAGATTGATGAATACGGCACGGAATGGCAATGGAACGGCGGCACCATCGAGGTGGCGTCGCCGGAGCGTCAGCCCGGCCAGAAAAGCGTGCTCGGCCTCACCCTCCCCGCCATGGATTCGGTAAGGGTCGGCTTCGTAGGACTCGGCATGAGGGGGCCGGGAGCCGTGGAGCGCTTCACATACATCCCCGGCATCGAGATCAAGGCCCTCTGCGACTACGAGAAGGAGCGGGCCGACGACTGTCAGAAATACCTCCGCGAGGCGTCTATGCCTGATGCCGACGTCTACTACGGCGAGGAGGGATACAAGGAGCTCTGCAAGCGCCCCGACATCGACCTCGTGTACATCGCGGCCGACTGGCTGCATCACGTGCCCATCGCCAAATGCGCCCTCGAGAACGGCAAGAACGTGGCCATCGAGGTGCCTTCGGCCATGACGCTCAACGACTGCTGGGATCTCGTGGACCTCAGTGAGCGCATGCAGAAGCACTGCATGATACTGGAGAACTGCTGCTACGACTGGTTTGAGATGAACACCCTCAACATGGCTCAGCAGGGTGTGTTCGGCGACATCGTGCGCGCCCAGGGCGCCTACATCCACGACCTCAGCCCGTTCTGGAAACATTACTGGAAGAAGGGGCCCGATGACAAGCTCGGCTGGCGCCTCGACTACAACATGCGCCACCGCGGCGACGTCTATCCCACCCACGGCCTCGGCCCGGTGGCACAGGCCATGGACATACACCGCGGCGACCGCATGAAGACGCTCGTGGCCATGGACACACGCTCGTTCAACGGGCGCGAGCTCGTGAAGGAGATGGCCGACTCCGTCTGCAACTCATTCCGCAACGGCGACCACACCACAACCCTTATCCGCACAGAAAACGGCAAGGTGATCGAGATTCAGCACAACGTGATGACGCCGCAGCCCTACAACCGCCTCTACCAGCTCACCGGCACAAAAGGATTCGCCAACAAATACCCCGTGGAGGGCTACGCCGTGGGACGCAGCCAGCTCTCCGACGCCGGCGTGGAGGTGGACATCGAGAACCTCTCGGCCCACACCTTCCTTGAAGACAAGGAGAAGGAGGCCCTCGAGAACGCCTACCGCCACCCCATCCTCAAGAAATACGGCGAGATGGCCAAGGAGGTCGGCGGACACGGCGGCATGGACTTCATCATGGACAGCCGCCTGATCTACTGCCTGCAGAACGGCCTACCGCTCGACATGGACGTCTACGACCTCGCCGAATGGTGCTCGCTCGCCGAGCTCGGCTCCCTGTCGATGGACCACGGCTGCGCGCCGGTGGCCATGCCCGACTTCACCCGCGGCGACTGGCAGCGCACCAAGGGATACCGCCACGCCTTCGCCACCCCGGAGCAGGAAAGCGAGTCGCTCGCAAAGGCCGAGGCTTTCACCGCCAGACTCAAGGAGAAAGGCGCAGCCGAGAAAGCCAAACGTGACAAAAAGAAGAAATGATGGAGAAGAAGGAGATCCTGAGGGGGTTCGGCATTGAGTCAGACAGCCTCTGCATCACTCCGACAGGCAACGGGCATATCAACGACACCTTCAAGGTGTCGGCCCCCGACCTGCCTGGCCCGGGCTATATCCTCCAGCGCATCAACCATAATGTGTTTACCGATGTCGACACGCTTCAGCGCAACATCGAGACCGTGACCGACCATCTGCGCCGGAAGCTCGAGCTGGCCGGCGAACATGACATCGACCGCAAGGTGATACGCCTTCTGAGCAATCAGCAGACCGGCAAGACATATCTCTTCGACGGTGAAAACTACTGGCGTGCGGAGCTGCTGATCGACGACGCGGAGACACGTGAGGCGGTGACGCCGGAAAACGCACGACATGCCGGCGAGGCTTTCGGCCGGTTTCAGGAGATGCTCTCCGACCTACCGGTGGTCCTGAAGGAGAGCATACCCGATTTCCACAACATGGAGCTGCGCCTGCACCAGCTGCGCGAGGCTGCGGAAGCCGACAGAACGGGAAGACGGGCATCGGTGGAATGGCTCATCGAGGAGCTTGAGAAGAGAAGTTCTCATGCATGTCTCGCCGAGAGGCTACACCGCGAAGGGAAGCTTCCGAAAAGGGTGTGCCACTGCGACATGAAGATCAACAACATGCTCTTCGACCGCGACGGGGAGGTGCTCTGCGTGATTGACCTCGACACGGTGATGCCGTCGTTTGTCTTCTCCGACTACGGCGATTTCCTGCGCACGGCGGCCAATAAGGGCGACGAGGATGACCGCGACCTTTCGCGTGTGGAGTGGGATATGGAGATCTTCAAGGCCTTCACAGAAGGATATCTGACGTCAGCCGGCGGTTTCCTTACCGGAACGGAGATCGCCAACCTCCCATACGCGGCAGAGCGTTTCGCCTACATGCAGACGGTGCGTTTCCTGGCCGACTACCTCAACGGCGATGTCTACTACAAGACCGACTATCCGGAGCACAACCTGGTGCGCTCCAAGGCCCAGTTCAAGCTGCTTCAGGAGGTCGAGGCCCATCTCCCGGAGATGCAAGCCTTCATCTCCACCATCCGCTGACGATAGCGTGAAGGTCTATACCTTATTAGGACAAATTAATATGAGCGCTCAACGAAACTTGCCGATATCGGCAAGTTTCGTTATCTTTACGGCCCAGGACTACTTCAAAAGCATCCTCGACAAATTCCGGATCAAATAAAGTATCAGACTTATAATTCGATGTAGCCCTCCTGGTCGTAACAGCGATGATAGTGATGAATCATCGCTATGAGCCTTTGCAGTTCCGGAATGTAGGTTGAGACATTTCTGGTAGAGGCGTACTGCATATTGTATCTAAGCGTTGATCCGGAAGCCAACCTCTTTTCAATGTCGTCGGGAATCAGAAACGAGGCACGTTCGCCGAGATAACAATAGAAAGACGTGAGGAAGATCTCAATACCCTCAAGGTCGAAATCTCCGAAATGTATATACCGGTTGGGAATAGTCTTAAGCCATGAGCGCAGGTCGTCAGACTGTGGATATCTGGACACGAAGAGCAGACGTGAGCAAAAACCATGGGAATCCATGTATTTTGAGAAAAGTCTCCGCTGGTTTCTGATACGGATGAAATTCTCCATATTCTCTACACCTACGACAGTCACATTTGCCGGGATAGAGAAGCTTTGCCAGTCGTTGATGAAAACGAAACTACCCTTAGTCGGAGCAATGACAATCACATGGTCATTCAATCTACACTCTATCGGCTCGTAACTGTTGACCGGAAATCCAGGGCAAGAACGCACAGACACCACCTTGGAATTGCCGGATACCTTCGCCTGGCGGGCACGTGTGGTGCGGTCGGAAATCATCGGAGGCGCAGAGTCAAAATCGCGGAGCTCGTCAAAGCGGTTGCTGAGGTAATTCCTCAATGCCGATGGATTGATAGCCGAATAAAGGCGCCTGCTTCCACGGGCCCTCACCGTGAGGTATCCTTCGGCAAGCAACTCGTCGGCGATATCGCTTCTAAGCCTGCTTGCTGCCACTTCCCCGCCATCAACGAGTTTTCGCAGGCATTCAAACTGAGTCCTTGATATCATCGTCAGAGATTTACAGTGATAAGACGCTTTATATTGGTCTGCGACCTGCCGTCTTTGGTCAGCAGATAGTTATACCTATAGTTATCAGCATTGTAACCCATCGGCGAGCTGTTGATCAGATAGATATTGCGGACATTGGCAAACTCAAGGATTCCCTTTACATTGCTCGGATGAAGCTTACCGATCTCATCCATCATGCAATGGATCACAAAATCATCATCTCCCCTTGAGGCCTTCTTCTTGAAGACATTAATCAACATGATGTTGACCATCGCCTTCACAAGAATATCGGTGCCATCGGAGCCAACATTACTAACGCGTTCCACCCAACCTGTGTCGTTATCGTTTTCCTTAACCCTGAACTGAAGGGTGAATGTGTCGGAAAGCGTCAGAACGGTCCGAGCCGGCTCATGCTGAAGCTGTGTCATAAACTTCTTAAGATAGTCGACCACCTTTAGATTGACCTCATCGCGCTCATCACCGGAGAACAGGTTTATCTCCCCCATTCCAAGGTTGTTGTCACTCACAAAATCATTAATAGAGCTGAGCAGACGCATCATCCTGTCGCTCGACTCCTCTGCCCTCATTTCTATCGAGCGGATCACACCGGCGAAATTCCTATCCCGGAAATCCTTGTTCACCTCATTGAGTATACCCTTTATCTCTGCCGAATGGTTGATCAGCATCCCCACCTCGCGTGAGATACTGCCGAGGATGCTGCTGTAGTGGCTGCTCATGCGCTCACGATAGACCTCAATCATATTGTTGGCAACAAATTTCAGCAGGCTTGCGGCAAAAGCCATGTATTCCTCATCATATCTAGGGATAGAGAAATTGAAGGTGTTGCCCACGCCGAAATGCGACAAGAAAGAATTGACAGCCCTTTTCATCTCCTCTTCCTTCTGACGTTGACGGTTGACAGCTCCCCGCATCTGTGTCACGAGCTCCTTACACTGTATGCAGTTTTTCTCCTCGTGGTCATCATTAAGTAAAGCCTCGGGCAATATATTCTCCACCTTACACAGTTGCTCGAACTGCCATAGCCCTTCCTCGACAATCTCGAGCAAACGTCTGCGGTCTGCCAAACTATTTTCCTTCGATGCCTTTTCTTTTTCCAATCTGGCACGCCGGTCGGCATACGTCTTCGACAAGGAGGCATCCCTGGCCTCAAGCGACTGCTTCTCCTGCCTGAACTCAGGCTCACGTGTGAAGAACTCTTCCTCATCCTTTCTATAGGCGAAGACATTCCCCTTGTTGTCAGTTATTGTCTTGAGCGTGGCTTCCACGGCCGCGATCTGACGACGGCAATCATCTATCGCCGATGTATCAACTCCTTTACCCTTGAGCTCCTCATATTCATCAGCATCCACTGTCTTCAACCTCAACGCCACGTCTCGCTTCCGGTCTTCATATTCATCTTTATGCTGACGCTGAAGATCATCAAGGTCTTTCCGGCTCTCCCTTACCGCAGCCCTATACTCGCTGTCGACGCGCTTTACATCATTATAATGCTTCGCCCTCTGCTGCTGCCGCTCCGACTTCTCCCTGTCAATGGCGAGTACAGCATCATTTAAAGCCTTCTGCCTCTTAATACGTTCTTCTTCCATAAGACCGTCTTCCTTCTGGCGGAGCATACGCAGACGTGTCTCGGCATCCTTACGTCTGTCGGGGATGAGGCCTATCCTATACTCAAGCGTGGTCTTCTCCTGCTTTCTTCCTTCAATCTTTGTGTTATAGGATTTTGATATTCGCGCTTTATTCTCCTCCCTTTCCTTCTGAAGACTATGCAGCTCCAGCTTTCCGGCCTCGGCTTTCTGTGTTAACCGGCCGAGCTGTTCTCGATAGTCGTCAGGAGTCCGATGGTGTGCCTCGAGGGCATCAAGGTCTATTTCGATACCGAAGAAGCCGGTGTCTTCCGACAGACGTGGAGACAGGCCGGAGGCATATAGCACATTCCGCTCATCAATCACCTTGCCGATGGTGCTTTCCCATCCAGGTTTGTTGTCGGAAAGCCACTGATAAAGCGAGTCCTGCCAACGGTCGATTACCTGACGGATCTCCTCCATGGATGTCTTGATGGGTGCGAGCTCAGACGTAATTCCATCGATTCTCAGACCATAATCAGTATCAATCTGTCTCAGCTCCATCTCCGCCTCTCGATACAGATTGTCGATGGCTGCTGTCGCTGCGGCAAGGTCACTTTCCAACTGCTTACTCCCCACTTCAAACTGACGCATCTCTTCCTCCACAGCCGCGGTGTCGGAAGCCAAAGGATGCCAGTATTTCAGTTCCGAAAGCCTCATCTCTACCCTTGCCTGCTCTTCCCGCAAGCCGTCCATCCTAATGTCGGAATGCGCAAGCCATTCTGAATATGTCTGATCCAGCTCCTTCTTCCGACGGTCACGGAGTGTGGCCTGTTTTTCGCAGAGTATCTGATGCTCTTCACGGCGTTGCTGCTCCTCTTCTTTCTGCCGAATGATGTAAGCTTCAATAGTTCGTTAAAAAATTATCCATAGGCTAAGCGGCATCTACCGCCAAACCAAAGAGTTCTTTGACAAGTTTAGC
>CANQRV010000104.1 GCA_947626355.1 uncultured Muribaculaceae bacterium
AACTCCTTGTCGTCATGCGAATAATCGTGGATAAGCCGACGCAATTCAACCGTCGGTGCGAACAGCTCAATATCCGACTTGCTCCATTTGGCAGCATCCGCCAGCTCGTTGGCATCATTGAGAATACACTTCAACCCGCCAAACCCGGCATACTTGCGTAGTACCTCCCGTTCTTCGGGAGTCTGCGCTGTGCGTCCGGCAACACCGAGTTTCAGGACAAGCCTGATAGCCTCGATGTTGTCGCGCATCGTCTGAAGCCTATTGTAACTCATTGCGGTATTGTTCTAAAATGTCCGCAATGGTACCCGCTAACTCGTTCTGGAGCTTCGGATAATCTTCTCTACTGAGGAAGTCTCCGTTGACCTCATACTTATCGAGGATTTTATTGATAAAGCACAGGCTCAGAAACATTTCTGCCCATTTCAGCTTATCTCCCTCTTCGGGAAGATCATTGTGAAACAGTTCTTCAAGAAGATTGTAGATTACATCCCAGCGAGATACATAGTAGCCGTTGAGAAGAACACGCATGGCCAGTTCCTGTGCTACATCAACGCTCCGGCCTTCGAGACGATATTTTGTGAATGCCTCATAAGCCTCGTTTGTACGGGTCTCTATAAAATCGGAATTATGATATTCCGGGAATTTATGGTCACGAAGATGACCTTGGAGATAGACGCGCATTTCGTCCGGCTCCATTGGCTTGAATTGTTTCATTACTTGGGGAATTTAGTGGTTTTGCCGGTGCCGAAATATAATCTTATATAGTGTAGGACAATAGATTATATAAAAAGGGCACCGGGTTCCCGCCCGATGCCCAACCACTAAATCCACGTCAAAAATGAAACAAAAACATTATGACGTTGAATCAAGTGCAAAGATACAAAATCTTTGGGACATTCGGGAGGATTATGTTTATAAATTAGCTCAGTTTCAGCTATCTTAACCGTATCGTCAGGCTGACTGCACTTTTTTTACAGATTTTGCCTTACGGAATTTGCGATACTTCTTCTTACTGCGGTTCTCGCCGGGCTGAGGCTTGAATGCCTCAATGACACGCTTGACGATGAGATTGTAGAGCATCTCTTCATCGCGACTCAGCCCGATTGGATGAAGTCCGGTGGTAACGATGCCATGCCCGTTGTATGCGGTCTCTCCATGACGGAAGATGTTGCGGCGGCTGATTGACTTCACGGTCTTGGCGAGTTCACCGTATGCGCTGTTGTGTTCCAGCATTCTCATGTTGGTTTCCATTTCGCGGATAACCGACTCCGGCACACCGTTCTGGTATAATGACGGGAAGGAGATGAGGCTCTTTGCATACAGATTGTAGGCGAGAGAGTAGGTCTTCTCAAACTCGAAGCCAAGTTCGGTGCATGAATCCATCCAGAGAGTGAACATGGAGTAGAGAGGCGGATTGTCATTGCTGACAACACGGACATTTACTTCACACGCCTTGCTGATCTTCTCGCTGACTGCATCATCAATTTCAACATCCGTAATAGCACCGTTGTATTCTTTATCGGTGCTGATGAAGTGGTTGACAAGCTGCACTCCGAGCCAGTTCTCGTATTTCTCCGGATTCTGGGCACCGTGCTTCACAGCCTTTACGATGGCGGCTTTTCTAAGTCGCGGGAGCCATGCACGGAGAGTATCGACAGGTTGGCGGAGATACCAGTAGAGATTGAGAAACGCGAGTTCCCCGTCGAAGCAAGGGCTCATTGCGTTTACCACTGTGTGGCTTTTGCTCCATAGAGCCTTGATGACTTCGAGCTGGATAGCGTCCTCCTTGGATTTTTCCCAGCCAAGGATTTCATCGTAGTTCCGCATCTTGAACTGGAAATGATGCGCATACATCTGGCGCATATCCTGTGCGGAGGCAAGAACGAATTTCTCGCCGGGTTTGAAAGTTGCCTCGATGATGCACCCGGTTGTCCATATCACGGCATATCCGTTGCCGATATAGTAGTTGTCATGCTTGGAAGTAGCTCCGACCGCTGTTGCGATAGTGTCTGCAACAAGACGGTTGTCGGTTACTATGGTAACCAAAGTTTTATTAGTCATGTCTGTAATTGTTAAAGGGTTATTAAACGTGGATGTAGTGGTTTTTGAAAACACCGGGAGGAAGCCGGTACCTCCCGATGTTATCTTGCATTGTTCTCTTGCGAAACTTTCAGAATCGCGGGCCCTTGGGCTTACGCTGCTGTTGCTGCTGTGCCTCGTTCTTTGGCTCGGTCTGATATTTCTGGAGAGGTTCTGCTACATGCTTTGTCGCCTCGTTTGTCAGACCGTCGTTGTTGACAGCCTTTTGAGTCTTTGACTCGTTGGCGACCTTGACACGGGGATCGTTGAGCGATGTTGTGGGACGCTGCTTCTGGGGGTTGAACTGGAGATATACCGTACAGGGCTGACCTTTCTTGTCAATCATGTTGGTCATCTCCACCACCTTCCCGGCAACATAGTCTGCCTGCTGCTGAGGGGTCATCGGGACACCTGCCCATTTGGTGATGGGTCTGATTTTACCGTCCCGTGTGAGCCATGAAGTCTGTTGTTGGCCGGTGGATTGCTGATGTTGCTCCGTCTGCTCCTGTCGTCTGGCAGATGAGGGGACAAATTCCACCCCCTTTCGGTCTGCCGAAACTTGAAGAACGACATTGTAGATCTTGCCGTTCTTGTCAGAAATATCCTTCGGCGGGAGAGCCTTGCCCTCTTTTAGCTGCATGACCTCGGCGATGGTCAGTTTGGTCTGCCCGATGGTGTCGCGGATGAACACATCCTTGACAGGGATGGATACGACTTCGTTGGTGAGACGGTCGATGCTGACGTAGGAGGGAACTTTGTTGCCGTTCTTGTCGATTAGTTCTACCACCTTGCCGAGATTGCCGGTCTCGCGGAGGACATCCTTCTCCTCTTTGGAGAATTCATATCCCTCAAACTTCTGATCGAGCTTGGGCTCGCGGTGGATGAAGTGGGGAACGACCTTCACGTTGCCGTCGGGATCCGTACGGAATGACAGGCGGGCGTCGATGGGAAACTTCTCTCCAGCGAATGTCGGTGTCACGGTGACGAGTTTCGACTTGCGGTTGTATAGCATCTCCTTCAGGTCGCCGCTCTTTTCCAGAGCGTCGCGGTCGATACCCCATTTCTCTTTGAGGCTCGCCCAGTCGATTTTGCTCTCGTCGATTGCGGAGTGCTTCACCTCCTTTTCGGGAGCCTGAGCATTGTCAGTGGCTGCCGCCTGTGCGGGCTGCTCCGTAGGGGTCGAGGCCAGTTGAGGCTGTTCGACTTTCTGTTCTGCCGTCGGAAGCTCGACCTTATTGTTTTTGAGCATCTCGGCATTGGCTTCCGGGTCTTTGGCGAAGTCGCCGATTACGGTGCCGACGGTGTCGTAGCGGTCAGCGGGTACTCGGAAAAATCCGAAAGTAGTGGGATTCTGGCACTGACGAACAAAGTTCGACAGAAATGCCTCGATTGGATTCTGACCTTTCTGGAATTTTACAAGGTCAGAGAGTTTCGCCGACTTTACGTCGGTCATCTTTGGGGTTCCGTCCTCATTGAGTCCGGTCACCGCGCCTACCTCGCCAGTCTCGTTGTTACGGGCGATGAGGACTTCTTCTTGATTCAGGTCTTTTGCCATAAATAGAATTGTTTTGGGTTAATGAATTGTGCGCTTACGCGACACGTGGATTTAGTGTATGTTGTGTAGGTGTATTCAACATTGTTGGAGATGATCGGCAAATGCAATTCTCACGTCAGCCGGCCGATATTTGACTGTGGCGTTCTTACCCTTGCCGAGTTTGACAAACGGCAGTATTCCGGATTTACGCATATTCCATATTTTTGTCCGGGATACACCGAATTTTCTCATTATGTCTTTTTCTGACCAATATTCATCTTCACTCTCCATTATACCGAGGCCAATGAGTTTTTCCTCGATATTGCGACACTCAGCCTTGATGTCCTGCTTTAACTCTTCACGCATGGACTTGACTTCGGCATAAAGCGATTTGATAAGTGCTATCAACTTGTCTTCATTCATGTCACCGGCATTTTAGGGAGTTTGCGACTGTGGAGCAAGCGGTCATATACCTTTTCGCTCCAAGGAAGTTTATATTTGTGGACTGCCATTACAAGACTGAGAAGACTGTAATGAATCTCTCGTCCTACCTGCTTGGTCACAAGCTTAAAATCATGCTTATACCGACAGATTGTCCGGGTCGATATGAGTAGAAAAGCGGCAGCTTCTGCTTTCGGAATAAATCCTACTGCTTCAATTCGCTCCTTTTCACTGGCAAAGGCTTCCTCCTCGGCTACCTTCATTTCAAGTTGACCTTTGAGGGACAAAACTTCTTCGCGGAGTGTCTTGACCTCGGTCAGAATGGATTGTAAAATTTCATTCATAATCAAACGTGGATAGTGGTTTTGTTAAACATGCCGCAAGTTAGCTCCGTTTCCTCGCTCCATCCGTACACGTTCCCGGGAACGTTCCTACCGATTTACCCGTCTTTTATGTTTCGTTAACTTTTGACTGGGATAACATCAAAAGAATTTAAGACTTGTAAACACTTTCGGATATAGCAAGTGCCGTCCGAGTCTCCCCGAACGGCACTTGTTACGTGGCGTTATGCGAGGAAATTCTCAGAAATCCAAGGCACCGAGGTTGCGTGACAACTCGTCCATGTCCTTGCTGATTTTATCATTGGTGATACGTGCGTAGATTTGAGTCGTTGAAATATTCGTATGTCCGAGCATCTTGCTGACCGACTCGATGGGAACACCCTTGCCGAGTGTCATGGTAGTGGCAAAGGTGTGGCGCGCCAGATGGAATGTCAGGTGTTTCTCGACTCCACAGATGTCGCCAATCTCCTTTAGATAGGCATTGCTTTTCTGGTTTGACACCACCGGCAGGATGGGAGCGCCCTTGTCTGCTTCCTCCCAGTTGTACTTCTCCAGTATTTTCTTTGCCATTGGGAGAAGGGGCACGTTGACGTTGGTTTTGGTTTTCTGACGATGTGTGACAATCCATAGTCTTCCGTCAAACATCTTTTGGATGTTGCCCTGACGTAGCGCGGCCACGTCTGAATAGGCAAGCCCGGTGTAGCAGCAGAAGATGAAGATGTCGCGCACCTGCTCCAGCCGGGGTATTGTTATCTCATGGGTTGCGATGGCGATGACCTCGTCTTCCGTAAGATAGCCACGGTCAACTGAGACTTTCTTCATCTTGTAACCCTCATAAGGGTCTTTGAAGACGATACCCATTCTCTTGGCTTTGAGAACCGGCATTCTCAGAAGCTGGAGAAACTTATAGATCGTGTTGGTGGAGCAGTTCTTCTTCGTGGCGAGCCATACCTCGAAATCGACGAGGAACATTGGCTTCAAATCGCGGAAGGCGATGTCTGAGACATGGTATTTATCTCTCAGGAACTCCACCACACGGCGGTAGCAACGCTCATACTTTTCGTATGTCTTCTTGCTTTTCTGGATTCCGATGAGTGCCTCGGTCTCTTCGAGAAACTCCTTATATATAGGGAGCAGTGATTCAGCCTTGGCAGTGATGCCCATATAGGCATTCTTGATCATCTCTGCGGTAACGTAGCCGTTACGCTGTTCGATGTCATAGTAGTGGCGGGTGAGCGTGACCTGAAGGTCATTGAGTATTCTATTTTGCTCCTGCACCTTCGCCGTTCTGCCAAGTATGCGCTGGCTTTTCGCCTCCCAGTCTTCCGGCCTTGTGAAGACTCTTGTTGTGAATGTTTCACGTTCACCTCGCACCGACATACGGCACATGATTGAACATTCACCATTCTTGTTCATCTGTCCTCTCCTTAAATAAAAGAGAATTGACAGTGTGTTCTTTTTTGGTTTCATCTGTCATTTTTGTTTTAGACGTTCAACTCGTGGATTATGTGGTTTGCGAGTAAAACGCCGGGGTTAAACAATGAGATTTGACAGATTCTTGCCATCGTTAGCCAAAAGTTTGCCAATACAAAAATCTTCCTGTTCAAAACTATAGTAACGCGAGTAATCGAACTGATATTCAGAATCTTTACTTCATAAGAGGTACTAAATGGCTACTAATGGCAAGTGTTTATAGTAAAATATCAATACTCAATGGCAATGGATTGTCAAGATAGGATGATATATCTTATTGAACACCAGTACATTTACAGCCATAAAGGTTACTAAAAAGTGACTAACTGGCAAGTATTATGTCTAGTCCTGAAAAATCTTGACTAAAAAGTTAAAGATTTTAACGGACAATGAGTGAAGAAATCAAAAAAAT
>CANQRV010000105.1 GCA_947626355.1 uncultured Muribaculaceae bacterium
AAATTGCTGAATTTTGTATTTTGCAAGTATTCAAAGATTTGTGAATTATGGGTACAAATTATAGGAAAACTCAGATACTTGTTCCCGACCTCGGTGCAACGGAAGACTGGTGTATTAAGATACCGATGATGAAATCCCTCGGAATATCCGTCCGCATCTTTGACTTCCTTGAAAGAAACGCAAGCGAAGAACAGAGGTATTCCGGTCTCGATATTGCCGACTATCTCGTTTCGGAGCTAACACCGCAGGGCATACTCGAAGGTATGATGCAACGGAATCCCGCACTCCGAAAACTTGTCGAGACATTCGACATGGAGCTTGTCGGCGTAAGCGAGATGACCGAGGAAGAATGCAGAAAGTATTCTGATTGCACGCCTTATAGTGATACCTGATGATTTGCCTTGCGCATGACAAATCACACATTATATTGTCTGTCTGTAGCGACGTGGCTGCATATCCGAACAGGCTTAGACCATAGTCGTGAACACGTATATAGATATTAGGATATTAACTATAGAATTATGGATTGACATATCAATCTACAGTAAGATATATCAACCGATGTATCTGTTGAATCATCCTGTAATCTATGTTTCTATCTATCTAATTACCTATAGACCTATGGCTCTATGGCTGATAAGCCATTGACGGCAGTATCGCAAACAAACCGTGAAGAATCGTCAAAGCAAGTTTATGCCGATGTAATACATACGGCGACTCGCCCCATGCTGCACGAAATGCAGAAGGGGCGGCTCCCGTTGGTCGCAAAACTTGCTGTTGCCATTTCAATCACCTTAACCATTAGAATGATTATGAAAAATAATTTACCCAAAGATCACATGGTCTCGACCCGCCTTTCCGACCCTCTCTATCGTCGGCTCGGCGCTTACTCCCGCGCAAGTGGTGAGACAAAGAGCGGTGTCATCCGCTCGCTGATAGAGAAGGGATACGTCAAGGAACGCATCTCGCCCGAAATGATGTCGGCAGTCCGGAAACTTATCGGCATGGCGACTAATCTCAATCAGGCAGCGCATCAGGCAAACGCCGCAGGGTATCGCTCTGCGGCTGCTGAACTGACCTCGCTTGCCAAGGAAATACGTTCAATCCTAAACTCGATAACCTATGCAGCTATCTCCGTGATTTCAATCGATCTCTATCGTACCCCACATTGGATGATGAAGAATTTTGCAGAAAACTAAACATCGTTCTTTCATCGGGCAAACTGTCGTATGGCAGTCTCCTGATGTTTGGCAAACGGGAATCCGTACTCGGTGCATTACCCAACTTTTGGATAGACTATATGGAGGTACCGGGTAATTCTTACGCCACAGCCTCGCAACGATACACCTACCGTATGCCCGAGCAGGAAAATATATGGGAGAGTTTTCAGCTTATAATGCACCGTTTGCGCAATTTTGTAGATGCCCCTTATGTGGAAGGACCCGACATATTCGGTGTAGAAGACAACTCACAACTGTTCTGCTTGCGTGAAGGATTGGTTAATTTTTGCGCTCACTCAGATTATTTTGCTTCAGCACATCCCACGATAAGGGTATTCGATGACAGAATTGTGATGCAGAATCCGGGACGGTTCATTCTTGATGCCGACGAGTTCCGGAGCCGTGTCCTGTCTATGCCTCGTAATCCGAGTATAATCAGACTATTCCGTCATCCGAAACTATCTGAAAATGCCGGATATGGCATTGACAAAATATTAGGTTGGGAAAAACTGACCGGGGAAACTGTCACCTTTGAGAGTGATATGCTAATCTCAACGGTTACTTACCCATTGGCATCGACTAAGGATTCTCGCAACGCTGGCGAGAATAATGACGAGAATGGCGAGATTGAAAAGCAGTCCACAAGAGAAAGACTTATTGCTTTGATTAAGGAGAATCCCCGAATAACCAGAGCATCTTTATCCGAGCAACTTGGAATCTCTTCATCAAATGTGCAATTCCATATAGAAAAACTGAAATCGGAAGGGATTATCCAACGTGTTGGTTCTCCCAGAAACGGACATTGGGAATTCCCATCTGAATAGGTCAGAAAATAGGTCAGAAAGTAGGTCAGAAAACCGACATACCGGGAAAATTGCTGTCAAAAAAATAGAACAAAGTCGAATTAAAAATTCCTAACGAACATATAAAATCCTTAAATCGCCTCTATTCTTCTTCTCCATTTTACCCATATAGTACACTATTAGTACACCAAATAGGACATATTACACCTGAATAACAGGTAGTTATATGCCTATTCAAATTCCTGGCAAAGGAGAGATTCAGGTATTTCATCAAAGTGCCGGAACTTGCGGCATTCTACAATGAGATAACGGATTACCGCACCGCCGAGGACGTTGGTGTTGACCGCCCGGTGAAGAACGAGATTCTTCACAATATCCCGCCGACACCGGCGCAGGAGGCTTTCATCGAGAAACTGATGAAGTTTGCCGAGAGTGGCGACGCTACAATTCTCGGCAGGGCACCATTGTCAGAGACTGAAGAAAAGGCGAAGATGCTCATTGCCACGGACTATGCCCGCAAGACGGCTCTTGATATGCGTATGATTGACCCAAATGCCGATGATGACCCGAACAACAAAGCCTCGCACTGTGCCAAGATGATAGCAGAATACTACCGTAAGTATGATGCTCAACGTGGTACACAGTTTGTATTCAGCGATCTCGGGACTTACAAGCCCGGCGAGTGGAATGTCTATTCCGAAATCAAGCGTAAGCTGATTGAGGATTACGGTATTCCGGCACATGAGATACGCTTCATTCAGGAGTGTAAGACTGAGCGTAGCCGCAAGGCAGTCATCGAGGCTATGAACAGCGGCGATGTGAGAGTTTTGTTTGGCTCAACAACGATGTTGGGTACTGGAGTCAATGCACAACAGCGGTGTGTCGCAGTCCATCACCTCGATACACCCTGGCGCCCAAGCGATTTGCAACAGCGTGACGGTCGGGCAGTTAGAGCCGGCAACGAGATTGCCAAGCTATATGCTGATAATAAGGTCGATGTAATCATCTATGCTGTCGAGAAGTCGCTGGACTCCTACAAGTTCAATCTTCTCCACTGTAAGGCGACATTCATCGACCAGCTCAAATCCGGCGCACTCGGAGCGCGTACCATCGACGAGGGTGCAATGGACGAGAAGAACGGCATGAACTTCTCGGAATACATGGCAATCCTGTCGGGTAATACTGACCTGTTAGAGAAAGCCAAGTTGGAGAAACGTATCGCGGCACTGGAGTCAGAGCGCAAAGCCCACAACAAGGGCATTTCCGATTCCAAGTTCAGGCTCCAGACCATCAGCCACGACATCGCCAACAACGAGGCTGCAATAAGTCGTATGAAGGAGGACGCTGCCCGGTATCAGTCGGTAGTTCGACGAGACAAAGACGGCAACCCCGTAAACAATCTCAAGATCGACACCTGCAATCTCCGAGACGAGCAGAACATGGGTATCCACCTGCAAGGTCTGGCGATGAAACCTACACCCACGTCAGTATCAGCGCATCGGTGAGGTCTATGGATTCCCCATAAGCATTATCTCGGAACGTGTGCTGGCCGACGGCAAGGAAACCGTTCAGAATCGCTTTGTAGTTGAGGGCAACTACAAATACAAGTTCAACAACGGCTTCATCGCCATGTCCGATACCCATGCCGCCTGCATGAATTTCGTCAACGCGCTGGAGAAAATCCCCGGCATCATCGCCCAGTATGAGGAACGCACCGCCAAACTCAAAGCCGACGTTCCACAACTCGAAGCCATCGTAGCCAAGCAGTGGGGCAAGGAAGAAGAACTGAAAGACCTGAAAAGTGAACTTGCCGCCCTCGACCGCAAGATTACCGCCGAACTTGCGCCCAACCATGATGAAAAGGACGGCGAGGAAGTCAAACACCCCGATGCCCCAAGGGTCGAAGTAAGAGATGACAAATCTCACACCTCCGGCGCCAAAGAGTCTATGGTAGCTGAACCCTCAATAAAATACAAATCAACTAATATCCGATTCTAATTAGGCGAGGTAAAACTGATAATTCAGTTTTGCCTCGCTATTTATTTCTCGCTGATTCCAACAATTTATCTAATGATTGGTGACGTCAATTTGTGCCCCTCGCCAATTTTTGCTAACTTTGCAAACTAATGCGCCCATGCATTAGCCTCGAGATGAGACTGAAGCTATACAATCCTAAATCCACAGGGAATTTTTCTGCTATAAATGGCAGAAAGAATGCTGTCATGTGTAGCTTTAGATGTATTTTAACCATCATAATGCTATTTGTGGCTGCTATAGGGAATGCTTCTGATGTCAACGTAGAACGTCTGATTAATTCCTTTGATGGTAGCCATAATCAAGTGGAAGTCGCCAATAGTTTTTTCAAAGAACTTAAATCCCAGGATTTTATCGATGAAGATATAGTTTTTACGTCTTCTACTCCATTGGATTCAGTACGGCAGATGTTCTATTACTGGATCGGCGAATGGTGCAACGACCGTCAGGATTATGAAGATGCAAAGCGATATGCACTGAAAGCATTACCTCTATATAATGGAAACAGCGATGCAAAAGCGGATTGCCTGAATCTTCTTGGAGTCGTCTTTGTGCGATTGGGAGATTTCGCCTCTGGGGTAACATATACTAAGCAGTGTCTGGATATTGAACTTAAAAGTGGTGACAATGACAGGATTGCTTCAAGTTTCAGCACTCTTGCGGGAACATATATTGCAGCCGAGGATCCGGATGCAGCTTTGAAGTATAGTCTTCAGGGGTTGAAATATGCCGATAAGGCACGCAATTCTCTGCGCAAGACCATTCTCATGGGGATGGCTTCTGAGGCATATTACAAGAAAGGAGAATATGAAAAGGCCGTTAAATATGCCGATGAAGCTTATAGGATTGATTCTATTGGCGACCGACAGAATCGGGCTGCAATACGCCTTTCTCAGAAAGCCACGGCACTTATAGGATTGGGGAAATATGCCGAAGCCGAAACTACTTTCTTAAAAGCATTTCCGATTCTGATTGAGTCCAATAATTATCATTCGCTTGCTATTGACTATAATCAGTTAGGTTTCATGCTGCTAAAGCAGAAACGGAACAAGGATGCCATAAAATATTTTCTTGAAGCAAGTAAATTGTTCGATAAGATGGGAGACCTGTATAATCAGGTTCATTCCCAACGCGGACTGTATGAAAGCTATTGGAATATTAATCCGGACAGCGCCCATATTGCCTTGCAGAGATTCAATGTATTAAAGGATTCTCTATATAGGGAGGCTTCTGCGGATGCTTTGGCCCGTTACAAAGTCGAATTTGAAACAGATCGATTGAAAGAAGAGGTCAATGAGCATATTTCTAATAGAAAACGAGACTTTGTTATAGGTGGAATACTACTGTTCATCTGTGTAGTTGGAGGGTTTGCATTATATCGTTGGCGCATCAAACGCTATCGGCATGAGATGCAGTCGTTAATGGCGAAAATCAAGGAAATACAAGCCTCAATTTCAACATCTGACGAAAAAGATACAAAAGATTCCCAGCCTACGTCTGATGAGTCAGATTCGATTTCCGAGTTCGAGAAAATGGTAATAGAAGCCGTTAATGATGGATTGCCTAAAGGAGAATACAGTGTCTCTCATATTGCATCACGCATGAATATGGGAGAGCAAACATTCCGCAGACGTTTCGTTGAAGCCACCGGAAAGTTGCCCAAAGCCTTTATATCAGCAATCCAGATGAACCGTGCCGCCACATTATTGCGAGATAACAAAGATATGACCATAGCGGAGGTGGCCCGCGAATGTGGCTTTGAAGAACTTAGCGCGTTCTCTCGTTCCTTCAAACGTTCTTTTGGACGCTCGCCGTCCGAATACCGAAACGATACAGAGAAAACATCTACATAGGACATCTCTGCTTCTATATCAAAATCTTATACGTTGCAGTTCTGAAATCATCATATTTCAGGGCTGCAACTCGTTTTTTACGCCATTTTAGTTGCCCTGATAGTTTTTGACAAGCGTTTGTAAGTTTTTATCAAGCTCGAAACCTACTGATCCACTTAATTTTGCATTTTGGAAATAACTCTTTAACTTCATCAACAATACTTCGGTTATTTTTTGAGAGTTTGTTAACGGCTCCGAGGAGCCAAGTGTTTAATCCGTTAAAAATATGAT
>CANQRV010000106.1 GCA_947626355.1 uncultured Muribaculaceae bacterium
TCATATTTTTAACGGATTAAACACTTGGCTCCTCGGAGCCGTTAACAAACTCTCAAAAAATAACCGAAGTATTGAAGCTTGAAGTTCCGTCTTTATCTCATCCCTGATTTTGGTGTATTTATCTGTGATATTGCCGGAGCCCGCCACCAGAGAACCCAGCAGAGATTCCTTCCGCCTCTTCTCATCGAGAAGCCCCGGTTCGCGGGCATCAAGCGCAAGAATGGATTTTATATCGATACCTTCATAATGTTTCCGTTTGTCACGGCAGTCCTTTAACCTCGCGTTGCACACTCCGATCTTTTCCTTCAAGGAATCGTGGCTTTTCACATAATCAAGACGACAGTCCTCGATCTTTACGTCGATAGTTGCGATAGCCTTACCAAGAGAATCGATTTCATCCTGAAGCAGTGGCTTGCGGTCTCGAGATGAAGAGACGGAGAAATTGAGCCTGTGCCACACGGTCTTCATCTCCTCGCCAATGGCTACAAGCGAACGGTAGAGAGTTATGACCCTGTCGGCTTTGGTCCTTACCGCTATCTCTCCCCTGGCATCTTTCTGATACCAGCATCTGATCTCGTTAAACTCACGCTCGAAATCGGCCACCTGCTTTCGATAGACCGAAAGGTTGATGGTGTCTTCCGTATCGCTCATCGACTGGATGATGGTGGTCTTGATGAAATCGGCGTCGAGCTTACTGTTAAGAAACACGTTCTGGATAGAGCGAGGTATGTTCTGATATTTTCGGCTCTCCACGATGGCGTATTTATCATAACGCCGGTCCTTGCTGCGTGAATTGCCAAAAATGATGTCGCGATAAGTCTCATATACATCGATTTGACCGCTGACATCCTGCTGCTTTCCTATATGTTCACGAATCCTTATCCAGTCGCTCTCGGCGCGGCGGTCGGTGCCGATAATCCATTCCTTATTGTATGGCGCATCAATAAAACGAAACACGGGGCGTCCCTTGCTCCGGCTGAGCAGAATGGAATAAAAACCATGTTCCGCCTTCACCTCATATACGATATATGAATTGCTCTTTGGGAAATAGAATTCCTCAAACGTCTTCTGTCCCTTCTGGATTCCAAGATTCATCTGGCTGGCGGTGTAGAAGAATAGAATGGCTCGGAGCACAGTACTCTTGCCCACACCCTGGGTGCCTGAGAAATGCACATTGCCGTCGAGCATCACCTCGGCATACGGAATATTGGCGCTGTTGATGAAGATGATTTTATTCAGATGTCTCATGATCGTCAGGGTCTTCTTCGTTATAGATGGTGATAAGGTCAACAAGGTCTTCCGCATAACGATAAGCCGAAGTTACCTTGTATGAGCCGTCCTGCTCGTTGACCAGCTCCGCATATCCCTTAGAGACGAGCTCATCCAGAAGTTTCCCCACAACATCCTGATTTGATTTCTGCTTGCGGAAGAGCTTGAGGGCTTTATCCCGGAGTTCGATGTCGAGGTTGATACGCTCTATAATCTCGGCATCGCGGAATATATAGCCGACACCGAAACTGATATTGAATGTCTTGAGGAAATCAATGATGTCGACCCATTGGGCAAAACTCTGCAGTTTCTGCTCCATCGACGGCTTAGGCTCACGAAAACGGGAGAAGAAATAATATCCTTCACCACCGTCGAGCCGAAGGCCGAGGTCCTTGAAATATTCGGCATAATCGTCGTAGTTCTCTTCGATGTCGATGAAGAGATGTTTAACGTCAATGTCGGTACTGTCGGCGGTGATAAAGCCACCGCGGCTCAGACGCTCATGTATTTTCTGTGTGTTGGCTCGCATAGATGAGTGCGTATTCTATATTGTTAGTCGATTCAAAGCGGTCACTGAATGTCAGCCGGTCGCTGAATGTAGTGGCCATCTGGCAGAAGAGAACGATATGCTCCCTCATCTCCCGTGGCCGCTTGTAATTGAAATTACGGATGAAACTGAAGAGATCGCAGCCCTGGGCCTGGAATGCGTTCCAGAGGGCATTGATGTTGACCTGTTCCACTTCCTCAGCATCTGCGCCAAGAAACTCCTCTCCGATCGGATCGGCCTCGGTGCGCGACAGACGTCGGACACCTGCTTTGGAGGCAATCTTACGCACAATGTCATAAGCATCCCGGTCGCTCCGCAACATGTCGATCGATAGAAGAAGGCGGGTGTAGTGGCGTTTCCCCATCCACACCGGATCGATATTCCCAAGCATCCTCTCCACATCTGTATCCTCACGCCATGTGAGTTGGTCCTTAAGGTATTTAAGGCGCCTCACCTTTTTGAAGAAAGCGCTCTGGCGCTCAATCTGGTTGATATAGATGATTATCTGACGCTCAATCTCAAGAAGGCTATGGTCTCCTTCCGTAAACTGGTTTCTGACATCCATGCATGTTCGCTGCATCCCGGGATCTCCCGCTAAAGAGAAGAAAACGGTCTCCTGATCCATAAGCTTCTCGCATTCGGCCATGAGCGCCTTGATGTTCTCACGTTTCCTGTCAAGGCCTTCCAGACGCAGCTTCTTTACATTAAAGCTGGGTTCCTGCTTGTAAGCTACGTCGACATTGCGCTTGAGGTCTACTATATTTTTGAGAGTACGCAGTCCGATACGTCGGAGTATCTTGCGCACATTGTCACGGTAACGCATACGCCTGTGTTCGTTTCTCTCCTCCAGGAAATAAGTTATGTTTTCCTTGATGGAATCGATGTATTCCCTGACGCTCGCCACGCTGATCTCCTCGTTCATGTCGAGCACATCCTCAAAAAACTGAACATATATATCCTCAAGCTCGAGGAAGTCGCCATTATCATGTATCACGCCATGATCTATCAGGAACTGTATGCGCTCCCTCTTATAGTCAACGAGCTCCATGGCGAAATCCGTACGATAGGCGAGCGACTTACGCCGCTCAAACATATCGCGGAAGAGCTTCTGCTCCCTGTCGAGCACTCTCACCAGCTCATCGATCGACCGGAAATGAGATAAAGAGTCCATACACGTTGTGTCAATCAGATAGCATTGACATCACAAAAATATAAAAAATCCTTGGGACTACCTCTTTTAACTTCGAAAGAAATATAAATCTCGAAAATAATTTGCGTACAAGCAACAAAAACGCTACTTTTGCATTATAATTATAAACTTATTGAAATTATGAAAATCTCAGAGTTGACGAGATTGATATCACGAGCAGGTTGTTATCTACTAAAACATAAGACGAGACACGACCTGTGGATTAATCCAGCAACCGAAGAGACATTCCTTATTCCCCGGCACCAATCAGAAGAGGTGCCTAAAGGACTTGAGAATGCGGCTAAGAACTGGGCTCAGATCGAATAATGCCGCTATAACAATCTCTCAATATCAAGGATCAACGATTCAATATGTTGCATAAATTAAAACAGGATATATTATGAAGATAACAGCAATCATCGAGCGTAACGACAACGGATTCTATGCAATCACTTCACCGGATGTGGTCTGCGGATGTCATTTCGGAGGCTATGGATATTCTGTTGCCGAAGCAAAGAACGACTTCATGGATGGTATCGCCGAATCTCTTGAAACAGCCAAAGAGCTGGGTAAGGATGTTAACGTCTCTCCACAAGACTTAGAAATAGAATACCAATATGACTTGCCGTCGTTCTTCAATTTCTTCGACTGGATTAATGTCTCTGCCTTTGCCAAGCTCGCAGGTATTAATGAATCGAAAATGAGAGCATACAAAGCCGGTGTATGCGTCGCCTCTGAAAAGACAATGAACAAAATAGTATCCACCGTCAAGACAATGGGCGAGGCAATGACCTCTGCCTCTTTATAGTCTATTTGTCGTCAAGATACATACAAATCGATGTTACCCTCCTGCTCGTAGCAGCGTAGATAGTGACCATACCGGAAGCTTGCCGATAACGGTAATTGGATTTCTTCGAAGACACACTTGCACATCACCGATTTATTATTATCTTTGTAGCAAGATATTGTCAGTATTATGGCTATGGACAGCAATACAAATAACCTGTTGGCACTATTAGAGGGATTCACTCTCGACAATCCGGAGGATATCGCCATGCAGGTGGCTGAGAATTTCAGAAGGCGCCGTGTGGAAAAAAACATTACGCGTCAGCGTGTGGCAGAGCTCTCGGGAGTGCCGCTGTCGACCGTGGCCCGTTTCGAGAGAACGGGGCTGATCGCGTTCGACTCCCTCGTAAGCCTCGCCATGGCCATCGGCTTTACGGCGGAGGTCAAAGGTCTCTTCGGCACCCCGAAATTCGCCACCATGGCGGAGCTTGACATGATCAACCGCAAAAAGAACTCCAAACGCGCATACCGCAAACAGAAGAAGCAATGAAAAAGACGAAAGACTGAAACAAATTCACGCTGGCTGGCCCGTGAGATTTCTACTTTTCACAATCCTCTGCAATCAAAGCACCCAGGTCTATATCTGGAATCATCATATCGGCGATACTGTCACGTACTAAAAATCCCATGTAAAGCGGTATCGTAAGCACATCACCTTCGCGGCCGACGTTGTATTGCCCGAGTTTAATAGCTTTACCTACATGATATACATGCTTGTTCTTAAGCACCGTCGTCATACTTTTTGCCTTACCGGTCTTTGCCTTCACCTCCAATATGACACACTCATTCCTGAATCTCACCAGGAAATCAAGCTCCAGACCGCTTTCCTTACGGTAATAATATAGTTTCTGCCTGGATTTACAGAGAAAATCAGCCATTAGGTTTTCAAATATCGCGCCTTTATATCCAAGCAGATTACCCTTAAGGATATCGGCCTGAGTCCCATAGTCAAGCATCCCCATCAGAATGCCGATATCTGTCGTATAGACTTTGAAACTGTCTTTGATGGAATTTCCCTCCAGGGGGAGTTCCGTAATCTGTGTATTATAACACCTTCTGACAATACCGGCATCTTCCATCCACTGAATGCAACCTACGAATTGTGCGGCCCTGCCCCCTTTACGCACAAGAGAATACTGGAATTTCTTGTTTTCTTTAGCAAGCTGTGTCGGAATTGACTCGAAACACTCCCTGATGTAAGGCTTATATGCGTCTTCTGAATATTTGACCATATCCTCCTCATATTCACTGATGATATCTCGCTGGGTCCTGTATATACTCTCTATATTCTTGGTTTTGAGAAAACAATTCACCACTTCCGGCAATCCACCGACAATCACATATCTATGCAGCAATTCCATCATAGCCTTATGAATGCCGTCAGGAACCGCCCTTTCATTATCAAAACACGACTTTACAGAAGTGATGACTGACTCACTAATGCCATTTGCCCACAAAAATTCCTCGAAATCCAGAGGATACATGTCCACTATCGTCTCATATCCTACCGGAACCGAGTCCTGACCAGAGTATTCTACGCCTTGCTTATCATGGCTTCCATACCCCTTAACGCCTAAAAGCGAGCCTGTGGCAATGACATCAAAACGGCCGTCGATATAAAAAGATTTCAGAGCCGTGCGGGCTTCCCTGCATTCCTGTATTTCGTCCAGGATTATACATGTCTTGCCTTTTATAAATCGACTGCCGGGAATTAAAGCGGAGAGATTGAGAATGATTGTGTCTACATCGATATTACCGGTAAAGGCTGATTTTCTGTCAGGTTCCAAGATAAAATTCATATACACTACATTCTCATAGTTTTCGGTCGCAAATTTCCGGACTATATAAGTCTTCCCACACTGACGTATTCCTTTTATCACGAGTGGCTTTCGATTGTCTCGCCGTTTCCATTCGGCTAAAAATTCTTCTATCTTTCTTTTAAGCATAATTCCTTATATTAAAATTACTAATCTATGTTACTACCTCAAGATATCATCGAAGTTCTCAGACATTTTCAATGACCTGCGGGACTGCATCATTCTTCCGGTGAAGAAACATGCCGAAGGCATGTCCCTACAAGCCGAATCCTTAATTTCAATGATATATCACCGCAAATTTACACTTTTCCAAACGAAAAAGCAAGACCTCACACACTTTTCGGAACGAATAATCGCAGATGAACACACTTTTCGGAACGAATAATCGCAGATGAACACACTTTTCGGAACGAATAATCGCAGATGAACACACTTTTCGG
>CANQRV010000107.1 GCA_947626355.1 uncultured Muribaculaceae bacterium
GTCTGTATCGGGGCATATATCGCATCCTCGGCCCATTTCACAACCTCAATTTTACGCCATTTACTGAATATCCCTATATTATGTTCATGCTGATGCTGTTTTATTGGTCCGGGCCTTGCGGGGGCGGAAGAGCTGGGTGATGAGGCCGCCGACGAGCATGACGGCCGCGGAGACTATCAGTACAAGTGACGCCCCGCCGGCATGGAGCAGCACGGGAATGAAGAATACCCCTAACACGGCTCCCACTTTTCCGAGGGCGGCGGCAAGCCCCGATCCGACACCCCTGTCGGCTACCGGATAGACCTGCGGCGGCAGCACATAGGTGATGAGGTGGGGACCCATATTGAGGAAGAGCTCGAAGGCCATGAAGGCGGCTATGGATATCCATTTCGACCAGTGGCCGGTGTAGGAGAAGAGGAGCACTACAAGCGACGCGGCGCTGAGGTAGAAGCCGATGGTCTGGATGCGCCACGATTTCATCTTTCTGATGAGGAAAAGTCCGAGGATGAAGCCGGGGAGCATAATGCAGCTTATAAGGAACGTGACTTCCACTGAGGAGACTACGTGTGCGAGTCTCGACAGCCCGGCGTCATCCTTCTCCAGACCCAGCGACATCACGAGTATGGGCAGGAAGACACCTATGCCGTAAACGCCAAGTCCCTCGCAGGCCCAGGGTATGCCCGTGAGCACTACCTTGCGGTAGTTGTCTTTGATGAAGCCCCAGTAGGAGGTCGCGGCCTTGACTGCTGCGTGAGCGGCAGGCTTTTCGTCGGTCGGCGACGGCAGCTTTACGTTGACGTCGGGTCCTAAGAACTCATGGGTGGCTTTCTCGGCCGCCTGATAGCGCCCTTTGCTCAGCAGCCATTGCGGAGATTCGTGGAAGCCTATGCGGGTGAGCAGCATGAGCACTGCCACCGCAGCCATAATCAGAAGAAGCGCGGGCCATAGCCCCGCGTTATGCCATCCTCCTACAATCCAGAAGCATACGGCGGCCGTCACTATATTGCCGAGAGAACTTGCCGATTTCGCGCTTCCCACCATAAGGAAGCGCCATTTGTCGGGCATAAGTTCCGAGATGTAGCCGGAGTCGAGGCTGTATTCGCCGCCTATTCCGAAGCCCATCACCAGCAGGCAGACAATCAGCACGGGAATCGTCGGGAAAAAATATGCCACAAGCGATGAGACAAGTATTATGACGGGACAGAGACGGAAAAACAGAATGTAGCCGAAGCGGTCGATCAGCCGTCCGAAGACGGCTGATCCTATGCAGATTCCTATGAGGTCGGCGGCTCCGATGAGTCCCTGCATGGGGGATGACAGCTCCGGATGCCCTACAATCTGGATGAGCGGGATGATGACCGAGGCCAGGGTAGCGAGCGCGCACCCCACGAACTGGCCGAGGGAGGCGGCCGCTGTGATGCCGATGTGGCGCCACGAGAGGGGAGCGGTGTCGATATAGTATTGCCCGGAGGAGGAATCGCGCGTGTCCATATGGAGGTTATTTAGATGGGTCGGTGAAGAATCTATAAGCCGGGAAGAGGAATATCCATGTGGTGACGCAGAAGGGACCGGTGAGGGTAGGGAGTCCCATAGGGGCGAAGAAGGCGTTCATCGCGGCCTGTACGAACACCGTGATGATGATGCCGAGCAGGCACCATATGGTAGTCTTCAAATAGGGCTTGCAGAATGTGGCTCCGAGGGCGATGCCGGTCAGCACCGCGCTGAAGCCGTAAAGGCCGTTGGAGATGTCAGTGCCGGGGCCTTTCCATACGATGGCGACCATGAGGGCTACGGCGGAGGCCACGGCAGCCCATACTGCGGCGCGCCAGTTGCTCACCGCAAGGCCGGCGAGGAAGAAGAGCCCTGCCACCCACGATTTAATAAGGAATACCTGCGAGATGCCGCGGAGCCAGTAGACTACCAGCGACCAGAACTGCATGTCGAGCACGCTGTGGTCGCCATGGGGAAATTCGGCGGTGCCCATATTGACGGCCGGAAATCCGTCGAACAGCCGTGCCGACAGGAGGAACACCCATGTGGAGAGCACGAAAGGGAAGGTGAGAGAGGAGACATTCCACTGCTTCATTATGTTGTCGAGGCCACTACGCACGAATGTCGACATCATGGCGCATATCACAAGTCCGATCCACATCCAGACAGTGTTGCCGAGAAACGTAGGGAATGCGCATCCGACAAGCACACCGTTGAATCCCCATAGTCCGTTGGCGCCTCCGGTGTCGGGCAATTTAAGGACATAGCCGGTAAGGGTAGATACCAGCACCCCTATGAGGGCACCCCATGCCACAAGCCCTATCCCTTCCATATAGGCTCCCCAGAATATGCCTATGAGAAAGAGAAGCCCTGTCCATTTGCTGTCTTGAAACATTACCTGGCCTATGCCACGGGCCACTGTGCGCGGGAACATGCGCACCGACTGCTCAATGTAATCATTGGTTGTTGCCATTTCTGTTTTTGTTTAGTCAGTATATGAGTAAAACCAAAAAACGGCTTCAGTGGTTTAATATCTATACAAGTCTTTAACCACCGATAACACCGTATCTCCACTATGAGCACGAGGACATTAAAAATCGACAATGCGTTTAAGAAAAACGGCATCTACGCCATTCTGCATATCATCATACTGATCATTTCCCTGTTTCTTGTGATATGCATCTCGATCGATACCTTCAAGAACCTGACTTTCTTCAGGCAGCCACGCTTCATGAAGCTCCAGTTCTGGATCTGCATCGTGTTTCTGGCGGATTTCTTCATAGAGATGATCCTCGCCGAAAACAAATGGCGGTATTTCAAGTCGCATTTCATATTCTTTCTTGTCTCCATTCCATACAATACCATAATCGACACGCTGGGCTGGGAGTTCTCTCCCCAGATCACCTATTGCCTCAGATACATCCCCCTGGTAAGGGGCGGCTACGCTATGGCGATAGTCATCAGCTGGTTTACATACAACCGCGCGACCGGGCTCTTCATATCATATCTCGTGACCTTGCTCTGCACCATATATTTCGCCAGTCTCGCCTTCTATCTCTTCGAGCATGACATAAATCCGCTTGTGGTGGATTATGATTCGGCACTCTGGTGGGCTTCAATGGATGCCACTACCGTGGGATCGAATATCATAGCCGTGACAGGAGTGGGCAAGGTGCTGTCGGTGCTTCTCGCGGCTCTCGGAATGATGATGTTCCCGATTTTCACGGTATATGTGACAAATATCATAAAGGCCCACAACACCAAAGGAGACGCTTTCGACAAGGTGGTGGAAATTCCGCTTATCAGCAAAGAGGCCTCAGGCGATGCTTCCGCTGGTGCTTCCGGAGGCGCTCATTCTTCCGGTGCCGGAGCGGATGATAAGTAATAACGTCGGCTCGATGTAACAATTCGTCATGATGTCCGTAATATGAGTAGATGTCTCATATCGCGGACATCATCGTTTATAGAATGACAGACACGACCGACAAGACAGAACTCTATCTCAGACTACGCGGAAAGCTCAGGGCGTATGCCGGAAGCATGCTCCAGTCGGGAGACGACGTAGAAGACGCATTGCAGGATATGTTTGTCCGACTGTGGAAGATGCCTGCGGAAGAGCCGGGGCGCCTTACGTCCACCATGTTTGTCTCTTTGCGAAACCTATGTATCGACCGTATAAGGAGCAGGCGCCATGAGTCGGATATAGAGGAGATGGAGGCCGGCGGACATGTGGATCCATATAATGGAGACGCCTCGGAGATGGTGGCCAATATCAGGAAGCTGGTTGATGAGTCGCTCCCGGAGATGCAGCGGAAAGTGTTTTCACTGTATATATATGAGCAGCTCGAGATGGACGAGATTGCGGATAGACTCAGTATAAATTACAGTGCGGTGAGAACAAATCTCTGCAGAGCGAGGAAATCTATCAGAAAATTATTAAATTTACGCTTCGGTTATGAATATGAAGGATAACATACCCATATTGAGCGATGAGGAACTCGATGCAGTCATCGGGCTCTACATGGAAGGGCTGCTGTCAAGACAGGAGGAGCGGGCCCTCGCCCTGATGCTCATGGAGCGTGAGCCACTCACGCCGTCGATGGAGAGCGCCCTGGTGCAGATGGGTCTTGAGAGCGTGCTCGGAAAGTGTGAGGCGCGAGCCATGGTCCGTCAAAGGAAGCCATGGTATCGGCGCGCGGCCACCGGATGGTCGGCGGCCGCCGCCTGTGTGGTCGTGATGGCTTGTGTCGGTGTCTCATTGTTGAGGCAACGGTCCGAGCCTCCGGTCAGCGCAGGGGTGGAAATCTACAGCGACGGCCGGAAAGTCGAGGCGGGCACACGGCAGCGCGCCGAGGCCTATCGCGAGATGGCGGAGGCCATGCATGTCCAGGAGGAGAGTATGGCGGAAGCCCGCAAGGAAGAGCGGGCTGTCAACATGGAGCTCCAGCTCGACAGATATCTGGAAACCGCGGCTATCGACGAGTCCCGCAAGGAGAGATATGAAGCCGTTCAGGAAGTGCGCAGGTTCGAGCAGTATATGGCCAGCACCATGAGCGAGGCCGAGGCCGTGAAGCAGTCGATAGAAAAGGATATCACGGAGGCCGAGCGTATCAAGGAAGACATCGCCCGCGAGCTCTCCGAATCACAGAGAATGATAGATGAATCAAAAAATCTAAAATAACATATATGAAGCAGATATTGATAATACTGGTCATGGTGCTGGCTATGCCGGCGGTGGCTGCCGCGCAGGAGAAGGCTCCCAGATGCATGCAGTTCTTCACCGATGCATATAAAAAGCGCCAGAATGTGGAGATGACGATAATCCGCAATGACAACCAGATGTTTCGGAAGATCTATATCGAGGACGACAAGGCTCTCTGCGACCAGATTGAGAAGGCTGTCAGCGAGGATCTGAAGAACGTGGATAAAAACAGCGATATCGTGGAGAGATATTCCGATGGAAATGTGAAGATGATTTTTCAGGTAAACGGATATAACATCATCTATACGCGTTCCGAGGATGAGGTGACTCTCTCGATCAGCGAGGATTAGTGGCTTTTACGGCCGACAAAGATGTTTGGCCACGCCCGCAGAAACATAGAGCCCGGACGGAAACTTCCGTCCGGGCTCTATGTTTCTGCGTAGCTGATTGTCAGTCAGTGCTGTCGGTCTCGGGGGCCTTGTCGATGAGGTCCATAAACTCATCGAGCTTCGGAGTGATGATGATCTCCGTGCGTCTGTTGCGCTGGCGTCCGAGCTCTGTGGAATTGTCGGCTATCGGGTTGTATTCGCCACGTCCGCCGGCTGTGAGACGGCTCGGATTAACGCCGAAATCGTTCTGGAGCACCTGCACCACTGAAGAGGCTCGGAGTGCCGAGAGGTCCCAGTTGTTGCGGATATTCTCGCGCTTGATGGGTACAGGGTCGGTGTTGCCTTCCACGAGCACGTCATAGTCCTTATAGTCCTTGATGATCTTAGCTATCTTGCTCAGGGTCTCCATAGCACGGCTGTTCACCTCATAGCTGCCGGAGCGGAACAGCATGTTGTCGGCGAGGGAGATATAGACAACTCCCTTCAGCACCTTGATATCCACCTCCTTGAGCTCGGCGGTGGAGAGGGAGCGCGTGAGGTTGTTGGTCAGCACCATGTTGAGAGAGTCTGATTTCGACTTGGCCTCCACGAGCTGCTTGATGTATTGGTTGGAGGCGTTGATCTCATCGACGAGCTTGGAGATATTGATGCTTCCCTGGGCGCTTGACGCGAGGCTCTGGTCGAGAGATTTCTTGAGCTCGTTGTAGGCTTCGCGGCATTCCTGATTCTGGCGTCGGGCATCGTCGAGCATTGTCTGGAGGCTGCGTCCGTCGGCGCGGCATTCCGTGAGCTGGTTGCGGGTGTCGCCATATTCGGAATTATTACTGTCCGCTAAACCATAAAATAGTGAGTCCAACTTCTTGAACGGCAGAAGTTGGGCTTACTTTTTGT
>CANQRV010000108.1 GCA_947626355.1 uncultured Muribaculaceae bacterium
TTGCCGCAGGACTTCACAACTGGCGTATGTCCGCTCGGGCTTAGCATATACTTTTAATTGATGTAAACTCTATTATAAAAGGTGGAATAGCTGATGACTATATCACTAAGAAAGTACCTCATGGCACAGTGAAAAAAGTTTGGTATCCTTCTTCATTGAAAGGAATGAATAAACGACGCATGACAATTTACTTACCCGCCGGGTATTCCTCAAATAAAAATAAAAGATACCCCGTTCTTTACCTACTACATGGGTCCGGAGGCGATGAGGACGCTTGGGCGGATGGAGGAAGAGCTGTCCAAATATTAGATAATCTAATAGCAGAGGGTCGGTGTAAGCCAATGATTGTGGTCATGCCGAACGGGAATGTGGATTTGGCTGCTGCTCCCGGGGCTGATCCTCAGAATCCTGATGTTGAGCCATCGGCAAACAACACCAGTTCTATGTTGGGTGACTTTGAATCTTCGTTTATGGATGAAATTGTGAAGTATGTCGATAATCATTATCGGACTCTTCCAAATAAGTCACAACGTGCTATAGCTGGGCTATCATTGGGTGGTCTGCACACACTCTTTATATCTCTTAATAATCCAAAGGCATTTGATTATGTAGGGCTTTTTTCTGCTCAAACGACTAATGCGCTCGGGAACAAGAGTATTGGCACAATGCAAAAATTGGGTGAGGCTTGGAAAGATCTTAAAGAAAGTTTACCATTTATTGGAGGCGGTAAAGTAGATAAGGCAATCTCTAAGTATACGTCTGATGATTTGTCAATCTATAGTGATGTTGACAAAAAGTTAAAAACACAGTTTGCACCCCCTCCTAAATTATACTATATAGCTTGCGGAAAGGATGATTTTGTTAAGAAACTGAATGATGATTGGAGGCTCAAACTTCATTCGGGTGGATACGAATTTATCTATAATGAAACTGACGGAGGTCACACATGGGAAAATTGGCGTAAGTATCTCGTAGACTTCCTTCCTCGGTTATTCAAATAAATAACAGAAGATGCAAGGGATAAAAGGCGTAGAAGCTGTATTTGGCTACTGCGCCTTTGATGTTTCCGCGTGTTCCGTCATAGAGGAAGATAACGATTGAGGCGATGACGGCTCCGGCAATGCCGTAGTGCATCATTAGTGGGAATGTGAAGAGAATCTGGATTATTGCCTGTGAGGGAAAGCATACATTATGACGGCTCAGCCAAGGCTCGATTGTCTGCCGGCGTAACATATAGAATAAATCTATCATCAAGACTCCGCGCCAGTCATAGTCCACTCCTGTCCACCAGGCGAGAGTACACATTATCAGTATTGTGGAACAACAGAGTGGGCCATGTTCACATAGACGATCAAAGACGGCAAGTGTGGCTACACCAATGAAGAGAGTGAACATAACATTGTGAGTACCGTCGGCACCGTTTAGCAGATACCAAGGGATTTCACTGATTAAAGCGAAAGCCAGTAATGAGAAGAAATAGCGGTTACGGCTTCGGGTATGAGCGAAGCCCTCAGCAACTAAGAAAGCGAACACCGGGAACGCAATTCGACCGAAACACCGTAGTACATTATATACAGGAGTGGCAGGCTCCAATAGGAAATATGCGCAGTGGTCGGCAAGCATTGACAGAAGAGCAAGAATCTTCAGTGCGCTGCCACTCATGCGGAGCGACAACGGCACTGAAAACATATTTGAAGTTAGGGTATTGTCCATAGAGAAAGTGGTTATACCATTCCGAGAAGTTCCTTGACCATATTCTCAACCTCTTGATTCACTCGCTTGAAGTTGCGGTTGAGCATAATCTCCTTCTCGCGGTCATTCTTGAACTCATAGATTTTGGGAAGATCGACATAATGGTTTTCCTCATTCTTGATTTTCGCCATATCGAAGTTCGTCTTACAGAAATATTTAGTTGTCTTAAATTCCTCCGACTCCTCGATGTCGAAATGAGAAAGCATCTTTTTATCCGTAGCAGTGAAATCACGGGCTGCCTGACCTGCAAGCCAACCGGTAGCCATATCCGCAATCTTCGCAGCCGGAACAAGATAGTCAAGTTTCTCTGAGATGGAGGTAGAGACCTTTGAATCGTTGATTGTGATTGAGGTGGAAGTCTGCTTGGCTTTACCGAACACATCATTCTGAGCCCACTCAAGAGTTTCCTTATTACGCGCTGCTCCCATAAAGATGTTACCGCAAGTGGTAATGATTTTCTGCATACCGACCTTGCCGTAGTCTGCCTCCAACTGAGGTAGCTCCTGAAAACCAAGAGTTACAGCTACTTTGTTGGCGCGAGCCGTACCTATAAGGCGGTCAATCTTATGGAAATAGAGCGTAGGGAGCTCATCGACGATGATGCTCACCGGGATATTTCCTTTGGAATTTACACGGGTAATAAGTCGGTTAAGGACAAGAGCATTTAGAGAACCGATAACCTGCTCCTTTTCCGGGTCGTTGGCAATAACGAGATAGCTCGGACTATTAGGGTCAGAAATCTTCAAGTCAAAATCATCACCAGTAAAGACCCAGTAGGCCTCCGGGGAAACGAGACGTGCAGCATTTACTCGGAGCGTACCCACCATACCTTCAAGCTGGTCATTAGCCTTATTCTTATAGGCTGATTGGAACGGAGCCATAAGAGAGGAAATCTTATCGTCCTGCATCAGAATGTTAAAAACTTCATCGTATGGTCTGCCAAGGAAAGACAACACGTGAGGCATATCCGAATACTCACCGGTGATGGTGTCCGGTTCAACCTCGTTGCCGTCCTCATCTTCATACCACGTCCGCTCGATAACAATCATATTGCCGGAACGGTCAAGATAGGAGAATTGGTTAAGGTCAACGAACATACGGTCTTCATCAGTTGACACGTCCTTGCCTGTGCTGTCAACAAAATCCAGAACTACATTTCCGGCTTCATCGAGAGCATTGAAATCGTCCCAATTACGAATGACCAACTCCAGTTTTCTCCCTTCATGTCGAATGAAACGCTTTAGTTTCTTTCCATTCTTAAAGCCGACAGGGTGAAAATTGACAAAGAAGTAGATGATAGCAGCGAGAAAGTTCTCCGCAGAGTTAGTAAAGAAAGCCTCTGAACCACCTTTCTTCTCACCGCCTCCTTTATTTAAGGAGGCAAGCAGAGTAGCCGCAGTTTCGGAAGCAGCTGCAAGATCCGGGATATACTTACGCTGGATAGGATTTATTCGGTTGGAATACTCAACATTCGTAAAATTGACTTGGCGAAAACCACAGCCTTTCGGTAGCTTGTCACTCTTTTTGTTCTTGCAGAATTGATAGAACAGAGTTTTAGCCAAAGTGGGCCACTTATAGTCGTAAACCATCATAGCGAAACCCTTTTCTGCGTGTTGTCTGATGAAAGGGTCGATGATACCGAATGATTTACCGGAACCCGGTGTTCCGAGAACGATAGTGCCTCGGAACGGGTTAATGATGTTGATAAAGCCGTTGTGCATACGCCTTTTCCAGTAGAATATCATAGGAATATTCACTGAGTAAGGTGTCTTAACCTCCTGTCGTGACTGTTCAAATGATTCATTCTCAAAGTTAAAGCGGTCTTCACCAACTTTGTGGTTGTAATACTTGGCTATGCCGTCAAGACCTTGGTGAAACAGCATTGTTCCCACAACAGAACAGATAGCATAAAGGATACGGTTGGCAGGAAAGCCCATCCAACTCATTCCCCATGACATACTGTGGAAAATGAAGCATAGCCCTACAAGCAGCACTCCGGCACAAGCCGGGTAAACCACCATAGTCTTCAGATTGAATTTCAAAGCCTTCTTTGCCTTGGTGCCAACGGCAACAACGCAGATGCAGATAAGCTCACAGACCTTGCAACCTGCAACGGAGTTGAACACCTTGAACCTTGCGAAAAGGTCAAGAATGAACTGAGTGATTTTGTTGTCTGCCGTGATAGGCAGATTCATCACAATCTCGATGATAAGGAAGAAGTAGATGCAGCTACGAAAGTAGTTATACATCTGCTGTTGCTCCTTCGTTTCCTCAAAAGCCATAACTGCGCTTATTCTTGAAAAACAGATTTTCCTTTTAGTGGAGTAATGTGGCGTTCCTCCATTGCTTCGATTACCTGATCATATTGACCCTTGACTGTTTCAACGGCATGATGAAATGTGGCAAGATCCGGGCAAGATGTGAACACTACGTCACCATAGATTCGAGACATCATCGATAATGTCTCACGAAGAAGAAACTGCATTTTCTGCAAGTCGTCCATAGAGACAGACATATAGATATTGTTTTTCATAATGAGATAGTTTAGAATGGAATTTTGAGACCGATGAGAAGACCGTTACGGAATGTATCTCCGTGAACGAAATTGACATTGTTCTTCTGTATCAGAGAGAACTCCCAGCCATTTTGAAAAACATAGTTGTATTCAAATCCGGCTTCAAGTCCTACAAAGAACTTGCGTTCCACAGCCCCGAACTCCGGGCCGAAACGGAAACGGAGCATACCGTTTTTGTATCGGGCGAGACGGTGCTTGTAGAGAAGGCCCCCGTCCCAATAGTAGCCTTTCCAGAACTGACCTTCCCCGGATTTCCAGTGGTCGCCGATTTCGCCGAACACTTCAACGGCATTGCCGTAAGTGAAGGAGTGCTCGTATCCGGCCGTGGCGTTGAGAGTTGAAGGGAAAAGGAAACCGGCATTGACAGTGAGTTTACCCTGTGCCGATGCACTGAGTGTCACGACGGCGCATATAAGGGCTAAAAGTATCTTCTTCATTGCTTACTTGTAGATATGGGGGTGAACGGAATAAGGGATCTGTTTGAGGATATCGGAGTCAAAGCCGTCGGCATTGAGAATATCATCATACTCGATAGTCATGGTGATCACACGTCCGCTTATCTGATTCTCGGCAATCTCGATACGGAGAACTTTCTCATCAGGGAAAGTGAGCTTGGGAATCACAAGCACGTTGCGGTATTTCTTCTTGAACCTCTTGGCAAGATTGAGAGAGTATGCCGGAGTAAGCTCGATAGTCTGTGAGTTGGTGGCCTTGACCTCCTTCTTGTCTGTCAGCTTCACACGCATTTCCTCGATGTCGTAGGCAATCTTCGTCTTGTTCTGCAGGGAATAGTCAATGAAAAAGAAGTCACCGATTGAATAGATGTTGTTGACAATCGCCTTCATGCCGTTGGCACTGAACACAAGCTGATTGAACTTGCGGTCGCTGCCATAGACAGCCCAGGCATAACGGGCCATCTCCGACTTCGGCATAGAAACCTCCGGATTGATGTATGACTGCAAGCCGGAATACTGAACCTGATAGATAGAGGCTGCACGGGTCGGAGTGGCGGTATAAACCACATCGTATTGCGCCAGATGCCGTTCCCCTATGAGAGTGAGCGTGCCCAAAAGCTCACCCTCGCGGTAAGTGGTCGGCTCCACCTCCGGGTCAGTCTCAACGTATGGCTTGATACGCACGATGTTGTCTGCACACTGGTTGCCGATTACCTTGGTCGTCGAGAGGTCAACCATCTTTATATCCTCCGGCATGACGATGTGCGTTGTCACTTCATCGTTTATGAGGATAGTCTGCTTGGGCGCCACAGCCGATGCTGAAAGTGCGGTGGCAAATACGGCAACAGCCGCCATAAGGGATTTGAATTTCATATTTTGTGGATTTTGTTGATTCTGTAATGATGTTTACCTTGCTTCGTCAGAGTTGATGAGATAGACGATAGTGTTGTACTTTATCTTGGCTTTGTTCTTTCGGATATTGGCAGATACGGCTGACGTGGCGGAGTTATACATATTCTGAAGTGCCTGTAATGCTATTGCCTCTCCCGATATTCCCGAACCATATCCATTGTCAGA
>CANQRV010000109.1 GCA_947626355.1 uncultured Muribaculaceae bacterium
GAGATTGCGACCATACTCCTGCGTCCGGTTTATACTCCTAAATTCGATGTTTTCAAATTTTTGTCATGTACTTAAATCTGAGCTATATGATATTTGTGCCGAAATATTTGATGATTCAACTGAAACGCAGTTTCACTCATCGTTGAATCTTCATGGTAAGCATGAGCCACTGAAAATAAAGCCTAAACAAAAAATCAAGGTTTGCTATCTCATCTCCAAGCTCTACGATATTGTGCCGGAAAAGCACAAGGTCGCATGGCGGGAGGACATACTTCTGCACTTCGACATAGACTCCTCATATTACGAAAGCAAGTATTCCCATCCGCGTGGAAGCGATGCCAGTAGGTCAAGTATGGCCTTCGCTGATGACATAGATGAAATCATCAAAAACCATAAAAAGCGGGCTTGATAGTCCGTGCTACTTAAAGATACCACTCGCGCACCACTTTCACCACTCAAATTTCCACTTTTGAAACCTTATGATACTACCCGTTAGAGCCTGATATTCTGACGGGTAGTTTTAGTAAGTGGAGAATAGGAATCCACATACATACCACTCATTACCGGTTGTAATTTTGCAGTGTCCGGGAGATACTCGGATACGCTCTCTCAGAGGGCGGAAGTATAACTCAAACCCACACTGCGTATGACAAAAGACCAGTTACTCAAACTTCCTCTCTGGCAGTACACCGGAGAACAATTTTTAGAATTACTTGACTCTCATTTTGTCAAGACCAAGACCGCTACCGAAAGCGTTACCTCTGACGAAAATGTTGCCACCACTGCAAAGCGTTGGCTCGTTTACGGAATCAAGGGTCTATGCGAACTTCTCCAGTGCAGTAAGGCTACCGCACACCGTATCAAGAACAGTGGCGTAATCAAAGATGCCATAACCCAATCTGGCAGAAAAATCGTCATTGACGCCCAGAAAGCACTCGATCTCATACAAGAACATAAGAAAGGGGGTGAGGAATGGACGGAGTGAAGCAAGACATCCTCAAACTCTGGGAGGAAAAGCAGTTGCTAATCACCGATGAGATTCAGACTGCGCCGGAGGTACTGTATGCCAACGGCAGTGTCATCGGCACTCTCGGCAACTTCTCGGCATCGACCGGCAAGGCAAAGAGTAAAAAGACCTTCAATGTCGCTGCCATCGTCGGAGCATCGCTTGTCAATGGCAAGGTATTGGGCTACACAGCCGAGTTTCCCGACGACAAGCGCACAATCCTCTACTTCGATACCGAGCAAAGTCCGTATCATTGTCAGAAGGTAATGGAACGAGCCTTGCGACTGGCGAAACTGCCGACCGATATCCATCCGGAACATCTGAAATTCGCCGCCCTGCGCCAGCTCACACCTACACTACGCCTTGAAGTCATTGAACAGGCGATAATCAGCACTCCCGGTGTAGGACTTGTAATCATCGACGGTGTGCGCGACCTGATGTATGACATCAACTGCGCAAAGGAATCCACCGACCTGATAGGCAAGCTAATGGAATGGACTGACAAATTCCAGATACATATCCACACAGTTCTGCACCTCAACAAGAGCGACGACAACGCCCGTGGTCATGTCGGCACTGAGCTGAACAACAAGGCCGAGACCGTGCTTCAGGTAAGCCGCAGCAAAACCGACGATACCGTGTCGGAAGTCTGCGCCGTCATGATCCGCGCCGCCGAGTTCGACCCATTCGCTTTCCGCGTCAACGATTACGGGCTGCCAGAGATTGCCAGCGGATATGTGTTCACCGAGCCGGGCAAGAAAGCCAAAGACCCATATCCCTACAAAGAGTTGACCGAGGAACAGCACCGTGAGGCATTGGGCGTAATCTTCGCCAACGGTCCGGTAAAAGGTTGTCGGAACTTCGAGGCTGCACTCAAAAGCGGATATGCCTCCTGCGGTCATTCCTATTCCAACAACAAGGTAAAGGGCTTGAAGACCTTTCTTGACAATAAAGGCATGATTCGTTACGAGAACCGGGAATATATCTACAATCCGGATTTCTACTATTGAAAAACCGCAATTCTGGTCTGGTTTAGAAAAGAGCATATATAATAGGACCCAAACCAAGAACCAACTCACCCAAACATTTTATAACCCATGATCAAAGAGATTAAATCAATCCCTTTAGCCGCCTTCTTGTCTCGTCTCGGACATGAACCGGCGGTGAGAAAAGGAACGAGGCTCTGGTATAAGTCACCGTTGCGACAGGAACAGACGCCATCGTTAAAGGTCGATACCGCGATCAACTGCTGGTATGACTTCGGTCTTGGCAAAGGCGGCAACATCATCGACTTGGCATCAGAGTTGTATCTGTCAACAGACCTGCGCTATCTCATGCGTTGCATTGCCAACAACTATCCTGTGCCATCGGTGCAGACAGCCGCTTCCTCTTTTGCTCCGCGACACTCTGCACCGGGTATGGAACGATTTGAAGTCGTGCCATTGGAACACCGCGCACTTGTCGCATACCTCCAAGAGCGTGGTATTCCGGCACACATCGCCACAGCGAACTGCAAGGAGGCTCATTACAGCGTCAGCGGTAAACCATATTTTGCCGTGGCATTTGAGAATGTCAACGGTGACTGGGAACTGCGCAACAGATATTTCAAAGGTTGCCGGGGACGCAAGGACATCTCATATCTGCCGTGGTCGAGAGACGGACCGTCAACAGAGTGTGCCGTGTTCGAGGGATTGATTGATTATCTCTCTGCCATCGCACTCGACATCATCAGCGGAGCCGACGCAATCATCCTCAACTCCGTTGTCAATGTCAACAAGGTTGTGCCTTATCTCAGAAATTACACTGTCATCAACTGCTATCTTGACAACGACAATGCCGGGCAAACAGCACTCGCCGAGTTGACAGCCATATATGGCTCAACAGTGATTGACCGCTCCACTCTTTATTCCGAGTTCAACGACTTGAATGATTTTCTTGTCAACCAAAGTTCAACCATCCAACAAAACAAATGATGAAAGCCACAAAAGCACCATCAACACCAGCATCCATGTCAACCGAGTTGACCGATGCAACCAAATCCAAAGTATCAACCCTTAATCCCGATTTTATTATGAAATCAGATAACTCTATCAACTCCACGCCCACAGTTAACATCGATAACTCTGTTAACAGCACTACCACTGTCAACGCCGACAATCTGTTCGACAACGAGCAGACGGCAACCGAGGGAACAGCCGTAACCGCCACGACCGAGCAGCCGAAGCAACAGCGCATCGGCAAGCAGCAGCGCAAATCAGACTTCGCCGAGTACAAGGCTACATTCCTTGCTCCTGCAAAGATGGTGAACCGCCATGCCCTGAACATCGAGGGCGACCTGTGGGACCAGCTTGAGCGTGTTTCCAGAATCCTCGGCGACCGTGGCACCACCGTCAGCAGTTATGCCAACGCCATCCTCGCCGAGCATCTGAAACAATATGCCGACGACATCGAAATCTGGCGCAAGCTCTGATAGCTTGATTGCAACCATATACATATGTATATACACATACTCCCTCCTGAGATAATTCACAGACTCTTCTTCGTGAATGAATGATAAGTAACGACCATAGAATCGCCATATAGTTTCGCGCACCTCGAAACTATCGCAGGGGTTCGGAATCGGAGGGAGCGAGTTTATGTTTTCGTATTACAAGTAATCCTCAAACGACTCGCTCCCCTCCGCTCCCGATGGTCACAAACCTCAAACATATTTCCAATGAAGCAATCCAATTTACGTCCCTCTAAAGGACGCCCCAAACTCCCGGCTGATGAACGTAAGTCCATCATGGTGCCGGTGAAATTTGACATAGACCAGTATCAGGTAATGATGGACAAGGCTCTCGTGGCAGGTCTCAACCGATCGGAATATATCCGGCAGTCGGCACTGCATTGCAAAGTCGTGGAAAGGCTCACGCCAAGAGATGTCAAGGCAATCCGCGACCTTCAGGGAATTGCAGAAAATCTCAATCGCACGGCTAAATTTGTTGGCGCCATTCTAAAAGGTGGTGCCTCGGAAGAACAGTTTGTCCGTACATACAGAGAGATAATTCAGTGCAAGGATTTTGTTCTTTCACTGATAAAAATCTATCGTAACACACCCGACAGCGTATGATGGGCAAGATAACAAAAGGCGGAAGTTTTGGCGGTTGCGTCGATTATGTCACCCGCCGAAAGAAGGATAATCCCGACGGTTCTTCATGCAAAGAATGGCGTCTTATAGACTGTAAAGATGTATCTACGATAGAAGGGCGAAATGGAATTATCGCCTCTTTTGAGGATAATCTCGCCTTGAATCCGGACTTGAAAAATCCGGTCGGGCATATTTCCCTGAACTTCCACGCCAACGACAAGGATAAAGTTGATGACTGGATTATGGTAGAGATTGCCCGTAAATACATGGAGAAAATGGGTATTGTCGATACTCCTTATATCGTGGTACGGCATCTTGACAAGGATTATCCACACTGTCATATAGTGTTCAGCCGAATAGATAACCACGCCGAAACCATTTCTGATAAAAATGATTTCAATCGCAATCGGAAAGCCTGTCTTGACCTGACAAAGGAATACGGACTGTATATTTCAGAAGGCAAGCGGCAGACCAATGTCAATAAACTGCGTGGCATGGAAAAGATACGATACGAGATTTTCAACGCAGTTGACGCGGTATGGAATGATAAATCAGTCCATACTTTCGAGCAGTTCGAGAGCCGTTTAAAGGCTGCGGGAGTAGGCATTGAATACAAATACAAGCGTGGCAGCAACGAATTGCAGGGTCTTTGGTACACCCGAAAAGGCAAGCGTTTCGCCGCATCTAAGATTGACCGGCGATTCAGTCTGGGCAATATTCGCAAGCATCTGGCAAACAACAGACCGCTGCATCCTCAGTCTCAATGGATGTATGCAGATGGCTCTATTGTGCCTATTGCATCATACAAAGGTGTGCGGTTTTCTACGCAACAGATCAATGATTACGTTGCGGGGAAAGCTATCCGAGTTGACGGATGTCAGGGAGAAATGCCTACTGTTTGGATAAAATTCAACCTACAGCGTATGACTCCGGGAGTCTATTCATCGAATCCTGACTTAGCCGGACAAGCCCCATCTCAGTCGCAAAACTATGGCGCTCGGTTATCCAATGTTTCAGTCGCAGGAACCACACAGCCGCAAGAAGGGTTCACTAACGGGAGTGCTTTGCCCGATGATTTCAAACTGTGGCTGAACCGCCATCCTGGTCTTACCATAGAAGAGGCCCTTCACCGCTATCGTGAAGAGCAAAAAGCCAAACGCCGCAGACAAGGTCCCAAACTACACTAACCACAACGCCGCTAAGAAATAAGCTTCTCGCATCAACCGACACCCCGGCAAGAAATTCCTCTCTTGTCGGGGCGTATTCGCTATGTTTCTAAGTTATTTTTTTGTAAAGGTAGTTGCGGTTTAACCAAACCTAATATAGCGTCGAAAATGAGCCATCCTTAACTCTGATCCGACCACTGAACTTGGGAGCCGCTACATTGAAATTTCCCTTTGTATCACCGTGATATATCTTCAATATGAAATCAGTATCAGGTAAGTTGTTGATAGTAAATGTTGCATCGGTTTCGCAAAGGCAGGTAGCCTCATCCCAAGATGGATACTCAACGATAGTCATTACACCATCATTGAAACTGATATTTATATTTACTTTATCGAAATCACAT
>CANQRV010000110.1 GCA_947626355.1 uncultured Muribaculaceae bacterium
GAACGAATAATCGCAGATGAACACACTTTTCGGAACGAATAATCGCAGATGAACACACTTTTCGGAACGAATAATCGGCGACAACCACACTTTTCGGAACGAACGGGCAGTCAGGATAAAGTTGCGGCCGGGACCTCAATAGCTTACCTTGTCGAGGATGCCTGTGAGGCGGGCAAGGAGAATGCCGTAGTTGGTCATCGGCACGCCCTGGGCACGGGCACGTTCCACCCGCGACAGGATATGGCGGCGGTTGAACATGCAGCCTCCGCAGTGTATCACCAGCGAGTAAGGCGTGAGGTCGTCGGGGAAGTCCGTACCCCTCACGAAATCAATCACCAATCCCTCCCCTACCTTGCGGCGCAGCATCGCCGGAATCTTCACGCGCCCTATATCCTCGTTTTTCGGCGCGTGGGTGCAGCTCTCCGCAATCAAGACCCTGCTCCCCTCTCCCAGACATTCTACTGCCGATGAGCTCTCCACAAAGTATTCGATATCCCCCTTGTAGGCCGCCATCAGTATGGAGAACGACGTCAGCCGGCTTCCGGCCGGCTTCATCGCGTTGACTTCCCTGAACACCTGCGAGTCGGTGATGATGAGCGCCGGCGGAGCCGTCAGGCCCTGCAGCGCCCGCGTCATCGTGGCGGGAGTGCAGCACACGGGCACGCATACGTTGTCGAGGAGCTCGCGGATTGTCTGCACCTGCGGCAGGATCAGGCGTCCCTTGGGAGCCTGCGAGTCCTGCGGCATCACCAGCATCACGATGTCGCCGGCAGCGACAAGCCCACGGAGCAGGCTGGCCGCTCCCAGATCAGACGGCATGGCCCTCAGCAATGCCTCCAACACCCTGTCGCGGCTCTCCACCGGACTATGTATGGATGTGGCCAAGACATTCCCGGGTACTTCCCCCATCAGGTCGGCTTTCGACATCACCTCCACCACCGGCAGCTTCCTTTTCTCCAGTTCCTCGCGCCACGACGACTCACGGACCCCGTCATGGCCGATAAGGAGAATGGCCATGTCGGCTCTGTCGAGGGCCTTGCGCGTGGCTGCGACGCGGGCGGAGCCGAGCTCCGAGGGATCGTCGAAGCCGGCGGTGTCGATCAGCACGCACGCTCCGAGCCCTGACAGCTCCATAGGCTTGGACACGGGGTCGGTGGTCGTGCCGGGGATATCCGACACGAGGGAGGTCTGCTGCCCCGTAAGCATGTTGACGAGCGACGACTTGCCGCTGTTGCAGGCGCCGAGCACGATGATATGCAGGCGGTTGGCCGAGGCTACTGACTGAGTCATATCCGATTGCATATCAGAACCTGAAATCTCGCTCACCGTTCTCAATCTTCGAGAGGTATTCCTCCGTCTTCTCCCGCACTTTCGGATGCGGAATGCCGCCGAGCGTCTTCCGGATCATGGCGAGCCCCTTGCGGCGCGTCTCTTCCGAGGCATAGTCCTGGAGATACTCCATGAGCGTGAGCATGGCGTTGGGACCGCAGCAGTTGGCGATCTGGCCGTTTTTCAGCAGGGTCATGAAGCGGTCGCCGGTGCGTCCCTCGCGGTAGCAGGCGGTGCAGAAACTGGGGATATGGCCGATGTCGAGCAGCCAACCCACCACCTCGTCGAGGGTGCGGGTGTCGGAGACGTCAAACTGCTGGGTCTTCTCCGGCTCTCCGGCATATCCGCCCACCGAGGTGCGTGAGCCGCCGCTGATCTGCGAGACACCAAGGTCAATCACCTTCTCGCGTACGGCCGCCGACTCGCGCGTCGACACTATCATGCCGGTGTAGGGCACGGCGATGCGGAGCACGGCGATGATACGGCAGAAGAGGGAGTCGGATACGGCATCGGGGAAATCGGCCGTGGAGATGTCGTCGGCCGGACAGATCCTCGGCACGCTGATGGTGTGGGGGCCGACGCCGAACCTCGCCTCAAGATGCTCGGCATGCATCAGCAGGCCGATGAAGTCGTAGCGGTAAGTGTTGAGTCCGTAGAGCACCCCGATGCCCACGTCGTCGATGCCGGCGGTCATGGCGCGGTCCATCGCCTCGGTGTGCCAGGCATAGTCGCTCTTGGGGCCTGCCGGATGAAGCTTCTCATAGTTGACCTTGTTGTATGTCTCCTGAAAGAGGATGTATGTGCCGATGCCGGCGTCGCGCAGCCGGCGGTAGTTGTCGACCGTAGTGGCCGCGATGTTCACGTTGACGCGCCGGATGGCGCCGTTGCGGTGATGGGTGGAATAGACGGTATTGATCGACTCGAGGATATACTCGAGGGGATTGTTGACCGGGTCTTCGCCGGCCTCGAGCGCGAGGCGCTTGTGGCCCATGTCCTGAAGCGCGGTCACCTCCCGGCGTATCTCCTCCTGGGTGAGCCTGCGGCGCGGTATGGTGCGGTTCTTCACGTGATAGGGGCAGTAGACGCAGCTGTTGACGCAGTAGTTGGATAGATAGAGCGGCGCGAACATCACGATGCGGTTGCCGTAGAAACGCTGCTTGATGTCGCGGGCCAGCTCCTCCATGCGATGGATCATCTCCGGGTCTTCACATTCGAGCAATACGGCCGCCTCCCTGTGGGTGAGCCCTTTGCCCAGTGCCCCTTTGCGGAGTATCGACTCCACAAGCTCCCGGTCGCCGGCATGGGCGGCCGCATATTCCATAGTCGACAGAATCTCTCCGTGGTCGATGAATTCCGTGACTACCGATGATTTCGGATCATACATATCTTATAAAATCTCCTTTCTCAAAACTTAATTCATAACCGGCATCGCCGAGCTCCCGTTGCAAAGCGTCAAGCCCCTCGATTGCCTCGCTGCCGCGGCATGCCTTACGGTCGTAGAGAGAATAATGATTCCTCACCTCCTGCGGGGAACAGTTGGGCATCACGACATTGGCGCCGGCGAGCATTCCCCTCACCCTTCCGCTTACACCGAGAGTGGCGAGGGCCGTGGTCGACGGGATATTGGCGTTGGGAAACATGAGTCTCAGGATGGATATCAGCCTGAGTGTCAAGTCGACGCTCCCGGCGGAGAAGCCGGCGAAAGGCGTCGCTCCATGCGGGATGAAGGGCCCTATGCCGATCATCTCCGGCTCAAGGGCCGCCATATACTCCAGGTCTTCGGCTATATCGCCGATGGTCTGGTGGGGGCTTCCGACCATAATGCCGGTGCCGGTCTGATAACCGATCCGCTTCAGGGTGTCGAGACAGCGCAGACGGTTGGCCAGCGACATCTCCGGAGGGTGCAGCCTCGAGTAGTGGCTTAGGTTATGCGTCTCATGCCGCAGCAGGTAGCGGGTGGCGCCGGCCTCGAAGAATGCCTCATAAGCCTCGTCGGGCCATTCGCCAAGCGAGAGTGTTATGGCAGCGTCCGGAAACCAGTCATGTATCTCCGCGACCATATCACCCACCGATGCCACTGTGGCGTCGGGATCCTCACCGCCCTGGAGCACGAATGTGCGGAATCCGGCATCATAGGCCCTCCGGCAGCAGTCCAGGACCGTTGCCCGGTCGAGGGCATAGCGGGGAAGCTCACGGTTGTCGCGGCGCAGGCCGCAGTAGAGGCAGTTGTTGCGGCAGCGGTTGGAGATCTCTATGAGCGCACGGGCATATACCTTGCGGCCGAAGACGGAGCGGGCCACGCGCCGGGCCTCGTGATGGAGAACCGACACATCCTCCGGCGACGCGTCAAGGCCGAGCAGGCGCCGGTATCCATCGACACCCGCGAGACGCCGCTCAGCCGCCAGTCTCCCTACGATATCCCTGTAGGATTCCTCCGCCATAGCCATTACATTACAATATCACCGGCCTGCAGGGACATGCCTGTGGCATGTTTCCGCACCAGCACTGACGATTCTGACCGGCAGGACATTGCAACATGCCGAAGGCATGTCCCTACAATCCAATCCATACATTAATCCTTTATCGTCAGTAGGTCTTGTCCTTCTTGAGGAGCTCGCGGTCGAAGCGGCGCTTGCCGTCGGCCATGGTGGTGCCGGAACTGGGGCCGGTGATGCATCCCCCCTCGCAGGCCATCACCTCGATGAAATGGGCTGGAGCCTTGCCGGTCTTGGCGAAGGCGCCGAGCGTGGCGATAGACTTCTTGTTAAGGTCGGCCACCTGCATGGTCTTCAGCCTCTCGGTGTCGAGCTTCAGGTAAGACTTCACCGCCTCGGTCACGCCTCCGCTGCGGGCGAAGCCGTGGGCCTCGCGCACCGACTCGAACTCGGGTGCCGACGGGTCGGCTGTCCTGAAGTCGATGTCGAAGGCGTCGAAGAGCGAGGCGAGCTCCTCAAAGGTCATCACGAAGTCGACGGCCTCGTCGCGGCGTCCCTCCATGCGCTTGGCCACGCAAGGGCCGATAAAGACAGTGAGCGCGCCGGGATATTTCTCCCTGACGATGCGGGCGGTGTAATACATCGGCGAGCCGGTCGACGAGACGTACGGCTTCAGCCCCGGAAGGTGCTTCTCTGTAAGCTGTATGTATGCGGGGCAGCAGGAGGTGGTCATGAAGGCCTGCCCCTCCCCTATCTTCTCAAGCAGCTCCTTGCCTTCGTTCTCCGTCGTGGCCATGGCGCCCTGGGCCACCTCCACCACGTCGTGGAAGCCCATGCCCTTCAGAGCGCCGTACACCTGCGGAAGAGTGGCCTCGAACTGGCCGAGCACCGCCGGGGCCACCATCGCCACCACCTTGCGGCCGGCGCGGATGCTCTGCAACACATCGAAGGTCTGCGAGATCTCGAAAATGGCGCCGAAGGGGCATGCGTTCATGCATTTGCCGCAATAGATGCACTTCGACTCGTCGATATGCTCTATGCCGTGCTCGTCTTTGGAGATGGCGTTGACGGGACACGCCTCCTCGCAGGGCACGGGTATATAGACAATGGCATGGTAGGGACAGCTCTTGTGGCAGATGCCGCAGCTGATACATTTGTCGTGGTCGATGCGTGCCTTGCCGGTGTGCTCGTCGAGGCTCACGGCTCCTTTAGGGCAATTATGGATGCAGCTTCTTGCCACACAGCCGCGACAGAGGTTGGTGACATCGTATTTGATCTGCACGCACGACGAGCACGCCTCGTCGATCACGCACATTATGTTGCTTTTGATCCTCTCCTTTGCGGGACGCCGACCGTCCTGACGGTCGAGGGCGATGCGGGCATATTCCGAAAGCGGAGTGAGCTCGTCGGTCTCGTCGCTCATGTCGAGGCCGAGCAGCGGAAGGGACTTATACTTCCACACAGCCCTCTCCTTATGCACGCAGCAACGGCCGGGATGCTTCGAGTGACGAGGACTCAGCTCAATGGGCAGACGGTCGATCTTCTCTACCAGGACGCCATCCTTCCAGAGCCTCACGAGCTCCGTGAGCAGACGGTGGCGCACTATCATGGTATTGTTCTTGTAGGCCATTTTCTTAAGGTATTGTTTCAGGTATTGATTTAGGCGCCGCAAAATTACAACTTTTAATCCTGATTACGAAATATCCGGGCATATTACCGCATTTTTCCGTCGGAGCAGGCGACTATGGAAGAGAAAGACCGTAGCCATAGGCATTTTCATGCAGACTGATGCAATTTTAGCGCATATTTTATGATTGTTTATAAATTCTTAAGTACATGACAAAAATTTGAAAACATCGAATTTAGGAGTATAAACCGGACGCAGGAGTATGGTCGCAATCT
>CANQRV010000111.1 GCA_947626355.1 uncultured Muribaculaceae bacterium
TATTCGATGTCCAGCATCGCAGAGCGTTTCAGATTTATCGCGTGATATTACTGTGTTCCAAAAAATATGATTACTTTTGTGGCGCGCAAAATTATGAATTGGAGATAGGATTACATCCAAATATCTCGGCTGATAATCTGCGAGAGGGTGTACTTTGTAGCCGTCGGAATCGGTAAAAATAGGCAAATTAGGACAGTTAAAAATATTTAACGCAACACAAAAATCCAAAATTCAATTTCCTCGGCTTTCTATCAACTTCCACAAAAGTACACGATTAGTACCCACGCCTCTCCAAACCCCTCTGAAAATCACCGAGTTTGCCCAAATAAGAAAAAATTTGTAATTTTGAGGCATGAATCAGAATACAGACACCACAACCGATATATCAAAGGCCGTCGCCTCGCGCCTCTCCCTGCCGGAGGGGAAGGTGGCGGCCGCTATCCGTCTGCTCGACGGGGGCGCCACTGTCCCTTTCATCAGCCGCTACCGCAAGGAAGCCACTGGAGCCCTCGACGAGACACAGGTGCGCGCCATCGAGACCACCCTCAGGGCCGTCAGGGAGCTTCAGGCCCGCAAGGAGTTCGTCGGCGAGACCATCACAGCCGCCGGAGCCATGACCGACGCCATCGGGCGCCGGCTGCAGGAGGCAGCCACCATGACGGAGGTGGAGGATATCTACGCCCCCTTTAAGCCGAAGCGCCGCACCCGTGCGACAGTGGCCCGCGAGCGCGGTCTGGAGCCTCTCGCCAGGATCATCATGGCCGGGAGGGCAGCCGACCTCAAGGGCGCGGCTAAAAGATTCGCTGCCCGTCCCGATGTCGCCGATGCCGGGGCTGCCCTTCAGGGAGCTTGCGACATCATCGCCGAGTGGGCCTCGGAGTCGACGCGCCTGCGCAACATGGCGCGCAACGCCTACCGTCGCCAGGGTACGCTCGCCGCTACAGTCGTGAAGGGGAAGGAGGAGGCGCTATCCGCCTCGCAGTCGGCCGTCTACGGCGCCTTCTCATCGCCGGTGCGCCGCATCCTCTCCCATCAGTATCTCGCCCTTCGCCGCGCCGAGAGCGAGGGGCTCGTCAAGGTGAAATATAAGCTCGACGACGCCTCCGGCTCGCTGTCCGAAGCCATGGCGGAGGCGTTCACGCCCCGAGGCGCCGCGAAGGAATGCGGAGCCTTGATCGGTGATGCCGTGGCCGACTCGTGCAAGCGGCTGATATGCCCTTCGGTGGAGAATGAGGTCTCCGCCGGGCTCAAGGAGGAGGCCGACAGGGTGGCCATCGACATCTTCGCGCAGAACCTCCGGCAGCTGCTTCTCGCCTCGCCGCTGAAGGGGTGCCGGGTGCTGGCCCTCGACCCCGGTTACCGCACAGGCTGCAAGGTGGTGGCCCTCGACGAGCAGGGCGCGCTCTTAAGCGACGGGGTGGTATATCCCACGCCGCCGCGCCGCGACACCGACGGGGCCCTGGCTACCCTCTCGGATATGGTGGGGCGCCACCGCCTCAACGCCGTGGCCGTGGGCAACGGCACCGCCTCACGCGAGACCGTCGATTTCATAAAGAAGAGCGCTCTGGTGGCCGACAACATGATATTCGTGGTGAGCGAGGACGGGGCCTCGGTCTATTCCGCATCGGATATTGCAAGGAAGGAGTTTCCCGACAAGGACGTGACGGTGCGCGGCGCCGTCTCCATCGGTCGGCGCCTTATCGACCCTCTTGCTGAGCTGGTGAAGATCGACCCTAAGTCGATCGGTGTAGGGCAATACCAGCACGACGTCGACCAGGCAAAGCTGAAGGAGGCCCTCGACTATACCGTGATGAGCTGCGTCAATGCCGTGGGCGTCGACGTCAATACCGCCTCGACGAGTCTTCTCTCCTATGTCTCCGGCATCGGCCCGGCGTTGGCCGCCAACATAGTGGCTTACCGCACCGCCAACGGCCCCTTCCCCTCGCGTGCCGCACTGAAGAAGGTGCCGCGCTTCGGCGACAAGGCTTTTGAGCTCGCCGCCGGATTCCTCCGCATCAGCGGCGGTAGGGAACCGCTCGACAACACCGGCATCCATCCCGAAAGCTACGGCATCGTGAAGGCGATGGCCGGTATGGCCGGAGTGCCTACTAAGGAACTTCCCGGCAATGTGGAATTGCTGAGGAAGTTTGATGCCACGGCCCTTGCCGACAGCGGCCTCGGCGGACGAGCCACGATAGCCGACATCATCGAGGAGCTGAAGAAGCCGGGGCGCGACCCGCGCGTCGACAACGCCGCTACGCGGTTCACGCCCGACATCGACTCCTTCGAGCAGCTCCACGCAGGCATGAAGGTGCATGGCGTCGTCACCAACATCACTGCCTTCGGCGCCTTTGTCGATCTCGGTATCAAGGAGAACGGGCTGTTGCATATCTCGAAGATCAGCCGCAAGCGCATCGGAGCCGTCTCCGACGTGCTGCATATCGGCGACCAGATCGAGGTCTATGTCTCGGATGTCGATGCAGGGCGCCGCCGCATCAGCCTCTCGATGTTTCTCGCCTGAAACCATATCATGCCTGTCGGGACGCTTTTCAAAGCGTCCGCCTGTCAGGAAGTATCTATTATTATGACTATGGAGAAAGCATCAGAAATGATATTTGAGAGAATGGAAACAATCCTGTCGGCCACCGGTCTGTTGACTCCGGGCGTGGAATACGGCCGGGTGGCACCGCTGGCAGACGACGCCGATCCGGTGAAAGCCGTCGGTGCCGTCGTGCCGGTCCAGACCCATTCATTGAACGTCGGCGTGCTCACGGAGCCGGGACAGTCGTTTCCCGACACCGACGCCTTGATTACGCGCCTACGTGGCGTGGCCATCGGCGTGCGCACCGCCGACTGCATACCGGTGCTGCTCTATGCTCCCGACATAGAGGCCGTCGCCGCCGTGCATGCGGGTTGGCGGGGCACCGTCGGCGATATCGTCGGCGTCACAGTCTCGCGTCTCGAGGCTATGGGTGCCGACGCAGGCCGTATCATGGCGCATGTCGGCATCGGCATCTGCGGCGACTGCTTCGAGGTGGGCTCCGAACTCGCGGTCTGCTTCGAGGATGCCGGTCTGGGTGCTTTCGTGCTGCCCGGCCCGTTCACCGACCGTCTCACCGGCGAGCCGATGGATCCTGACCGCAGGCATATCGACCTACGCTGCGCCAACGTCTCCCGTCTGCTCCGCAGAGGCATCCCGGAGGCCAACATCAGCGTAGCGCCGGAATGCACCCGCTGCTCAGAGATAGCTCCCGGCCCCTGTGCCGCATCAGTCGCCGGCTCAGGCATGACACTTGCCGTTGGTTCCGAGGGGAAATCTGCCGCCCGATCGGGAGTCCGTCTCCCGTCCTGGCGCCGCGACCACGGCACCACGCGCCGCATGCTCACCTGGATCCGCCTTCGCGAAGAGTGTCCTTCCTGATGTCGGGGCGGCGGTCGGTCACGATGTCGAGAAACATCCTGACGCGGGCGAGGTATTCGCGGAGGGTGTTCTTGATGCGGTTGCGGCGTATGGGCGACGGCTCCGCATTGTAGCCGACGGCCTTTATGCCGTATCTGTCGGCGAGATATATGGCCCTCTCGTTATGGTATTTCTGCGAGATCAGCGTGAGGCTTTCGAGACCGTACACCTCCTTGGCCTTGGCGATGGAATTGAGGGTGCGGGTGCCTTCGTAGTCGAGGAGTATCCTGTCGGCCTCTATGCCGCGGGCCACGAGAGAGTCGCGGATGGCGCGTGGCTCGTCGCATCCGTTCTTATACAGCCGGGTGTAGTCGCCGCCGCTGGCGATGATGAACTGTACCTTACCGGCGTCATATAGCTCCACGGCCGCCTTGATGCGGTTGTCGAAATAGAAATTGCGGGCTCCGCCGGGTGTGATGGGTGAAGTGGCGAGCAGCAGACCGAACTTATTGTGAGGTATGTCGGCTGTATTGTCGTAGGTTCTGCCCGAGGCATTCCAGACGACGGCGAGATAGCAGCCGGCGATCAGCAGCAACAGAGCCGCCACCGCCCCGGCCGCCATCCATATAATGGTTTTCTTACGCATCTTCATTGATGATTGGATTTATCAGGGAATTAAAATTGTTATAATCAACCTCATTGTTGCGTGGATCCGCTATCTTCATCGTCGCAGACAACCATCCCCAGAACGCCGATCAGAACGATTGAGGATATCCAGATTGATATTTCCCGTCGCCGTGTCATTTAATCGGAACTTTGAGATGACAGAATTCGGAATGAACGTAAAATTGAATCTCCTTTCTTTTCCAGTCTGCCATCGTCATTCCAATCGAAGGTGTTGTTGAGATAATAGAGATTCTTGCCATCCATAATCACCAGTTGCTTATGGATAAGGGTATCGCCTTCATCAGTTGCCACCACGAAACCTGCCGACGCCGCACGATAAGGGCCAAACTGCAGGGAGTCTGACATATAACTGTCTACAGTTCCGATGTAATGATCATCAAACTGTTTCAACTCCACAGATAAGTCTCTCCATTCTTCGGGAGAATCGAGACATTCAGGCATGGCGGATTTCTGAACCATTACTGTGTGCCTCGGGTAATATGGATTGGTACTGTAGAATGTGGTTCTGATTCCTTTTGACATAGCGGGAATGGTATCACTCATATTATTGATTTCTTCATCTACGGCAATCAGATATTTTTTCATTGCTTATTATCTTTGTCGTTGATATCAGTGGCGAAGTATATTACGATTTGATTTTTTAAGGTTTGGTATCTATAGCATGCTTTGGCGGAGTGGCCGCAACTGATTGAAATACCTTGTCAGTTGTAAAGACAACGGAGAATATCGACCATTAGTATTTCCTGATTTCCTTCACCGCGCCGACAGTGCTGAGACGCACCTTGAAAGCCTCATGGCATTCAGAGCAGCAATACTGATGTTGACGGGCTTTTACCATCCCCTCAACTACATTAATGCTCTCGTCTTTCCTGATGTATTTGCGGAAGCGGCTCCGGGCGATCAATCGTCTGATTATGTTCATGGCTACTTGATATAATACTGATTCAGATTCGCGAATCTCTTAAGTGCATAGTTGGCGCTCATGCCAGACGTCTTTCCCTTTATGACAAGAGTGTCGAACCCCATGGCCATAAGCTGGCGCACGAAAGCCTGGTTGTCGGTGATATATGCCGCCAGTTCATTGATTTCCGATTCACGGAGCGATATGTCATTCTCGATTGTTATCTTGAATCCGCTGCGGAGCCACAATGAGCTCATCTCGTGGGCAAACGTGCTGTTGCCTGAAGATATCGACACCTTGCACAGGCGATTGAACTCTCCTGTTGTGAAATACTCCTTGAAAGCGGCATTCATCTGTGAGATTATCCTCACCCGCTCAAACGAACCGTCGAGAAGTGAGTTGATGAGGTTGGTGAGTAGTGTCTTGATACTCATGGCTGAAGCGTCTAATTGATTTTCTCTGCGAGATATGCCTTGTTGTCTATCACCAGGATATACCCTGACAGTCTGGTGAATTGATCCTTGTCGACCGAGATCGGGGTTGTCGAAATGCAGAACATACCTTGCAGAATCCCGACGGATTCCATTGCGACTAACAGAATCAGAAGGCTTGATTGCACCCAATTGCAAAAGGCTCCATACAGAAAAGGCGGCTGTAATCGGGGTAGCCGACT
>CANQRV010000112.1 GCA_947626355.1 uncultured Muribaculaceae bacterium
AGGGACTTTTGCAAATTTAATCGACTGAAAATTAAATGTTTAACAGCATAATTTCAATTTTTGTCATCTACTAACAAATTAGGGTGAAAAAGATTATTTTCAGTTTTGCGCTACAGACGTATACGCCTGATGTTCCTGTGCGATAAACTCTTTTAATGATTGTATTGCCTTTTTCTTAATGGCAGAAACAAAAGTCTCAATCAGAGAGTAATCAATCTCACCCGATAAATCCACGGGAAGTGGGATTGATTCGTGCTTGACTCGGTTCCAAGTCGCTTTCTTATCGTAGCTAAAGATTGATTTGATGGACTTTTGTATGGTGCAAGCCATAAAAAGGAGTGAGTTCTCTGTGTCGTTGTGTGTTCGTGCTTTAATTAAATATGCATCCCACAACACTCCCGTCCTTTGGGGCTGCGCGTAAACATTCCCAGTTGCTATTGCTCCATTCTGCACAATGTCAATTGTCATTTCAGAAGAATCGAAGATGTCCGATTTCCCATAAAACATTATGCCGTTGTCGCCGTGTTTAGCATTGACCAGAGGGATAGTGAACTTTTCGCTTGGGGTTATGGAGGTGTCTCTCCTCTTGTCGAACGTTTTATTCTTTAATTCAAGTTTATCATACAGAGTCCCCATTTTGAAGTGTTTCCACTCGATTTTGCCGCTTTTAAAGAGTGAAAGAATGTCTGTCTCAGATTGAGAAAGTTCGCAATTGTCGAAGCCTGCCTCGGAGAGGTAGGCTTCGAGTTCGCGTATACGCGACTCCATAAAATTATAGTCTATATCCCCATCTGCTCCAATCGGTAAAGATATGGCACACTCATATAGTTTGGGTATCGTAGCCATTTCATTATAGGCAAATAATTTAGTAAGATAGCCCATTTGAGCGACCAAAAACAATCCAACTTTTTCATTCTTTATGATAGAACCGGAGAATGAAAATACATGATTGTGGGTTGCTAATTTATAAGGGAATGGTCGATAATAAGCATTCCCAAAGAAATCAATAGTTATTGTATTTCCTGGAAAAACTCGTGCTAATCTACTTGTTCTGCCTTTAATACCTTGGTTTGTGACACCAGAGTTTATGAAATATTCGCCTATGCCGTCAATGTCCTTGTTTTGAATGTCAACATCACCAGAGGTTGCACGGAGAATAGACTCTATTGTAAAGTGTTTGTAGCCGCCCTCGGGATCAGGCCAGGACCGAGGGCTTACTTTTTTCCCAAGCCTACATCTCCTTCATTTTTAAGTACCTCACCTACGCGCCATGAAAGATAGTCTTTGACAACTTTCTGAAAATCTTCGATAGATGGTATGACATTGATTTGTCGATGTTGTTGAACAGTCCAATCGGTGCCGTCCAAAGTGATATGGTCCTCAAAATAACTTTCGCCTTCAACGAAGTAATTGAGGTTGCCGTTGTTAAGACCTTTTCCAAAACGAACGAGTTTCACAACCTCGGCATACCGTTCTTTTGCGTGGTCGGTGTCACGAAGATTGACACTTTGGCTTGATTTTTTACGATTCTGACGAGTGTATCCGTCATTTGAAAAATCTATGAATTTAACGATTGATTCGGTGCTATGAGGTTCCCCGACACGAAAAACGTATATAGCAGTCTGAACACTCGCTTTGCCACAGAAAATATCGCTCATGCGTATAGAGGCAACAAGCGTGTTGTTTTTCAGAATATTTTTCGTATAAGGCATTCCGCTACCGCTGCCTGCATTTTCCTGAATCAAGACTGCAGCCATACCTCCGTGAGTCATCAGGGATAATGCTTTTTCTACGAATATGAAGCCTTTTCCCTCGGCAGAATATGGAGGATTGAGAAGGAAGACGTTAGCCGGAAATTCTTCGCCTTTGTGCTTGCCTTGTTCGTAAGTGCCTTCAAATTCAGTAAGCGAGTTCCCTTTGATTATGTTTGCGCTTCCATCCTTCATGAGAATCATGTTGAGGACAGCCAACATATAAATTTCCGACAATTTCTCGATGCCGAGAAGCTGTTCCATTTTTATTCTGGCGATTTTAGCTTCCTGTTTTGCCGGACTCTTGATTTTCTCCTTTGCGTCGGCAATCATTTCGTGCATTGCCGATATAAGGAAGCCGCCTGAACCGGTCGCGAAGTCCCATACATAACTGTTCATATTAACGTTGCAGAGTTTAGCCATAAGTTCTGTAACGTAACGAGGGGTGAGAACGACATCGTTCTTATCTCCATCGGGGACGTCTACCCAGGCGTTGAGAACGTTAAACATTCGGCCTGTAAAGTCCAGATTGTGGAGTTCTCCTGTCAGGAAAGGAATAATATTTGCCTTAACATCGGCATACGTTGTGTGAAGCTTGCTCTCGCCATTTATTGGGCGGTAAAGTGAACTATTATTGAATACGCCCTTAAGTTCGGTTTCAATAATCAATCTTTTTTCGGTGGGAAGGTCTTTTGCTTGTAGATATTCGGAAATACGACTCATAATGATTGCTCCGTCGTTTATCTGCGAGCCGAGTTCTCCTCTCAAATCGTCAACTTTGAGAGGGCTAACTTTCCCCTTAACGCCGAGCCCGGCCATTACAAGGCCGGCAATAAGTTTAACACGGGAAACCACGACAATATCTTGCTCGTCGTGTAATTTCTGGTTAATCTCCTTAAGTTTTCGCTCTATATCGTCTTCGAGTTGAAGTTTCTTCGCTTCGATTTCTTCTTCCGTTAAGGAAAGGTTGGTGATATTGTTGAGAAGTTGACCTAAGTTTTCGGGAAGAAGAAATGAAAGATCAGTATATTCGGAAATCTTTTTCGGAACAAAAAGATTATTCTTACTAACATAGTAAGCGCCAATCTCATATTTGATTGTGCCGTCTGCAAGATTAAATCCGTTAACGCCAACAGCGATAACTTTATCGTAAGATTCGGTATAGTCAAGAATGGCTTTCGCATAGTGAACAGCACCATTGACAGCGAAGCCTGCTATATTGGTATACAGCGGCTCGCCTTTTGCATTAGTGTTTAGGATTTCTCCATATTCATCGCATTTGATTAAATCACCTTTACGACCTTTAACCTCAATCATAACGGGTATATGCTCCATCTGAGGGGTTTCGATGAAGCACTGAATATCGGGAAAGTTTCTGCCATCACCCCCTTTTTTACTCGGAGCTTTGCGCAGTGCATTGCCTATTTCATGGTTAATCTCTTCGGTTTTAGTATAGTAACGAGTGGTTAAAAGTTGATGCTTGCACCAATCTTCAACCTTTTCTTCGATGCTGTGCTTTGACTTTTTCACCATTGTAAGAAAAAACTCCAGCGTAGTTATGCGAGGCTGACCAAAGCCTTTAAGCGACTACGTTGGAGCTTCCAATGTTTTTGGTTACGGCTTTCGCCGTTATGTCGTTGTGATATTCTTGGTCATTTCGCATACAATGCTTAAGATGCAAAGTTAACTATTTTTCGTGAGATTAACGGTATGTAATCCTAAAAATCTGCGAATTGATTCAAACGAACTATTGTTTTCGACATCTTTCACATGCAACGTATCTCTCATTATGCGGTTCATAAGGCAAATCAAGGATACTTGTTTGAGAGGATTTCTAATGCCGTTGATGTGATAGAGACCGGTGAAAAGCAGCAAATTGGCACAGTTAAAAATCTCTAACGGATGACAATTATTTCAAATCCATTTGCTCATGCTTGCCGCCATCTTCCGCAAAAGTACACTATTAGTACACTACAATCTACAGATATTGCTGATAATCAGGACTGTTGCAGATGTATATAGAAATTTACCAGATTTCCGTTTGTCAAGAAAGAGCGTCAAGTAAACGCTTTTCATTATGTCTGCATCCCGCCGCTCAAACCCCGACCGGGCTTCTGCATTGCGGTCTGCGACTGCAAAGTTAATAAATTTTTCTCATAGTCCAGCCATTCAGACCCTCAAATCTTTGGAAACTCACCGAAAAAGAATCGCATTAAATATAACTAACAACCCTTAAAAATCCCAAAATCGAGCTTCCAATTTTAGATTTATCCAACTAATTAGTACACCATCAGTACACCACCAAATTTATAACTATCTGATATTATGTGTAGTTAATTCATATAATGCAAGATAAGGTATGTTTTGAGCTGCACGAAATTGATTTTGCAGCTCAAAACCCTTGCAGAATATTGGTTGGTCTTACTCCAAAGTCGTAATCCCCGTTGCCGATTTCACACTCCGATTTTTCCTTTTTGTTTCTCATTGAGATTTGCAGTGAAGAAAAAAGCCGACAAATCCGCAATCGCTCCCTCGGTGTAAAACACCTGATTGCTGTCCTTGTCAAGCACAGGCGTTTCAGTTCTGCCGAGATAATATTCAAGGTAGAGGCTGGCACGTCCGTCGCTTAATTCTGACTGTCGGAGCTTGGGATTCTGCTTCTTGCGATTTTCTATTTTTGCCATACAATTATAATTTTGCGCAAAGATAATCCGAGGCATATTAATCTGAAAATCGCCGTTTACAGACCTTAACATTTACCCTCTGACCACAGTCCATAATTGAGGGTACAAAAGGTGTACTTTTTGAGAAAATCGGGTCAAAAGCAGGAAAATCGTCGCAACTCCAATAATGCTTATTGCACTGAAAATAAGCATTGTTAGCTAATTAGGCTTGTCTATGATTTTCTATCAAAGAAATCTGGTAAATTTTCAATCTTCGTCAGGAATGTAGCAAACAGTAGATGCCTTGTGGATATGTATATTCCACCAACTGCAAGCACGAGAGCGTTAGTCATTTGGTGTTTTACACATATTCAGCGTGAGGCTTCTGCAGGTTTGCTCGTTCAACGAAGATGGGCAATACCAGAGCCTCCGTTTGTGGAACGAGCAACGGTATGGCTCTCACGCTTTTTTTGTTGTATAGTCAGAACTGTGAGCCGCTGGCACAACAACAAGGTTTGTGAATTACTCATATCTCCTATTTAATTACTCATATCTCCTATTTAAGGTTGCATCTAAAATTTGCAATGTTGCAATTGCTATTATATTGCTATGCGTTGCACCTATTGGGATGTCCTCATGTTCATCAACAAAGACCATAGGTTTAACCTGTCAGGAACGTCAAATTGAAATTTACGTTGATGACGAATATCTCGGTAGAGATTTAGTCTACTATACTGTCCCTAAGAACCGTCAATATATTGAGGTTTCATGTCGAGAAAACGGGATGGAGGTGTACCATCGTCGTATTAATGTGAAGGACAGAAAAGGGTCGATTATAGAATTGCAAATTCCCAAAAACTATAAATACTCAAGTAAACCATTTTAGCCAATGAAAAAGTATCTATTACTATTAGTGGCCATAATGGTCGGATTCTCACTTCATGCAGAGAAAAAGGCCAAGGTCATTGACCCGTCCTGAAAAATGTTGACTGGGATTTGTATTGTTAAATGTTAATATATGTTCAAAGTCCGGAGAGAC
>CANQRV010000113.1 GCA_947626355.1 uncultured Muribaculaceae bacterium
AAAGGCTGATAGGCGAGGCTTAATGAGGTTCTGTCTCGATGCGCCAGTCTGAAAAATCAAATAATAGAACCTCCCTACAGGTACTTTTTATAGGAAAACTCGGAAACAAGTAACACCTCTCTGCCGGAGAGAACCGAAAGAGCTTCGCTATTGAACGCGCCGTTCTTGCCTCCGGTGGCAAGCCATACGAACTGTGGCATGTAGTGGGTGGCGATGACAGCAGACTTCTCACTCTCGACAGTGGCGACTGCATCATCGGGGCGGGCACGCAACTGATGCTCTCCGAAAAAACACTGCCTGAGGTTGAAGTCGGGCAACCTCATTACAGAATGAACCCAGCTGACATGGTTGAACGGCTCCTTGACACGATTTCCGTTTTTCCAATCGTAGAGCATGATTTTTCCGGTGCGGATTTCTCCGTTGACATCGGTCTGCCAGAATACGCATGAATCCGGCCAGTGGCGTGACGTGCCGATATTAAAAAGTTCCATCAGTCGTGTTGCTTCCTCTCTGCCGACAACGGCGGCTATGAAAAGAAAGAAATTGTTGGAGTCATAGCCCTTCATGGTCTGACGCATCAGATCGCGGTCAATCGTTGACGGCGGTCCGGGTGGCTGACTTTCGGGGATATGTCGGCTGCATGCCTTGCCGCCTCGTTGCCCCGAAATGTACGGCGATATGTCGCCGCTCTTTTCGAGCGCGTCGCGGTCGATGCCCCATTTCTCTTTGAGGCTCCCCCAGTCGATTTTGCTCTCGTCGATGGCGGAGTGTTTCACCTCCTTTTCGGGAGCCTGAGCGTTCTCGGAGCCTGCCGACTGAGCGGGCTGCTCCGTCTGTGCTGCGGACTGTTGCGGTTGCTCCACTTTCTGCTCCGCCGAGGGAAGCTCGACCTTGTTGTTTTTGAGCATCTCGGCATTGGCCTCCGGGTCTTTGGCGAGGTCGCCGATTACGGTGCCTACGGTGTCGTAGCGGTCAGCCGGGACACGGAAGAATCCGAAGGTCGTGGGGGTCTGGCACTGTCGCACGAAGTTCGACAGGAATGCCTCGATGGGGTTCTGACCCTTCTGGAATTTCACGAGGTCAGAGAGTTTCGCCGACTTCACATCGGTCATCTTGGGTGTGCCGTCCTCATTGAGTCCGGTCACCGCGCCTACCTGCCCGGTATCGTTGTTGCGGGCGATAAGCACTTCTGCATTTTCTAAATTCTGGTCTTTTGCCATAAAATAAAAGTGTTTGGGGTTAGAAACTTGCGCCGTTACCGGCACGATAATTATTGTGTGTGATAGTGTAGTATCATTTGTTCACGGTCGAGAACAGCTCCATGACATCCGCCTTCCGGTAATATGTCTTGCAGTTTCTTCCGGTGCCGGTCTTGTAGCCGGTGATATGGCCGCTCTTGCGATGCGTGTACATGGTCTTCCTATCGACATTGTACCGTTCGCATACCTGCTTTTCGGTCCACATATCTTCTTCCGGGTCAAGAATCCCGAAGCCTTGGAAGGCATCCTTTACGTTGCGCACAGCGCTGTCAATGCGTTTGTGAACTCCGTTCTTCAGCTCCCGCATTTCAGCCTGGATTTCACGGAGCATACGGCTGAGAATGTCGAACTCTGCCGATGTGAGTGTCCGGGTGGATTTTGTTTTCATCTTTCGTGGAGTTTAGTGTTTATGGTGCGAAGTTCGCCATTCCCCGGAAGGTAATTCAGATACTACTCCGGGTAGTACCCTGAAAATTTAGCATTTGTTAAGATTCGAGGACGAGGGATAAAATTGACATGACTGTCACCGTCCCGACAAGAGCGCAGCTCCGGGATAATCTCATTGTAATCCTAAATCTCAGGGATTGCAGACACCGCCGTCGGCAGTGCCGGAATGTCACATACAAGTGCCTCTTCCGACATAGAAACACCGCCACCCACCCATATTGTTTCCGCCAATTTCCCAAGTTGGGGAATGTTGGGGAAACTGTGGGGAATATTGGGAAATCGCTGTAATACAGCAAACTATTTTCGCAAATAGCGTGTTGGGCTGATAAAATCGGAACATCTGCCAGACAATAACGGCAATCTTCTGATAACCTCAAGACAATAGCACAGGAAAGCATTCACAGTCCGGAATATGAATTGTCATCCTACCGCTATGTCCATTCACCCACTAAACTCCACGAATATGAAACATACGCATAAAATAAGAGGGGATTCGTTCCATACAGCCTCTCATTCTTTCTTCAATACCCATGTCGTATCAACATATAATCTTTCGCTATGAAAAGCAAGAAAGACGCAAGCGACAGAGATATACTCAATAAGATTCTTTCTCTCATGGAATCTCAGGGTGAAAATGTGGCAAGAAACATCCACAACCAAAGAGTATATGACAACAAGGGGCTAATGGAACTTCTGAATATCAAATACAAATATCTCATGATGCTTCGAGACAAAGGCTATATAGGCTATTCCCGCTGCGGAGACAAATATTGGTATTCACAGGCGGATGTTGACTTGTTTCTCAGCCGTTTCCATTACGATGCTTTCTCAACATCGTCTGAATTGCCACCTATATAAATGCAAAAGCAGTTGACTCAAAATGGGCCAACTGCTTTTGCGCACTTTATAAACTATTATAATTTGAATGATGATAGCCCTGAAAGGCGGCCAAGCTCGGAGGAAAGGGTCTCTGGGAGGAACCGTGCATACACTTTCTCGGTAATGTCAGTGCTTCCATGACCGAGAAGCCGGCTGACAACCGACATTGAGAGCCCTTCATTAAGAGCATATACCGCGAATGAATGACGAGATATATGTATAGGCGCGTGAATATTGAGAGCCGTGTTAATAAATGAAATGATAAGTGCTTATATCTAATGGTTTATGGGGATATTTTAAAGGATTGAATTTGGGATAAAACACGAGAATCTTGGATTTATGAACATTTTATGTTACTTTTTTGTTAGTCATTTCGGGAATTTTTGTTACCTTTGCATTGTGAAATCAAAATCCTCTCCAAATGGCAAGAACAAAGAAGACCGAATCTGTACCCGTGCGCATCCGATTCAAAGAATTGAAGAACGGATGTAAATCCATATACCTTGACATCTACGTTGACGGGAAAAGAAGCTATGAGTTCCTGAAGCTGTCGCTTGTACCGGAAACTTCGCCGGAGGCGAGGGCGCAGAATGAACACACGCTTAAGGCTGCCAATGCAATCAAGGCGCAACGGATTCTTGACCTTGCGAACAAGAAGCCAATCTCGGTAATGAACGAGAAAGCGAAGATGACGCTTGTGGACTGGATCAAGGAATATGAGCAAATCAAAGTGAAGCAAGGTAAGAAAAGTGTTTCCGACCACACTCAATCCTGTCTTGCCCGACTTACGAAGTATAATACAAAAATAAAGGTGCATGAGGTCGACCTGGAATTTATAGAGGGTTTTATTGCTTTCCTTGAGACCCAGAAAAACAGGCGCACAAAGGAGCCTCTTTCAAAGAAGACCATAGCCCTTTATGCCGGAACTGTGTTGTGGGCACTGAACCTCGCTGTCGAAATGGAGATAATTCCAACTAATCCGCTTCAATGTTTCGACTGGAAATCTATTAAAGGTGACAAGAAGACCCGAGCATACCTGACGATTGAAGAACTTGGCAAGCTGAAGAACACCTCTTACAGAAGGGAGGACATTACAAAGCCATTCCTATTCTCTTGCTTCAGCGGACTAAGGATAAGCGATGTCCGGAGCCTTAAATGGAAAAACCTGATAGAAGAGGATGGCAAGGCTCATCTGGAACTAATCCAGAAAAAGACAGGCAAGACATTGTATCTCCCTCTGAGCCGACAGGCAAGAGAGTTTATGCCGGAACATAGAGACGACGGGGATAAAAATATTTTCATTATACCGGATTTGCATACAGTCGGAAGACATCTTAGACTTTGGGCCAAGGATGCCGGTGTTGCAAAGGACTTTACATTTCACGTGAGCAGGCACACCTTCGCGACATTGACACTGACAATGGGAGCCGACATATACACGACGGCCGAACTGATGGGACACTCTGACGTAGAGACCACTCAGGTATATGGAAAGATTATCGATACCAAGAAAATCAGTGCGGTGTATATGATAGACCGTTTATTTGACTGAAAAATACAATACCTATGGGAAGAGCAAAAAAACAGACAGCGGCCAAGGAGCCGGTAAGACTCCGGGAGCAGGTTCTCGCCGATGGTCGGCGGTCACTTTATCTCGATATATATTACAATGGGAAACGCTCGTACAAGTTCCTGAAGAAATACCTCGTTCCTGAGACTGACGCAGCATCGAAAATTGCCAATTCCAACACTCTTGCAGAAGCCAATGCAATCAAGAGTGAAATGATCTATGACCTTACCAATAAAATCGCCGGTATCCATGAAAACTCGCATAAGGCAAAGATGCTCTTCACCGACTGGATGGAAAGGTACAGAGCAGATGTGGTGAACCGAAACGGCGATGAGCACTGGATCAAGAGAGTCATATCGGAATTGAAAGAGTATCGTCCGGATGTGACGCTGGCAGAAGTAAACAAGGAATTTATTCTCGGTTTCATGGACAGATTGCTCTCCCGTAAGCCAATGAACCGACACAGGGACAATCTCGCAAAGGGAACGGTATTTATTTTCATGGACTACATCCGTGCGGCCCTTAATTTCGCTGTCAAGGAGAAACTGATACCCACAAGTCCATATAAGGGGATTTCAAGGGATATGGTGAGAGGATCACAGTTCAAGAGGGAATACCTTACCGTACCGGAAGTGAAGAAACTGATAGAGACCCCATGCCGAAGACCTGACATCAAGGCGGCATTTCTGTTTTCCTGTTTTTGTGGGCTCCGTATCAAAGATGTGATGGACCTGTGTTGGAAAAACATAGCCAGGAATGGAGACAACTGGCAGGTGGAGATCATACAGTTCAAGACGAAGGTCCCGTTATTCCTCCCGTTGAATATGAGCGCCAGGAAATGGCTGCCGGAACAGGGAGAAGCCTCTCCCGATGACCGATGCTTCCCTCTGCTATCCTATTACTATCACGATGCCATCACAAGTTGGATGGAGAAAGCCGGCATAGACAAGCCAGTGACCTATCACACGAGCAGGCACACCTTCGCAACTCTCTGTCTTACTGCCGGGATAGACATCTATACTACCAGTCAGCTGCTTGGCCACACTACCATACGCCATACGCAGCGTTATGCCAGGATCATCAACAGCAAGAAGGATGACGCGGTATCATTGCTGAATGACATATTCTGAAATATTCAGGGAGGTCAGTCAGTCGGAGGGTATATATATAATGACCGACCGGACATCGGTATGAAATCGAATTATTCTAAGTACATGACAAAAATTTGAACACATCGAATTTCGGCTTGTAGAGCGGTCTTAGAAGAACGTTTGCGATTTCTT
>CANQRV010000114.1 GCA_947626355.1 uncultured Muribaculaceae bacterium
TAAACTTGTCAAAGAACTCTTTGGCTTGGCGGTAGATGCCGCTTAGCCTATGGATAATTTTTTAACGAACTATTGATCAACCAATGTCATAAAAAATAGCCTTTGAAGCGGGTTCCCCAAAACCTCCCGGGAAATCTGATGATGAGTATATGACTCGGTTGACTTGAAACCAATTTATGGAGACACGAGCAAAAGGATCTACATATCAGCAACCGGTCACTGACAGCAATCATAGAATTGTTTGTCAGCAAATGATAAAACATAGCAGCAAGTTCTTTATCGAATGCGGCATTGTGCTTTATCTACTCATGTCCTTATTTCTGGTGTCATGTGGGAACAAGCCACATAATAATTACGCTGACGAAGAAAAGAAATTAACAGATAGTATTGTTTTCGCCAACAAGAACGAGGATTCTCTTCGTGTACTGATATCAAAATTTGCAGAGACCGGCAATTCATATGGAGAAATTATATCATACCGAGAACTCGGACGGATTTTCAGAGATAAAAGTCGATTTATAGAATCAATTGAAATCCATAAAAAAGGGTTGGAAAAGGCTGTAGAAATCAAAGATACAATTCAAGTAGTCCAAGCTCTCAACAATATCGCCACTAACTACCGACGTATGGGCATATTGGATGAGGCTGCTGTCTATCATTATCAAGCACTTTCTATTTGCGACGCTTATGGAGACAAAGAAAGTGACGTCGCTCGAAAAAATCGAGTAATATCTCTGAACGGCATCGGCAACATTCACATGACCATGCAAAATTATGAAAAGGCTGATTCTGTGTTACGTCAAGCACTGTCTGGCGAACACTCTCTTGGGAGCGACTTAGGACAGGCTATCAATTACGCTAATCTCGGCTCTATTTTTGAGGCAAGAGAACAAATGGATTCTGCATTATACTACTATCACCAATCCATGAGATTCAACCAGCAAGCCCATTCGGAGCTTGGCATTGCCTTATGTCACGGCCATTTCGGGCGACTATATGAGAAATCCGGTGACCTTGACAGTGCCCTCATAGAGTATAGACACGCTTATGACATATCTTCATCATCAAACGACGTTTGGCATTGGCTTGAGTCCTGTCTATCTATTGCACGAGTAAATATTGCCAAAGGGAATCTTGGCATTGCTGCAAATTATCTCTACAAAGCTGAAAAAGCAGCGAATGAGATAAATTCTTTGGAACATATCGCCGAGGCATATCGATTGGAGTATCTGATGAGCCTAAAAACCGGTAATATCAACAAAGCCCTGGACTACTATATTTTGAGTCAACAGTATTCTGATAGTGTTAACAATGAGAAAAATTTGGTTCAGATGCAAAATACACGTATCAATTATGAACGCGAGTTAAAGAAAACTGAAATCAGCCAAATGCAAAAGGAATTTGATGCAGAACGTGTCCAACGCCGAATCTTTTTTATTGGGCTAATAGTATTCCTGATCATAGCCTGCATCGTAATCATTATGCTTGTATATATAAACAGACTGCGGAGCCAAAAAAATCGACTTATCCGTCAGTCTGAAAAGATGCGTGCGGCATTTTTTACCAACATTACACATGAATTCCGTACGCCGCTCACTGTAATTCAGGCGGCAGCGCAAGAACTTATTGACGAAACCGAACCTGACAGCTTGACACATCATAATGCATCAGCAATTTTAAGGCATGAGTCGAGATTACTTAACTTGATAAATCAGATATTGGATGTAGCCAAAATGGAATCTACAGTTGTTAAAGCTTCACAATGGCGTCATGGCGATATTGTTGAGTTTATCTCTACTCTATGTGAAGGGTTGAAAAGCTTTGCCGCTGAAAAAGGCATCAAAATAATATATGCTCCAAGAGAGAAATACACGGAAATGGATTTTATTCCTGATTACGTCCAGAAAATTATCTGCAATCTCGTATCAAATGCCATAAAGTTTTCAGAAAAGAATAGTTCTGTGTATATCGTATCAAGGGTAAGCGATTCCAAAATTCAGATTATTGTAAGCGATGCTGGAATAGGAATGAGTCCCATACAGAAAAAGAACATATTTACGCCTTTTTATCAAGCATCTGATAATTCAGTTAACGCTGGTTCCGGAATAGGTCTATCAGTCGTAAAAATTGCTGTTGAAAAGATGAATGGCCACATAGAAGTCCATTCAGTTATTGGTGAAGGTTCCATGTTCGTTGTGACATTGCCGGTGGCAAGAAAAGAAACTGATGTGAAAACTTTTGATCTTGCTGAATATTTCAAAAACGATTCATTCAGTAAGACAGAAAAGACTTGTAGTTGTCTGCCGGAAACGAATTCGGATGACACTCTTCAAGAAGATGATGTTACTCGCGTACTTATCATAGAGGATACGCCGGAAGTCGCCCGTTACATCATGCGGCAACTCAATCCGAAGTATCATTATATCTTTGCCACAAATGGTTGTGAGGGACTTGAAAAAGCAATTCAGACAGTGCCGGATATTATTATTACCGACATTATGATGCCATGCATGAATGGATTTGAGTTGTGTAAGGCAATCAGAGAATCAGAACTGTTGAATCACATCCCCGTAATCATGGTTACTGCAAAAGCCACACATGAAGACCGTATGAGCGGATTGGAGTCAGGTGCGGATGCTTATATAGAAAAACCGTTCCATGCAGATGAACTTAATGTGCGTGTTGAGAAACTGCTTGAACAACGGCTGGCCCTCCAGAATAAGTATTCCAAGGTTATCTATGAAAAAACTTCGAGAGAGGAGGATACATCTGTGATAACTGACCAGGACAAAAACTTCCTTACAAAAGTCACAGATGCTGTCAAGAGTCAAATATCGGATGGTAAGATTGATTACAACCTACTTGCTTCAGCACTTTGTCTGTCTCGTGCCCAACTGAATCGCAAGATTAAAGCTATTACGGGAGAAACCACTACAAACCTGATTCTAAAGATAAAAATCTCGCTTGCCAAGAACCTTCTTGATAATACAGACAAATCTATAATCGAGATAGCTATGGATTGTGGAATGGATTCAGACAGCTATTTCTGCACAGTTTTCAAGAAGGCGACTGGTCTCACTCCTTCACAATACCGTAACAGAAATAATGGGTAGTAAAAAACAACGTATAGCATATATGCTATATGGAAAGACGTAGCAAGCATTCGGACATATATTTCTGCATTTAGTTGTGATTGACAGTCATAAAGACCCGTATCCGGTTTTGTCCAAAAAATCAAGAATCTCATCTATATATCGGCTGATATGTTCACTTAAAAATTCTACCATGGCATCATAATAATGTTGTGCAATCAGAAGCAATGGTGCGATAACGCCGAACATTAGAAACGTTATTATCCTATTTTCTTTCTTGCTGATTTTTTGGGGAGGTTCGCCTGTGCTTTTTTCGGGTATAGGAGGAGTGTCGTTATCTTTATTCTTCATACTTATATGTCCCATAGTCCTTTAATATATTATTTGGATATCAAATGATATGCCATTATGAAAAACCCACATGCAACTCATGTGGGTTTTTCATAATGTAAGAGGAATTATTTCACAACTACTTTCTTTCCGTTCACGATATATATACCTGCCGGGAGAGAATGTAAATCCTCTTTAGAGGCACTATGCTTTACGATGATGCCCAGCAGGTTGAATATATCGGCCACCGTCGTTGTCTCGGCGAAAACATCTTCTATGGCTGCTGGCTTCGTATTTTCGAACATGTCCCAACCATAAGATTGCAGGTAATCATAATATGCTTCATCGGGAACAATCAGAGTTGCGTTGTCATAGGCTGCATTTGAAAAAGCGTTTAATTGCATTGGTCCCTATTTTACGGACATGTCCAGAAATTGTGATGGACTTCAGGTTTTGGTTACCTCGAAGGCTCCATAACCGATTTCCTTTACAGAGTAGGACTTGTCGCCGTTATAAACGGTACGGGGAATTGTGATGTTACCACTGACGGTTGGATTGTCAGCGACATAGGCATCCCCTTTCGAGTCAATGCCATACTTGATGCCTTGATAGGTGAATGTTGTCTATCCGACCGCTCCGATGCAGACAAACAAAAGTCCTACCAATGCGATGTAAAACTTTTTCATCATAATTTTAATTTAAAGGATTGTTTAGAAGTTGATTATATTGTTGTTTTACGAACGGGAGCTCGTATTTCTCTGTCTTGTTATTTCACTATCATCATGATCAATCAAAGGTCTCTTCACCTGCTTTATCGAGATTGCTTTCATTGTACCGGATTAGTGCGTCACTCAAAACCATTGCCGGTCCAGGGTATTGTTTCGGTAGAGGTGGCTTCGTAGGCGACGTTCAGCTCGATGAGCTCGATATTTTTGCCCTTGTGGGGAAGGGAGATGTGCATGGGATGACGAGAGTTGTTTATGAATATCCTCTCACTCTCACGCTCGAGTAATTTCACCGATTTGATGTCGGGATAATATCTGATGAGTTTGAACCATCTGGTATATTGGATGTCAGGCGACTCGCCGAGTACGTTTATTGCCAACAAGGTTGTGCCGTCATCGCAGCGCCAGATGCAAGACTCCATTCCTGAAGCCGGTGCACCCCCTCCCAGATAGGACAGATAGCCCGACTTGAGGTCGATTGTCTTTGTAGCACCCCCTTCTGGACCGGGTTGCTTGCCATCGATGATGAGCGTGGCCGCATCTTTGATGACATCGTTGTCTACAAAGGGAAGCACGGCCTTGAAGAGTTCGGTAACCGATGGCTTTTCGCCGAGGTGGACGGGATAGATCTGGGCTGTGTTGAACATCAGGAATGAGTTGCCTTTGTTAGCAATTCCTTCTACACAGTCTTCGAATGTCATACGGCAGAAATTGCCATCGGGGATGGCGATGATGCTTGCCACAACCTTCTCGCTGTTCTTGTCGCAGTCCTTAAGCTCGACCGTTATGTAATTGCAATCGTCAATTCTGTATGTGCCATCGTATGATACTATGGGAACCTCGTCGAGAACTTCCACACCGGGAATGCTTACAGGATGCTTGATTTTTGAGAGCAGCATCTTTCCGCTGTCATCGAACGACATCAGCAATTGAAAAGAGCCTTCGATGGCATCATATAGTTGCCAGTCACCCTCGAGAAACTGAAAACTTAGAGGTTCTGTCTTCTTCTCCATACCGTCTGCGTCTACGGGATAGTTTCTGACATCTGCGGTGCTTCCGGCTTTGGAGTCCCTCTGCTTATTCTTGGCGTAACCGCAAGATATGCAAACGCATAAGAGCACTGCGGCGGCAATATAGAAGTTCCACATATTTTTCATGACGTGTCTTTGAGAATCGCATGGCATAGCATTGATGCCGTGCCATAGATATAGTGTCTAGTCCTGAAAAATCTTGACTAAAAAGTTAAAGATTTTAACGGACAATGAGTGAAGAAATCAAAAAAATCT
>CANQRV010000115.1 GCA_947626355.1 uncultured Muribaculaceae bacterium
AAACTTGTCAAAGAACTCTTTGGCTTGGCGGTAGATGCCGCTTAGCCTATGGATAATTTTTTAACGAACTATTGATGTTTAGCAGGGCATATATAAAGCCCGACCAAACCAAGATATAAATTATTGAAGTCATCTTAACTCCAACTTTATGTCATCGAAAGCACTGTAGTTGTCACTTATCTGCAGGAACTTCTGTTTCTGAGTTACGGCGAAGAGCCGTCGGATCAGAAGGCTCTTCGTGCTCGGACTCAGTAAATCCGAGTGAACGCTTGACCGCAAAATGATATTCAATAAGTATGCGTTGCTTTTCAGTCAAAAATTCATTCTTGGAAGACGGATTCTCCGAAATGTATTTGTGTTCATTAATTGGATCTTGTGTATCCATATCAAATTTACTAAAAACATGACTGCAAATATAATCATTATTCGGATGCGGAAGTGAGGCTCTTTGATATGTTGTTGAGCATAATTGCCCAGTTCCCATACCAAAGAGCCACATTTGTGTGTTTTCAATCTTCTAAAGCATCTTCATCCACCTCGCCGTATATCGGCAGCGCAAGCATCTGGTTCTTCAGGCGAAGATATGCTATGTAGATCACGGCGGGGACAATGACGCGATAGGCCGGACCCGCGATGTCATACGCTGTCCACGCAGTGGTCAGTGCCCATCCAACTAGACCGGTCAGAATCGATAGGGTGCGCGAAAGAACCGTCCCGGAAGCGATGACAGCTATGCCACGCCCTATGGCTTGCTTTGCGACAACATTTGCCAAGTTCATCGACTGTCAGATTCAACATTTTTCCGGACTAGACACTCCGGTGTTGCAGCTCGTTCAGTTCCGCGACACAGAGGGGATGGTCACCGACCGCTTCAAGAAAGCGGCTGACGGCGTGATGTGTCTCGCGGCAGCCGACTTCAATGAAGTCATGAAGCCTGAGGATGGCTACAACTGGTGGTTTGAGACGACGCAGGCCGATATCACCGGCGTTCAAGATCGGACCTCAGACCGATTCCATCTACCTTGTGACCGCTGGCAGCCCGCTCTCATCATCGGCACTGAAGCGGTTGCGCCCGAAACGGCCCTCATCGAGGCGTACGACATCAACGGCCGCCTTGCTGCCTCATCACATGGACGTCTTGACCTATCGGCGCTTGTGCCGGGACTCTACGTGCTCCGATCGGGCTCCCGGACACTAAAATATATCAGGCCATAGAATCCCGTCTTGCAGGAAATACGAAAGAAACAGGCGGAAATATTTGGCGGATACAAAAAATAATGCTACCTTTGCATCCGCAAAAGGGTATAACGCCCATGCTACGATGCGCGTTGCGCATCCGGTCCCATAGCTCAGTTGGTTAGAGCACCTGACTCATAATCAGGGAGTCCTTGGTTCAAGCCCAAGTGGGACCACAAATTGAAAAATCAAGCAGTTACGAAATAAATCGTAGCTGCTTTTTCTTTTGCTTTGAACACAAATCTGAACACAACTCCGCGCCAACTCATTTCAGCCGTCAATGGCAGCCATCTATGTTCATGCCCCTGTGTTCAAATTCTGTGTTCATATACCGGCTGATGAAAAGAAAATCTTTCAAGGCTGCCTTGTTCTTTTGCCCAGCCTACTGTCTCCATAATATATTGGTTCAGGTTTATCCGGGCATATATAAAGCCCGAACCAAACCAAAACGATTTCAAGCCATATTTTCTTTCTTGCAATCTTTTTTGCAACGTCATGCAGTCTTTTTAGTATCTTTACATCTATAAAAAGTATGACTGAACCACAGGACATAGACACGCTTGTCAAAAAGTGTCAATCGGGAGATAGAGATGCCTTAGGGATTCTCTATCAGACCTATCTTGACCCTATGCGTGAGGTCGTATCGTATTATATTAAGAATAAAGAAATTGTATTTGACATACTGCATGATGGTTTCCTTATAGCTTTTGCTTCAATAGCCTCTCTGAAAAACGCTGAAAAGATTGAAGCATGGCTTACCACCATAATGAGAAATTTGTCGCTGCAATATCTGAAAGATGAGTCAAGCCATATTTCTGTTCCTATGTCGGATGTCTCAGTTGATGATATCAGTACGACTAAAAATGAAGTACAGGAACTGACTTGGAATGAATTGGACAGAATAATAGACAAACTTCCTGATGGTTATGGTAAAGTATTCCGGCTTGCCGTTCTTGACGGACTTTCCCATAAGGAGATTGGCGAACTGCTTGGAATCGCTCCACATTCTTCTTCCTCGCAACTCTCTCACGCAAAAGCAATGTTGCGCCGTATTATTAAAGAATACCGCATGGAGATGGGATTGCTTTCCTTACTTGCTGTTATTGCGTTCATATGGCATTTTATTCCAAAACACGAGGTGGAACCGTCCGATTTCGTCATAAGCAGCAATGACGACAACAATCACAAAATTTTGCCGGACACAGCCACAGTCATTGGTGATTCTGACAGTATTAAAATCAGCAAAAAAACGATATATGAGGTTCTGCGAAATCAAAAAGCGCAGGATTCGGAACTTGTCACCGAAGTCATAGTTAAGAATGACACCGTACCTTCTGCCTCAAAGGACAGTATAGCTGAAGATGATAAACAGACTGTTATCAAGTTGAAAGACTGGGATTATCAGATAGCAGAGCAAAAGACTCCAGTTCAGCAACATAGCTCAAACCCCGATTGGAGTCTGTCATTGGCATATTCCGGCATTGCAGGGCAGAATAATGACAATAGATATCGAATTCCTGACCCCAACGCACCAGAGCTTCCTTCAGGAAAGCCTGACGCTGAAATAGAAGTCAGCGAGAAATCGCATCACAAAATGCCGGTAATTATAGGTCTGTCGCTCAACAAGGCTCTGACATCGCGTTGGAGTATTGAGACTGGAATACGCTATTCATTCATGGAATCTGACTTCCTCTCTGAGAGTAAATTATGGGAACAGCGTGTGAATCAGCAGATACACTATATCGGTGTGCCGTTGAAATTCAATTACCGCATTTATTCTGTGGGAGGATTCTCCATGTATGGGCATGGAGGCGGTGCATTGGATATTCCCGTAAGTGGGCGACAGTCTGTCTGGAAGTCCTCTGTTGATATGCCGACGCCACAAACCGATAAATTCCATATAAACGCTCCGTTGCAATGGTCGGTTGAGGGTGGTCTGGGAATACAATATCATTTTACACCGTCGTTCAGCATATTTGCAGAGCCGTCGATTCATTACTATTTCAATCCCGGCGGTGAAATCAAGACTATCAGGCAAGAAAAGCCTTTTGAAATTTCCATACCTGTCGGCTTGAGATTTAAGTGGTAGAGAATTTTAATTTCAGCTATATCATGCAGTCTTTAGCGTTTGTGTGCATCTATATGGTAAAACATATCCAAATAACAGCATGATGACTGAAAACAAAAACGCTCTGATTAGACAGCTGTCCATATTCTTTGTGGCACTGCTCCTTATGTCATGCACTGAGGACAGTCTGGCTAATGAACCCGAACCACAGAGTCCGAACACGGTTTCCGGCACTATTCCGGCTTTATACATTGAAACCGAAAACCACGCTCCGATTGTATCAAAAACGGAATATCTTAATGCCACATACTGGCTTGACCCTATGGGAGCAGAAGACATTTCGGCTCTCGGTAGCAAAGCGCAGCCTCTGGCAATGCAGATTAGGGGTCGCGGACATTCGTCATGGAAAGGAGCCAAAAAACCATATAAGATTAAACTCGATAAGAAAACGGCAGTGATGGGTATGCCCAAGAACAAACATTGGGCACTTCTGAAACCGACCGAAAATACAGTGGCAGGTTTGCAGTTGGGCAAGCTCATGAATATGGCATGGACTCCGAGTTTCCGACCCGTTGAAGTTGTCTTGAACGGAGATTACATCGGATTGTATTTCCTTACGGAAACTATCCGGATTGATGAAAACCGTGTGAACATATATGAGCAGCAAGATCAGGAAACCAATCAGGAACTTATAAAAGGAGGATGGCTCGTCGAGGTTGACAATTACCATGATGAAGACCAAATCACCATTCCTGAATGCAGCAAGTGGAACTTGACTCTGCGGTACCATTCTCCCGAAAACTTGTCTGATGCTCAGTTGCAGTGGCTCACGGATGAGTTCAAATCCATCAACGCTGCCATCTATTCAACCGATAAGACTTCGACAAATTGGGAAAGCTACATTGATGTTGAAAGCATGGCTCGGTTCTTCATATTACAGGAAGTCATGGATAATCCCGACGGATTTCACGGCAGTTTCTATCTTCACAAGGACTTGGCAGACAAAGCCAGATGGGTCGCTGGTCCGATATGGGATTTAGTATGCTACAACCGCGAGAAAACCGATTATACATTCCGGATGAAAGTCCATTACGGTTTTACACCTCACTGGATTGGCGAGATTATACAATACGACAGTTTCTGTAAAGCTGTTGAACGAGTATGGAGTGAGGTTTATCCCAATAGGTTGTCGGAGATATACAATCAAATCGACGAAATTGTATTGCCGCTTGGCAGCGCATGGGCTAATGATTGCGCACGATGGAATGAAGACCCGACTCAAACAGCGCAGCTTCGCGCAGATCGTATTAAAAACGCTCTCCGGCGCAACATTGAATGGTTTGCCAATCATCTTCCTGTAAGCCAATATGCTTCCGTGCATATGTCCGTGAACGACAATCCCGATACCTCAGTTATGGTCTATAACCTTCAAGGCATCTTTTTAGGAAAATTCAAAAATGAAGCAGAGGCTGTTTCAAGTCTTAAAAAAGGAATATACATCATAAACCAAAGAACAATAGTTCGTTAAAAAATTATCCATAGGCTAAGCGGCATCTACCGCCAAGCCAAAGAGTTCTTTGACAAGTTTA
>CANQRV010000116.1 GCA_947626355.1 uncultured Muribaculaceae bacterium
ACAAAAAGTAAGCCCAACTTCTGCCGTTCAAGAAGTTGGACTCACTATTTTATGGTTTAGCGGACAGTAATAATTCCCTTCATTTATCCGCTCAGTGAGCCATTGCCAGGCCGCATCGTGTTCGTAGGGTATGCGGCCGTCGAGTATCGCGTCTTTCACCATCTGCTTGAGCTCGGCGATTTCCGGGCCGGGGGGCAGCCCGAGCTTTTCCATGATTTCGTATCCGGTCACGGGGTTCTTCCAGTTGCGCAGGGCATCGGCGTCCTTGATTTCCCCCATCCTCTCGCGCAGCTTGGCGAAGCCTTCGAGCTGACGCCTCACCTTCTCCGGCTGCTTGCTGGTGATATCGCTCTCGGCGAGAATCATGAGGTCGTCGAGCGCCGGGCCGGCATCGGTGATCATGCGTCTCACTCCGGAATCGCTCACTCCCTCGTCGCCCACCTGCTGCGGGCGCATGTGCAACCCTACCAGATTGGCCACATATTTCATGTTCTCGTTGAGCGGCATCTTCATGTCGCGGAAGATGCGCTTCACCATCTTCTCGCCGATGTAGTTGTGGTTGTGGAATGTCCAGCCCAGCCCTTCTACATATCTCTTGGTGGTGGGCTTCGCTATATCGTGGAGCAGTGCGCTCCAGCGGAGCCACACATTGTCACTCCTCTCTGCCACGTTGTCGAGCACCTTGAGGGTATGTGAGAAGTTGTCCTTATGCCCCTTTCCCTCCTTTATCTCCACGCCTTTCAATGGCAGAAGCGAGGGCCAGACATACTGGAGCAGACCTGCCATATCGAGCAGACGCCATCCCACGGAGGGGCGCGGCGATCGCATGATCTTCATCAACTCGTCGTTGATGCGCTCGCGGGTGATGATCTCCATGCGTCGGGCGTTGCGCTTGATGGCCTCGAAAGTCTCGGGCAGGATACGGAATCCTTCGAGCTGAGTGGCGAAACGGATGGCCCGCAGCATCCGCAGCGGGTCGTCGCTGAAGGTCACGTCAGGATCGAGCGGGGTGCGGAGCACCTTGTCATGCAGGTCCCGGATTCCGTTATAGAAATCCACGAGCTCTCCCCGGCGCCCGGCATTGAGGCAGATGGCCATGGCGTTGACAGTGAAGTCGCGGCGGCTGATGTCGTCTTCGAGAGTGCCGTCTTCCACGATGGGATTGCGTGAGTTTCGGGAATACGACTCCCGGCGCGCCCCTACGAACTCGAGCTCGAGGTCTCCGGCCTTCACCTGCGCTGTGCCGTAGTTGGCGAAGACGGAGAGATGGGCTCCGTGGCCGAGCCGGCGGCCCACTCCCTTGGCGAGCTCGATGCCGGAGCCCACCGTCACGAAATCGAGGTCTTTCGACTCCCTGCCGAGATGGCTGTCGCGCACATAACCCCCCACGACATATACCTCGCGCCCCATCTCGTCGGCTACGTCGCCGATGAGCGAGAACACATTGTCGATATCATTTTGCATAATGCTGAGGCTTTATTAAGTGAAGCGCCGCGCCCCTTGCGGGACGCGGCGCCGTGTGATTGCTTAATCAGCCTGACCCCGGCTTTCCGGCGCCAGGATTGATTTATGATCAGTCTTCGTTGAGGTTCACACGCTTGAACTCCACTACCAGCAGACCCTTCATCTCCTTGTCGAGATACTGGCCCACGGTAATCTTGGCGTCGCGGTGGTATTCCTGCTCGAGAAGCACGTTCTCCTTGTAGTATTTGTTGATACGGCCGTTCACGATGTTGTCGATCATCTGCTGCGGGAGGCTGTTGGCCTTCTTCTCAGCGGTCTCTGCCATGATCTGGCGGGCCTTGGCGGCATCCTCCTCTGTGATCCATCCCTTGGTGATGTTGGAGGCGATGTGATCGTCGGAGTCGAAGTGGTTGGGGTTGAGGCCGGCCTTGCGGAGAGCTGCCTCGACAGCCTTCTGCACCTGCTCTGCCTTTGTCTTCTCGATAGCCACGTTCTTCTCCTCCTCGATGATGGAGGCGGGCACCGCCTCGCGGTTGACAGCCACGGGGTTCATGGCGGCAACCTGCATGGCTACCTCCTTGCCTACCTCTGCGGGCACGCCCTCGAGGTTGAAGCCTACGATGGTAGCGAGCTTATTGCCGAGGTGGTCGTAGCAGGCTACGGAAGGAGCGGAGATGCACTCGTAGGCGCCGAGCTCCATCTTCTCGCCTGTCTTGCCGATCTCGTCGGTGATGTGCTCCTCTACGGTGCGGCCATCCATGTCGAGGGCCTTCACCTCGTCGAGGGTCTTGGCGCCGGCGTTGACAGCTGCGTTGAGGATTTCTTTGGTCAGAGTGCGGAACGACTCGTTCTTTGCAACAAAGTCGGTCTCGCATTTCAGGGCCACGATAGCGGCGAAGCCCTCTTTGGCGCCTGAGAGCACGCAGCCCTCGGCAGCCTCACGGTCTTCACGCTTGGCGGCCACTGCCTGACCTTTCTTGCGGATGATCTCGATTGCAGCCTGGATGTCGCCTTCAGTCTCGGCGAGGGCGTTCTTGCAATCCATCATACCGGCGCCGGTCATGTGGCGCAGTTTCTTGATATCTTCTATAGATACAGCCATTGTTTTTTCTTTTACTTGGTTAAATTGGTATTACTCGGCAGCCTCTTTCTCGGGCTCCGCTGCGGGAGCGGGAGCTGCGGCGGGAGCCTGCTGGGAGTCGTTGCGGCGCACACGGCGACGCTTGCCGGGAGTGGCGGCCTGTGCGCCCTCCTCTTTCTCCTCGGGCTGGTCGATCTTCTCGATCTTACGTTCCTCGAGGCCCTCGGCCATTGCGCCGATCACGGAGTCGAGGATAATCTCGATGCTCTTCGATGCATCGTCGTTTGCCGGAATCACGAAGTCTACGCTGTCGGGGTCGGAGTTGGTGTCGACGATACCGAATACGGGGATGCCGAGACGGTTTGCCTCTGCGACTGCGATGTGCTCTTTCATCACGTCAACGACGAAGAGGGCGCTCGGGAGGCGGCTGAGGTCGGCGATGGAGCCGAGGTTCTTCTCGAGCTTGGCACGCTGACGTGTGATCTGGAGCTTCTCACGCTTCGACAGGTTGTCGAATGTGCCGTCCTTGGTCATCTTGTCGATGGTTGTCATCTTCTTCACGGCCTTGCGGATCGTGGGGAAGTTGGTGAGCATGCCGCCTGGCCAGCGCTCGATCACGTAAGGCATGCCGATTGAGGCTGCCTTGTCGGCGATAGCCTCCTTGGCCTGCTTCTTCGTGGCTACGAAGAGCACCTTGCGGCCACTCTTTGCGATCTGCTTGAGGGCTGCGGCAGCCTCGTCGATCTTGGCTGCTGTCTTATAGAGGTCGATGATATGAATGCCATTGCGCTCCATGAAGATGTAGGGAGCCATGGCGGGGTTCCATTTGCGCTTGAGGTGGCCGAAGTGGCAGCCGGCCTCAAGAAGCTGGTCGAATGTGGGTGTTGCCATTTTTGTAGTTGTTTACTTTCTTTTTAAATTTAACTGGAATATATCCGTTTAAATCCAACCCCGAGGTAGGGATGCCCGCGAGAATGTCGGAGCTCCATCGTCGGGATTTAGATGCTAAACTGCGAGATTGATTAACGCTTGGAGAACTGGAAGCGCTTTCTTGCCTTGGGCTGGCCGGGCTTCTTACGCTCTACGGCACGCGGGTCGCGTGTCATGAAGCCTTCTGCGCGGAGAGCCGGCTTGTCCTCGGGATTTATCTTCACAAGGGCGCGGGCGATGGCGAGACGGAGAGCCTCTGCCTGGCCTTTGTAGCCGCCGCCGTCGAGGTGGGCCTTGATATCGTATTTCTCAGCCACATCGAGTGTGTTGAGGGGCTGCTTTACGATATACTGGAGAATAGAAGAGGGGAAATAGACATCGAGAGGACGCTTGTCGATCACGATATTGCCGCTGCCTTCTGTGAGGTAAACTCGAGCCACCGCTGCCTTGCGGCGACCAATTGCATTCACTTTATCCATCTTCTATATTATTTCATTTTGTTGATATCGATTGTGATTGCATCCACATTGTCGTGAGGATGGTTGGCGCCGTTGTAGACGTAGAGGTTGCGGAGCTGAGCGGCGCCGAGCTTGTTCTTCGGGAGCATGCCTTTCACCACCTTGATGAAGAGGGGGTGACGGCCGTTTCTTGCGCCTGTCTTGATGCTCTTTGCCATCAGCGAGGCCGGGTTGTAGGTGCGCTGACCGCCGGGATAGCCTGTGTAGCGGAGATATTCCCTCTTCTCCATCTTTCCAGCGCTCATCACCACCTTGTCGGCATTGATGATAATCACATTGTCGCCGCAGTCAATGTAGGGAGTGTAGCCGGGCTTGTTTTTGCCGCGAAGGATTTTTGCCACTTTCGAGCAAAGGCGACCAAGCACCTGATCGGTAGCGTCGATCACGACCCACTTCTTCTCTATTGTGGCGGGTGTGACTGACTGTGTCTTATAGCTTAAAGTATCCACTTTAAAAGTTGTTGAATTGTTAAAAATAAATAATTCAGAAAGCACATGGCTTTAGAGCCGCCGCTTCCCTAAGCTTTCGCAAAAAAAGCATTCAGGATGCGACAACCGGGGAGCCGGCTGTGCGGTTTTGCTGTATACAACTGACTTCCAGGCCAATGAAGGTATCAGATGCAATGCAGACACGTGACGGCCATCTTCGGCCGTAGCGCTTTGGAAATAATCGGCTCACAAAATTACATAAAATATTTGACATGAACAAATTCTATCTATCACCATCGGCGTGATAAGGTCTGACTTCATATATAATATGAATCCCTCCGGGTTTGCGACCCGAAGGGATTCTCTTTTTAAGGTGGCGATTACCTACTCTCCCGCTTT
>CANQRV010000117.1 GCA_947626355.1 uncultured Muribaculaceae bacterium
TCAGGGACTTTTGCAAATTTAATCGACTGAAAATTAAATGTTTAACAGCATAATTTCAATTTTTGTCATCTACTAAAATGAATGATAGTAAAACTCGGCTTCAGAAAACAGGTTCTAGGCAGGAAGTTACAGGGTTGACGGTTAACGCCATTGCAAATGTATCCCGCAAATACCTTAGTGATTTGCGTTGGATTCTGCATATTTGGGAGAAAGAGGGATATGCTAAAGCATATGCAATGTTTTATCCAAAATACAAACATGAGAAAGGCTATATCAAGAAAGGTGAGCCGGTGATGGAGAATGTTATCGGGGGCAAGCTTAATTATCTCCGTATGGTGCGGGGTGAAAATAATCCTGCATATCGTAAGCTACAAGCTCGATATGACGCGCTTCAAGAACTTGTATTTGTTGACAACGAAACAGACAAGTCCAAGTCTTATGTATACGTCCAACCCTATACTCTAGCTGATTTTCAAGAGTTATTCAGCACTACGATAACTCTTGCTGTCACTCGCGAGAAAAAGCTGGTGGGTAAATGTGTGATTGATAAAAGAGAAACTACATTAGCAATTAGCAAATCTACACAAAAGTCGCTCTGCTCCAATCTTGATAATTTGAATGCCGATGACTTGGTCATTTCGGAAGGACTGGCTGAATGTTATGTGACATTGTGCAGACACAAGGGTAAGAATTTTTGGCTCATTACCAAGTTTGAGCCCAAGCGTTCGCGTTGCTTGAGTATTCAGAATCTGAAAATAGCGCCGGAGGAGATACTTGATTACTGGGAAAAATATGGCATAGAACAGACCGCCGACGAACTCGCCATGTTTATCCAATTTGCTAATCCGGGAGATTCTCTTAAAGATTGGAATCCTTTGGCAGATTCCAAGCAAACAATCGACAGGGGTAGCTTTAATATCTCCAAGGATGATCTCATCGCATTCTTTTTAAAGAATAAGAACGTAACTTCATTGCATAGGAAGAAGGCGATGCAGCTAATGATTGACAGCATCCCCGACAATACTAATTCGGAGAATATTGATATAGTAAAGCTTCTTGAAATTTGGGAAGAAGATGGCCTTGATGCAGCAGTATCGGCATGGAAAGAGATGTCAAAGAAAAAGACTCCGAAACCGAATTCGCCCAAGGAAAAGGTAAATGCAAAGAATGGATCATCTCAGGATATATTTCTAAAGGAGATGGGTATCTCGGCAGAAGCATATACTGCTCTTCAGCAAGAAATAGTCGAAGGTGGCGGCACGCCCGTAGACCTCGGCATAGATTGGGAGGAGGTTCCATTTGATGATTCAGAAATTATTGGAGAGTTATGAGCAAAACCTTTAATCTGACTGAAGACCAACTCGACTTCATTTCTTTTATGAAGAGTGAAGTTTCTTCAAACGAGAGTCTAATAATTCGATTGGAGTCCCGCTTGGCTACTCTTGCCAAAGGAACAGAAAATTCAGCAAAGCAGGGCACAAGTATTAGCCTACAACATTCACCGCAGACAATGATAGAGTTCCTCGCTCTTTTTTCTCGCGACGATAGGTTCAAATGGTATACTCATAGATGGGATATTTCAACGCCTTTTGATATTCAGGAAATGATATCAAGGCAGCAAATAAATAAGAGTGTCCTGAGTGATATGGCCTACCCTAAAAATTCTGGTCCTGTTGTGAATGAAAAGACCTATTATCAGGTATGGAATTTCATTACATTTTCAAACTCAGTATCTAAAACATATACTTGGAAAAACACAAAATTTGAGAGTATCCATTACGGTTGGCATTCAGTTGTAGCATTATGTGAGCAAAATCCGGGAATTGCAGTTGAGAATCTCGTATTAAATGACGGACATCAATTCAAGGATTATATTAGAATGTTTAAGTCTGTTATTGAATTTAGAACAGATTTAAATAATGATGACAGATTCAGCGAATTGATTTGGAACGCTATTGCTTCCAGTCTGCCTAAAGACTTTAATGTGACATTTGATCCTAAATTTGATGAAATTGGATTTGACCTAAATGTTTACTGCGATGTGGTGGGACTTTTAAGTGCATTAAATACTATTTGTAATTGGATAGTAAAACATAAAGCGCGAAGTTCAGAAGTCAAGATAGACTTAATTGGCGAAGATGAGTATTATATTCTGGAAATCTTTCATTTAGGGAGTTATTTTAGTAATATTGAAAAACTGAAAAACTCATCAGGAGATCTTGAAGAATTACGTGAAAGATTATTTTCCGTATGTGATTTTTCATTAGAGGGTGACTATATGAAAGACGGTAAAAAGAATGGCTCACTTATAGTCAATGCGTTGGATAAAACCACAGTAAAGGTCAATCGTATTTTATCTCACTGTGACGTTCAAGTATCTGACAATGAGATAGGAGGAGTAAAATATAAACTTAAAATCTACAAGCGATAATGATCTACATCTTTGACGACCGAGCACAGCGACGCAAGGATAATGAAGAAAAATTGCGCGCTTTTTCAGAGTTCATTATATTTGATACAGTAAAACTGATTTCTGGTAAATCAGCTGATGAAAGCATATTTGACTCCATAGAGAATCCAGAATGTATTATTTTTCATAAATCATACGCTTTAGGAGATGATAATGTAACATTTGAAACAATCCGGCAAATGTTTGCTGATTTTGGAGTCCCAACGGTAATTTTCAGTGGAGGAACAGAGGGAAGCAATAAAAGTGCCAAAGAGATTATTATGAATGCCGATTTGATGTATAATAATTTACCATTCTTCCTTGAAAACCGTAAAAAGAATGGAGTTATTAATATTGATACACTTTTGTGGGGAAAAAGATTTAGGCTTAATGCTTTGCTGGAGTTCCAAAATAAAATGGCACAAGAATATTTTGTCAATAACGACCCCGATTCGCCATTATATGATCATGATAAAGTACAAAGGTATATTAATAATTTGGGCAGGAAAATCAACACGAAGGACTTTATCGATACAATTATCTCCAGTATTATGGCAACTCCTCAAATGACATGGAGTGACTTAAATACAATTATTGACAATAACATTCGTAAATTCCAGTGACATGAAATATCTGGTTGCCTTCGATACAAATATAGTCCCCCAGAATTTGGCTGCCGATTGGGGTGTAGATAAGGTGCTAATCTTTGGAAATGACCTAACTGAAAGATTGTTAAATCTCCCAGAGGATAGACAGCCGATGAGTTTTTTTATCCCAACAGTGGTTGACTATAGCAATTCATTATCTTATAGCGGTGTGAATCTATCCTTGAGGATTCTGTTGAAATACATCAGCATTGGCAGAACAGACATTGATATAGTCCTGATGGGCAACGAATCGGAAACAAATTTCCTCTTGCATTACGACTATCCCAATATATTAAAAATTCCAGGTATCCATTATATCGGATTCAATAAAAAGATTGTTGCGTCTCATGTACTTCCCAAACGGGAGTTTTTGGTAGCGAGCGACTACATACCATATCTTGATAATCTTGGCCTTAAAATTCCCTCTTCCTTCAAATCAACTCATTCATTAACGAATGAATGGTGCTTGTTCAAATGGAATTCATTTATGGGCTTTAGTGAGAATGCATCATCTTTGGAAGGGCATCTATATTTTGATTACCTTATAACTCTTGAAAAACTCTCCCTCATCAAGAGCAAAAAAGTCTCCGACCATTTAAAAGATCGTATTTCTGTTATTCCGGCATTACGTATACTCATAATTGATGATAAAGAAGGGTGGCACAAGTTTTTCAAAGAGATGTTCTCTAAAACAGATGGAGTGGTCGTCCACTGTATGGGGGAGAATTTCAACAAATTGACTTTTGAAGATATCGTAAAGAGAATCATTGAGAATGTCAATGATTTCAATCCGCATATCATCATCCTTGATTTTCGTTTGATGGAAGATAAAGACGCGGAGTGCAAGGATGATATGAAGCAGATAAGCGGTTATCGCATACTTACTAAAGTTCTTAAAGGAGATTATAAGAATCCTTTGGGGTCTTTCGGACGACAAGTGATTATATTCACCGCCACAAGCAGAATTGAAAACATACTTCTCCTGCGCAATGGGAATGCCGATGGCTTCATTTTGAAGGAAAAGCCAGAAAATTATAAAGGGAAAGAAAATACAAAAACGGTAATTTCCAAAATGGTCGCCACTTTGGGAAATGCTATTGACCGAGCAAAATTTCTGATCCCATTGAATGAATTGTTGGATAAATTAATTGCGGTCAAAAACACGTCCAAAAGAAATAATAGCGAAGTATGCTTGGCTATTGAGAGGGCTTCACAATCCGTGCGTCAGCTCACTCAAAACAATAATTTAAACGAGGATATTCTAAAATTGGCGTATCTTGACCTATTTGCCATACTGGAATCATTAAAAGAGGACAACATAGAAAAATTATTTTCTTATATAAATTCCGAAGGCTCAAGGATAAGATTGTCTTCTGAATATTTTATATTATGGGAAGATTATAATACTCCCCGATTTTCAGACAGACACAATTATGGCGGTATGACGAAAAATCGCTATATTTGTAAAAAAGAA
>CANQRV010000118.1 GCA_947626355.1 uncultured Muribaculaceae bacterium
AATCAAGCCGATTTAATGTGATTTAGAGGGATTTAGATAGTGACTATTATAGGGACTATGGGCGATAGTGACTAAAATAAAAATCGCCAATCCGGTGTGAATTAGCGATTTAACTTTTGCTTCTGTGGTGCCACCAGGAATCGATTGTAAAAGATAGCGCTGTCCGCGATTCTCCAATCGCGGGTCAGCGGAGGGCGCGATGGAGGGCGACGAGACGGGTGAGGAGCGATTCCATGTCGGCGAGGGGCAGCATGTTGGCGCCGTCGCTCTTGGCCACCGACGGATTGCGGTGGGTCTCCATGAAGACGCCGTCGGCTCCGGCTGCCAGCGATGACATGGCGATCGTGGATATCAGACGCGGCAGACCGCCCGTGACGCCGGAGGTCTGGTTGGGCTGCTGCAGCGAGTGGGTGGCGTCGATAATCACCGGACAGCGGCACTCCTCCTTCATGATGGGGAACGCACGCATGTCGACCACCAGGTCGGTATATCCGAAGGTGGTGCCGCGCTCCGTCACGGCGACGGCTTTGCCTCCGGCATCCCGCACCTTCTCCACTGCAAAGCGCATGGCTGCCGGGGAAAGGAACTGCCCCTTCTTGATGTTGACCATGCGGCCGGTGGCGGCGGCAGCCACCAGCAGGTCGGTCTGACGACAGAGGAACGCCGGAATCTGGAGTATGTCGACATACTCGGCGGCCATCGCGGCCTCCGCCGCGCAGTGGATGTCGGTCACTACCGGGATGCCGAAAGTCTCGCGCACCTTGCGGAGCACCTTCAATGCCTTTTCGTCGCCGATGCCGGTGAAGGAGTCGATACGGCTGCGGTTGGCTTTGCGGTAGCTACCTTTGAAGACATAGGGTATGCCGAGGCGGGATGTAATCTCCGTGAGCTCGCCGGCGATATCGAGGGCCATCTCCTCACCCTCTATGACACAGGGGCCGGCGAGGAGGAAGAAACTGCTGTCGCCCGAAGGCATAAGATATTTCAGTATGTCCATTATTTTGATGATTTTCTGAGTTATTAGCCATCATAGCCATTTCAGCCACCATGGCTTGTATAAATTATCTGAGATCGTCGACCACGTGGATGGCTGTGAGGGCATATAGGGCTGCCGTCTCCGTGCGGAGACGTGTGTTGCCGAAAGTCACGGGCATATAGCCGGCCTCAATAGCAGCGGCCACCTCAGCCGGGGAGAAATCCCCCTCCGGGCCGATCAACACCGTGACATCGCTGCCGGCGCGGTATTCCCTCACCAGCTCACGGCGTGGCGTCGACTCATCGCAATAGCCAAAAAAGCGCATCCCCTCCCCTTCCCTATCCATGAATGAACGGAAGGGAACCATCGGCGTAAGCAGCGGCAGGCGTGCCTTCAGCGACTGGCACATGGCGGAGACCATGATCTTCCGTAGGCGCTCCACGTTGCAGACACGCCGCTCGCTGCGGTCGCATACAAGGAAGGCCACTTCATCGACGCCGATCTCCACTGCCTTCTCGAGAAGCCACTCCATCCGGTCGATGTTTTTGGTGGGGGCCACCGCGAGAGTGATGCGTCCGGGCCAGCTCTTCTCCACCTTTTCCGACTCCACCACCGAGAGCGACGCACCCTTGGGATTGGCGTCGTCGAGACGGCACAGAAAGATATTGCCGAGACCGTCGGTGACACGCAGCGTGTCGCCGGGCTTCATCCTGAGCACACGGCAGCAATGGGCCGACTCCTGGGGAGGAAGCATGCCCCCGTCGATCACTTCCGGAGCATAAAACTGTATCATGGCGCCACGAAACCGCTGCCACCCTCCTCGTGATCGGCGATGACATCCTCGGAGATCTCGCCGCGACGGTTGTCGTGGAAGATGAAGATAAACAATACAGCCACCACGAGGGCGTAGGCCGCGAAGATATACCAGGCTGTGCGCCAGCCGGCGAGCTGCGCCTCTGGCAACGCGCCGGAAGGCACCAGGGCATTGACCACATACATCGCGGCGAGGGTACCGATCGTGGCTCCCAGGCCGTTGGTGCATATCATGAAGAGTCCCTGGGCACTGCTCCTCATCGAGGGGCTCGTCATCTTATCCACATAGAGGCCTCCGGAGACATTGAAGAAATCGAAGGCTATGCCGTAGACTATGCATGAGAGCACGAACATCCAGACATGGCCGGCAGGGTCGCCGGCTCCGAAGAGTCCGAAGCGGAGCACCCACGCGAACATCGACATCAGCATCACGCCCTTGATGCCGAAGCGCTTCAGACAGAACGGGATGAGGAGGATGCAGAGGGTCTCGCTGATCTGCGAGAGGGATATGAGCGCGTTGGCGTTCCGCGCCGCCCATGCGTCGGCGAAGTCGGGGATGTCGATGAAGCTCGTGATATAGGGATTGGCATATCCGTTGGTGATCTGGAGGGAGACTCCGAGGAGCATGCTGAAGAGGAAGAAGACGGCCATCTTAGGCTGGCGCAGCAGGGTGAAGGAACGGAGGCCGAGGGCATCGACCCATCCGGAGCCCTCAGGCGTGCGAGATACGGGGCACGCGGGCATCGTGAGCGCGTAAGCGGCCATGACGATCGAGAGGGCAGCCGACGAGAAGAGCTGCATGTAGGTGGTCTGGAAGCGCGCGTCGTCAGGCCCGCAGAAATTCACGAAGAGCATCGAGCAGATGAAGCCTACGGTGCCGAAGACACGGATCGGCGGGAAAGCCTTCACCGTATCGAGCCCGGCCTTCGTAAGGGCATTGAAGGCCACCGAATTGGCGAGACCGATAGTCGGCATGAAGAAGGCCACTGAAAGGGTATATAGGGTGAAGAGAGGAGTAAAGGCTATCTCCGGAGTCAGGGCGCAGTAGGAAGCGGCCCCGGCCATGAACACTCCGGCGAGGAGATGGCAGAGGCTGAGCATCTTCTGAGCTGGAACCCAGCGGTCGGCCAGGATACCGATCAGCGAAGGCATGAAAAGGGAGACAATGCCCTGGATGGCATAAAACCAGCCTATTTCGGCCTGAAGGCCGTTGCGGGCGAGGAAATTGCCGAGAGAGGTCAGATAGGCGCCCCACACGGCGAACTCGAGGAAACTGAGAGCCGCGAGCCGCACTTTGAGCGATTGTGTCGAAGCCATGAGTCAGGTCGGGAAAATGATTATGATTATTATAGAATGTGGCGTTGCCGCACAAAGTTAGGAAAAAATATGCATATATGCACGCTCAACGGCGCGAAGAGGCGTATTTATTGCGTGCAGCCTCGTCGAGGAGGCGGAAACGGTCGTTGATTCTGAATTTAGTGCCGTCGACAGAGATGATGCGGTCTTTCACGAGCATGTTGATCTCGCGGCCGTCGCCGTCGTGGGTAAGCTGCTGGAGCTCCTTGACGGGAAGCTCGACCGTGATAGCCGATGCCTCGGCCTCAGTGAGCGAGCTGACGATGATGGCGAGGCGACCGATCAGGGTGTCGTGGGAATATTCGAGCTGGGCGGAGATGCGGCGCTGGCAACGGAGCGAGAGATAGTTGTAGAAATTGATCTGATAGATGGAGTCGGTGTTGAGGAGATTGACATACTGCTCCTTGCTGAAGGCCATGATGCTGACCTCGTCGAGCGCCCTGACGGCGCCGTAGCTTCTGGTGTGGATTCCGAACAGGCGCTCCGCGCCGATGAGGGTGCCCTTGCCGCCGACACTGGTGACCATCAGGCCGTCGAGGCGGTTCTGATAGGCTATGCATACGGATCCGCTGATCACATAGCGGAGCATGGAAGAGGAGTCGCCGGGCTTGACGATGATGTCGTCGGGAGCATAATTGATAAAGCTGATGTTGGTCTTCTCAAGAAACGACGAGACATGGTCTTTTCCCACACCCTTGAAGAGGGGAAGATCCATTATAGTCTCATACATAGTAGCCATCTGGGTGAAAATTAGAGCGCCAGCCGGAGAAATCCCGGCCATATATCATGTTTAACAATTAATGGAGATAAAAGTTAAAGAGGTTAACGAAAGAGAAACGCCGGCATTGCTGCCGGCGTTTGAAGAAGTAGCGGGATCGAGAATTGAACTCGAGACCTCCGGGTTATGAATCCGACGCTCTAACCAACTGAGCTATCCCGCCAGAGGAGCATCAAGGGGTTGTTTCCTTATTGCGAGTGCAAAGTTAGGCATTATTTTTGATTCGGCAAAAAAAATTTCAGATTATTTTACAATAGTTCGTTAAAAAATTATCCATAGGCTAAGCGGCATCTACCGCCAAGCCAAAGAGTTCTTTGACAAGTT
>CANQRV010000119.1 GCA_947626355.1 uncultured Muribaculaceae bacterium
CGGGGGTGCTTTGTAAAGTTACAAAATATCTATGACATTGGCAAACAATTAGTTGTATATTTTCTGAATATCCCTAAGTACGTGCTTCTCGTCATCAATTGTCAGCGACAGCATGTCCAGCTGCCGTCGCAGAATCCTGTCGTCTGCGATGATCTGACCAGAGGCAATCAGCCCTTCGGCAATGACTGACTGTTCGGATATGTCGTTCTGCATTCTGAGTTTTCCTATAATTTGTACCCATAATTCACAAATCTTTGAATACTTGCAAAATACAAAATTCAGCAATTTAATAATAGGTATATTTATACCTATAAGTTGATTGCCCTGAAAAAATCCATATCTGATTTTAAGCAGATTACATTTACAGGTACTTTTTATAGGAAAACTCGGATTTCTTTTTTCAATTGATTTTCCAAAAAACATTCCAAGACAATTTGATTGTATATAGGAATTGTCGGAATTGACAAGTTTTTGATTTATGAGATTTATCATCACCTGCTATATTTATAATTTGAATACTTACCAGTTGTATTGATTTAATATTATGGAACCGTCCATTCCACTAAGCGATACGGTCATTTTAATTATTTTTCCCAATGGATCTGTAAATGAAATGGCATATTCAGGCCCGTCTCCGAGAAACGGCATATATATACTAATGGATTGTCCGGATTCCAAAACCATGCTCAGCCGCTCTCTCTCCGTTACATTTATTTTGCCATCGGAATAGATAACATCACATAGATCTATGATCTTGAAATCTTTCAATGTCTTTGAGGCTGTAAAACGTATTTTACCTTCGTCATCATGTTCGGCTATTATAGGGCGTAAGTCTGAAAATGGAATCAACTCCAGACATATTGACTGGTCAATATTGTTTTCATCGTTAAGGTTGTAATCATCCATTGTATAATTCAGTTTGACGGCTGCATTTTGATCAAGAGTGTCAGAATAGCTATGATAATACTCATGCTCTCCACCGGCATTGAGAGAACTGAACCAAAAATGTTCGCAATTCAATATGCCATTTATATATGAATACTGTCCGCTTATCACACGAGCAGCACTCTCGGCTCCGGTCATGTAAAACCATCCATTATCTTGATAGTACCATGATCTTCGACTTGTTCCGGATAATAGAAGTTTCGGTTTTCCATTGCTCATTGCGTAAAGAGCAAGAATCATGGTCTTACGGGGGCTGTTAGGGTAAGGAACGACATTAGTGCCGATAGCCAGTTCGTTTATGCCGTCGCCATTAAAGTCATAAATAATGTAACCAACTTCTTCTCTAATCTTTTCCCAAGGTTTTATTTCACCATCGTTAGAATAGCACCTAATTTCATAGATACCTTCAAAACCGTCGGGAACTTCTCCGCATCCGCCGGACATGAGTCTTGCAGCGAGTTCAAGCGGCTCTTCGAATCTTGATAAGACCGTATAAGACGCAACATTGTCTGAACTTTTGTGTATTGCATACGCACTAAAGCCAAAAGTTGGCGCAAGATGCAGTATAAATACCATTAAAATATTGAAGATTTTTACTTGTTTCATTGTCAGTCAAATTGTCTATTATGCAATGCTCTGATTAATTGAATGTTTATCTCTTCCGCTTCGGTAAGTTGCACTTCATCTGTTTGAGGATTGTACCACGACACGGACATAAACCATAGCTGAGCCTCTTTGTTATCTTTGAATGTATAACCGTGGCGAGCATAGATGCTTTGCGCCATCATTGCAAGTATATAATAGTAGGCTGCTTTTATTCGTGCTATTTCCTCATCGGAATAAGGTCCTTCGGAACTATATCCGGCATAGTATAGAATTTCTGCCTTTGTAAGAACGCGCTGTGTGAGTAACGGCCAAAAATCATCGTCAGTACGCATCAGTTCTATGCTATCACCACCTTTAATATAGTTATAGCTTTCCCCATCGAAATTTTGTAAAGGGATTAGGTTTAAGCCTTGATGAGTTTTCTCAATATAGTATGCTTGGTTATCTATTATCAAAACCGGTACCGGTCTATTTGACACAGAGCCGAGATTGAATGATTTGCTGTTGAAGAGGGTACCTGTTGCACGGAAAGTTTCAGGGTCGAAGGCAACAGTCTTGCCTTCTCTTGTAGTATATTCACCTTCAAGAAAGAAAGTTGTCATGTCAGTTTCTACATATTTCTTAAATGCTTTTGCCTCATCTGTATTATATTTCTCTGGAAGGGCAATTAAGACATCTATAATTTCTCCAGTGCACGAATCTCGAAAAATCAGAACACCGCTGGTATTATCAAACGATAAATTGCAATCCGCATACCTGTAATATCGGCCATCATTTAGATCGACAGATCTCCATCGTCCATTGGAAAGTTCTTCTAAATAAAGATACCTGTCATAATCATCTTCTGACGGAGTAACGCCATTGAAGGTAAAGCATTTATATTTTGCAGAATCCGTATGAACAGAACCCGCATCAGACGGTTGCTGTATCTGTTGATACCGATAGATCGCTTCACCGTCGGTCCATGCTTCACCGGTAAGGATCTCAACATTGCTGCATGGTATAAAATCAGTCCCTGTATACTGGTATGTTGTGGCCTTTCCTGTGCCACAGCAAGCTAAGAGAAGAGCACTTACCAATACGTTCTTTAACAAACTCAAATATTTCATTCTTTGATTGGTGATTCTTTATTGGATTACCCTTAAAAATTATATTATATATGTAGTAGTAACATTATCGAGTCAGTTGCAAATGTTATCATTCTCAAGCATCTGGAGTATTTGAACGTTGATTTTTGCTGCATCGGGGAGCTTAGATTCCTGATAATCATATTTCGCCATAACACTCTCACGCATACGGGCGAATAAATCTTTTCGATGTAGATTCAGTTGCTCTCCAGAAATATCGTACCGAGGCGTAGGATTATAACCGGCATATTTATATAATTCCGAAACTGTAAGAACCTTACGGGTCAATTCCGGCCAATAATCTTTATCTAAGCGCGTGAGAACTATTTTATCTCCTGTCAAGTTCAACCCCATTCCGTTGCCTTCCTCCAAGTCGACTTGTAGAAGATTAATCGGTCCATCAAGTTTTTCGATGAAATAATACTTTTCTTTAATCTTAATAATCGGTACTGGAGTTAAATCAAGAGTCACGATTTCAAATGATGAATCACCGAAAAAAGTTCCTTGTGCCTTCCGTGTCTCGGAATCGAATGTCACAGTTCTGCCATCTACGGTCTTAAATCTGCCACATAGCATATATTTGATATAATCATCTTCCATTACCTTCTTAAGTATTAGGTCGGGCGATAGCATCGGGTAACGTACAGGGATAAGAATATTTTCAATCCCATCGTCTGTCTCATTAAGGAATACCAGGGCATCCATATCTGGGAGCAAAGTAACCGTACATCCTACATATTGATATTCCACAGCTTCCGCATCGCCGTTTACTGAATGCCATGAGTTTTCATTATATCCCTCAATACATATGCCATACCCTCCTTCAAGCAAGGTTTCACCTCTGAATTCGTAACACTCATACGATTCACATCGGGGAGAAGAATGATAAGCACCTGTGTGATTGTCGTCATCCCCCTTATGCGAATTAAGACGGTAGATTACGTTGCCGTCTGTCCAATCAAAATATGAGAACACATCGGAGACTTTTCGGGGTGCTATTTCATGTTCATCCTTTTGTGTATCCATTACCGTCGTACCTTTATCGCATTTGTGAGAACTGGCAGAACAACTTTCCACCATCAGCGCGATTGTCAAGATGCCTATAATTCTAATATTCATATGCTTCACATAATGTCTGCTTCACTCCGATTATAATCGGAGTGAAGCAAGGGTAATAACAATAGGTTCTTCGACTACTATTGATTGTATATGTCACCGGTTTTAAGAGGGTCTCCGACTTCGGTTGAAACGAGAACGAATCTAACGACGCTTCCCCATTTTCCGGCATTATCGGGAGCAACCCAACCGCTGACAAGCTTGTGATTTGTATCCGTATTATTTGAAAGCATGTTGTTGAATACAATCTTATTGTCTTTGTCAAGACACAGAACACGGAAGTCAGCCATACTCTTGTCGAAGTCGCCTTTGACAACCACCTCGATTGAGTTGCTACCCGGGCGCCAGTCTTCATATCTCACGTTGGAGAGCCCTGACCCGTCCTGAAAAATGTTGACTGGGATTTGTATTGTTAAATGTTAATATATGTTCAAAGTCCGGAGAGA
>CANQRV010000120.1 GCA_947626355.1 uncultured Muribaculaceae bacterium
GGGTTCTTTGTAAAGTTACAAAATATCTATGACATTGGCAAACAACCAGTTGAATATTTACTGAATATCCCTACATAGTGTTATAAGTTCAAAATCTTCATATTCCCAAGGCTTTCGTCCCTCAAAATAATGAAGATGATGAACTTGTAACTGGTCATCTGGCAGACATCTTTTGCATCGACAACACGTGTTGTTGTCGCGCTTGATTATTTGGCGACGTTTGTCATACCACTTTCTGTCTCTATATGAATTGGAGGAGATAAAGGCCATTTTGTCTTGTGTTTATCAACAGGATTATGGGGCGGTGACAGTTCCTATTCGTAGTCAATCCCAGTCATTGAGGTTGGCGATGAAATCGTCAACTGATTCTTCATCGAATAGTTCCGGCAATTCGCCCGTGTTGATGTGATAATCGTAATCGGTCATCATATCTCCAACGGGATTTTCGCCGTATTCTTCATACTCATTTTCCATAATCTGCTTCTTTCTTGGATAAATCATCGATTCTTCTGCTGAACCATCTGTATATAAGATAGAACCCAATTACCAGCAATGCGATGAGAATGGATTTGCTTATCGGCGAAAGAAGGTCATGACGGCGCAGGTACTGGTTGCAAAGGGCTATGACTGCTCCATACATACCGGACATCAACAACAACAAAAGGATTGCCGAAATAGCTTTTTTCGCAGTTGTGCCAACTTTCATTATTTTGCGACTTCTTCCTTGAAGGAGTTGGCGGGTTTGAACGCCGGAATATTGTGGGCTGGAATTATAATGGTGGTATTCTTGCTTATGTTGCGGGCAGTCTTCTCGGCACGGGTCTTTACGATAAATGAGCCGAATCCACGGAGATATACATTCTCGCCGTGAGCGAGGCTGTCTTTTACAACAGTCATAAACTGTTCGATTACAGAGATAACGGCAGTTTTCTCGATCCCTGTCGATTTTGATATTTCGTTTGCTATTTCTGCTTTTGTCATATTGCGAGGTGTTATGTTGAGGTTGATACGCTTTATAACTGCAAAATTACTAAAAATCGGGCGAATAAGCATAAGAAAGCCTGCCCAAAATGAGCAGGCTGGAAACAGGATTAGAGTCTTCACAGATGCCATATCCTGCTGCGATATGCTTTCAGTTCCTTTTCCGGAAACTGCGCTATCGCCTTATCAAATTCTCGGAGTATCGCGGCTTTGTCATCCGGTAATGCTCCCGTGATTGGTACCGTATTGGAGATGTGGTGACCGAGCAGGTTGACACGTATATTCAGTTTGTCGATAAGTGTCCGCATCTCCATCAGTCGCTCTATCTCCGGCTCCTCGATATATGTGCCGTCTTGCACTTCCTGATATAACTGCGATTCCGGAAAGATTGTCAGCGACACTATGTTGATGATGCAGGGATGCAGTTTGTTGAGCACCTCGGCGGTCGCTATCGCGCTTGCCTCGCCGTTGCCCTTGCCTCCGAGTCCGTTGAGGTAGAACACGTTGTAGCGTATTCCAGCCTCGTCGAGTTTTGAAAGCTGTTCAAGAATGTCGGAGGCATGATAGCCTTTGTTCATCCGCTCCAATGTCGGGTCATGGGCGGTCTCGATGCCTATGTTGATGCTGTCGAGTTTCAGATGGTGGAGATTCTTCAGTTCTTCAACCGTCTTGGGTGTTATGTCCGTGACGCGGGCGAACATTCCGAACGACACCATGTAAGGCAGATATTTTCGCAACAGAAGGGCGACATCCATTAGTTTATTGTAGCTCAACGCGAAAGGATTCGCTCCGGTGAGATAGACTCGCCGTGCGCGTGGTTGCCACTGGCGGATTACCTTCAGGTCTTCCTCCACCTCTGAAAGAGGCGACATTCGGAAGGGCGTTCCGTGGTAGAGGCTGCAAAATTTGCACTTGTGCCATGTGCAGCCGGAGGTCAGTTGCAGGAGCTGGGAGTTGGCTTCGTATGGCGGTCGCCATACCTGCCCGGTAAAATGTAGTTCAGGATATAGCATATCTCGATATTTTTTGTTAATTTTGTAACGCAAAATTAGGTGATTATCAGAGCCAAAGCAACAACTTACCAATCGGTTTGACCCTTACCGAAAAGTTTGTTTCACTCGTTATCAATCTGTTCTGCACGACTGGATATGGCAAAAAAACTGGACTACGAATATTGTAAAGCTGCCCCGATGCTCGAATGGCTCGGCAACAAGTGGGCGTTGGTGGTTCTCGTGAAGATTTCCGAGAACGAACCGGTGCGCTTCAATGAGCTGTACCGCAACATCCCGTCGGTATCGGAGAAGGTGCTGTCGCAGGTGCTCCGCCAACTGACCGCCGATGGCATAATCCGCCGCGAATTGTTCCCGGACGTGCCGCCCCGCACGGAATATTCCGTCACTGACTTCGGTAGAACCCTTTTACCACACGTCGAAGCCCTCATCAACTGGGGTCGCAACAACTTTGATACCATAATGTCAAACCGCCAAAAGTCTTATAACTAAATGCCTTACATATCAATAGAGAGCGGCAAACTGACCGCTGAACAAAAGAAGCTGTTGATTGAACGACTTACTTCAACAGCCTCCGAGATAACCCATATTCCGGAGTAGTTCTTCACTGTCACCATCAAGGAACTGCCAGATGAGAATTTCAGTATCGGCGGCAAATCAATCGACGAGATAAAACGCAACTACAAGGGATAAAGTGAACTTTAATTAAAAGATGATGGTTAAGAACATAATATTTGATTTCGATGGTACTCTTGTAGATACAGCACCGGTCATTCTTGCAACCATGTTTGCAACATTCAAAGAACTTGATCTGCCGGCTCCTTCACGCGAAGAATGCAAATCGACTATCGGGTTAAGATTACATGAAATTCCGTCAAAACTGTTTCCTGATAGAGCGGGTCTTGGCGAGATATACACTAAGACATACCAGCGCCTCTTCAAGACGTATAATACCCCGGGCGCAATTATTCCATTTGAAGGAGTGCCCGAAACGCTGACGGAATTGAAAGACAGCGGATATAATTTGGCAATTGCGAGTAGCCGACACAGGTTCTCGCTTGAAGAAATAGTCAACAGTTTGAAAATGTCGACTCTGTTTGACATGATTATTGGTGGTGACAACGTCAAGAACGGAAAACCATCCCCCGAACCAGTTCTCACTATTTCCAACCTAATGGGGTGGCAAGCCAACGAGACTCTCGTTGTTGGCGATGCCGGCGTAGACATCCTTATGGGTAAGTCAGCAGGGTGCAAGACTACAGGTGTGACATACGGAAATGGAACTATAGCCGAACTGCAAAATGCAGGTGCTGACTACATTATTGGCTCATTCGCTAATCTTAAAAATATTCTCTGATTGATGGAAAAGAAATCATGTGGTTGAAATAATATCTTTGTTTCGCTCAAAATACATGCTGAACTGCATTAAATGTGGCTGGTATGTGGATGCCTCGGTCTGCTTTGAGTCGTGTATCCACAACGATATTGATATATTTATCAAACACATGGACAAAGAGCACAACATTAGGTTGCTGATAGATAATGAAGGTTCTGAAATATTCCGATTTCATCACACAGAAATGGGTGGCACTTATGCCACCCATTTCTTCGACCTGCATTTATAAGCCATTACATTGATTGTCTGCCTAAAAGCAGGGTTATAGCTTAAATGCTTCAGTTTGTTACAAGCTTCAGACCGATTATAGATGCAATCAACGTGAAGATGAAGAATAGTCGTATCGGAGTAGCGGGTTCTTTGAAAAAAACTATCCCCATGATGACTGTGCCTACTGCACCAATACCAGTCCAAATAGCATAGGCTGTACCTATAGGCAATGTCTGGACAGCTTTGGCTAACAGATACATACTAAGAACCGTTGACATGAGGAAACCTGCACCCCAACAATAAAATTCAGTACCAACAGATGTTTTGGTCTTGCCTAAGCAAAACGCGAGACTGACTTCAAACAGTCCTGCAAGAAGTAAAAAGATCCAGTTCATACAATAAATTAGGGATATTCAGTAAATGGCGTAAAATTGAGGTTGTGAAATGGGCCGAGGATGCGATATATGCCCCGATACAG
>CANQRV010000121.1 GCA_947626355.1 uncultured Muribaculaceae bacterium
CTCGGCTTCCTTCTGCCGGAGCTCCTCGTTCCGCTGCCGGGTCTCGGCTTCCTTCTGCTGGAGCTCCAGCACCTTGAGTCTATGACGCTGACGAACAAATAAAACAATAAATACACCGACAATCACCAGTATGACAGAGGTGAATATAATGCCCAGTCTGATTCTCTCGTTGCTGAGATGCTCCCTCTCGGCGCGATCATGCTCGAAATCGCGCTCTATGAGCGACACCTCGTCGCGCATCGCGAATCTGACATTCTCACGTTCCAGCTCGGAAACTCTTCTGAGCTCCTTATTATATAATGATATGTCACCTATGCTGTCGGCAAGAGCACAAAGTGCGGAATGATAGTTGAGGTCATTATCATAGTCTGGATTTATAATCCGCTCCTGTTCGAGATAATAGGAAGCACTATCGTAAATACCGATATTGGTGAACATATCTGCCACTAAAGGATTATCACCAAACAAATCGATATCATTCCAATAGGAAATGGCCTTTCGGTAATGCTCGTATGCTTCCTGATGCCGCTCCAACGAGCTCAACGGATACCGATATCTATAATGAAGCATACCAAGCGCCGTAGAGTCGGCATCTATGAAATTCCCGCTTAGGCTGTCGAGAAGCGCCACGGCCTTGTCTTCCTTGAAATCATCATGCGCATAAGCATACGCCACCTTCATCAGGGAATAGAGTTGGTTCTTCCTAAGACCCTGCGCAGAGAATAAAGAAGCTGCCTTTCTTCCATAAGCGATACCCTGTGGATAGTTGAAAACAGCCGTATAGATATCCGAGATCAAATCGTATGTCTTGGCCTTGAAACGCTGATTGTTCGCTTTCTCGTTCCATTCAAGCGATTTCAAAGCATTTGACATCGCTCCGGCATAGTCACCTGCAGAATATGTGATGTCGGCCTTATAATAATTGGCCCTCGTGGCCTCGTCTGCCATGTCTTCCTTATCATAATAATCCACGGCGATATCGATTAGACTGCTGTCGCCGACGGTGAGCTGCCGGAGGTTTGCCTTTACATATGTCTTCAGAAGAGCATACCTCGCCCTTATGGCATCATCTTCCATATCCTCAATCTGTAGGCTGTCGAGTATCCCCAATGCCGAGTCGGCATGATCGTCCTGAAGGGCCTGCGCCCTGTCGAGCGCCGGCGACACTTTATCCGTGTTGTCGCAAGCAGCTATAAGGAGGAAACAGAAAATTGCAATAACATATTGTGGAAGACGTATCATGATCTTAAATTTACAATGTCACTGATATCGGTATCCGGCTTATAGGGACATGCCTTCGGCATGTTTCCACTCCGGCATTTCCATCTCACGGCTAAATCAGCGACATTAGAGATTCCTATCATGGCCCAAAATTAGTCATAATTCCCGAAATCGCCAACGACAATGCCTCCGGATTACTAAAAAATTCCCATCATCGGCCCGAATGCATCTATCATCCCGAATATAAAACCGCTATAAATAAGGAATTTAACCAGCTTGATAGCTATCAATATCTATCACGCATACCCAACTCATTGATTATCTTTATATTATATAAAGCCGTGATAGGGCCTCAAATTTGGAAATCACCTCACCCTTATATAACTTTGCAAACGTTATCATCAACACCAACAACTATGAAACATCCAAAAATCACCCTGACAATCACCCTCCTCCTCCTAGCCATCTTCGGCCTCAATGCCACACCGACAATCATAAGGCCACGGACAGACAAAAGAAAAAAGATTGTATTACAAGATCAAAGGAAAATGACCCCTAACAGTAATTTAGAGCTGACGACAGATCCGGAATGCGTCTTCATCGACGGCACCCTCCATTTCACCTTTCCCAGGTCGGAAGGCATGGCCAAGGTCACCGTCACGGAGACACAGACAGGCAAGGAGAACCGCATGTCGGCCCTGACGCTCTATCCTTTCGAGATGACCGTCGGCTGGCGCCCCGGCTACTACGTCATCATGGTCAACACCGCCAAAGGCAACTGCTACGTCGGTGAGTATATCATCGAGGAGTAACCAAAGTGCAATACTGAAAACATATAGGGCTCATTCGGCCTTATTTTCGAGATTTCAAACAACAATAACCACAACTGACAAAGTTTCCACATGAAACATTTATTATGCATTTGTGTGCTCGCTGTCATCCTTATGATGACAGGATGCGCCGAGTCAGAAGAGCTGATGCCTCAGCCGCCGGATGAGCCTGTACACCGGCTGTTCAACGAGCAGGACAGCGCCATTATGACCAGACTTGTCCATCAGGAGTTAGGGGTGCCCACCGATAGCATGCAGGGTAAGACATACATCGAGATTCACCTGTGGCTCCTTGAGAAACAGCTGCAGGGTGAGTACATAGGAGACATGGTGCCTGAGGTGACATGGAAATTCCACGAGGATTCGCAGCAGTTCAGAGTAACGGAACTGAGGCTATTGTCCTACCATGACTACGATAAGCCGGGAGTCCTTGTTCCCGACTATCTCGGAGGTCTCGACAGCCTCCACAACTTTGAGCTGCGGTATAACTTTGGAGGCGAGCTGCCGGAATACTTCGCGGAATATCCGAGGCTGACCGAGATCGTGATATACGGGACAAAGCTCAGGAGCCTTCCCGACGGCCTCTTCAACAAAAATACAGAATGGATCTATATCGTGGAGAACGACATGCTGACCCGTGTTCCCTCCTCGGTGTCTGAACTGGACAACTACGACAAGCCCGAGCGTCGGTTCCAGATATGGGCAAACAGAAACATGGGAGGGGAATGTCCGGCAATAACCAATGCCATGGTAAATTTGAGTGAAAACAGCTATACGTCAATAGACTGGGCAGGGGTGGCAAGAAAGTACCTCGGCTCTGACGGTGAAGTATGGTATACGGGTGCATATCTAAATTCAAACAGGCTTTCGGCGCCGATTCCGGAAGAGATTCTGCGCGACACAGTGGCACTATGCAATTTCGCCGACCTCCAGTTTGGATATCAACAGGACGAAATACGCCCCCTCAACATGCCTACCGACAGGCAGATAAAGAAGATGCGGGAGGAATATATCCACAACCATCCGGAAGATACGGTCTTCGCCACCTCTCCCGGCAGGAAGCCCGGCGAGCCGGACTGGAACGAGAAGCCCGGTATGCTGCCCCCACTCACCCACTGCAACATCCTCAGGATAAAGGACGGCAGACAACCATGGTGATACAGCAGGCCCGATAGAATATATCTATCAGCAATCGCGTCTCCGGCCTCCGGGCCGGGGACGTATATTTTTCCAACTGCTATCCTCTCCATCATGCTCCCATACCTGTGTATCAAAAAATGCTCTAAAAATGCAGGAAATATTTGGCAATGTGACGGATTTTCATTAATTTCACAAAAAGATAACAAAAACTCCCCGATATGGATACAAACAAAGAATCAATCATCAGCAGATACTGGTTGCCGACTCTGTGCGCCACAGCTTTCGTGCCGCTGCTGGTCGACCTGGCGGTCTTCCTGAGGCTGCGGCGCCGCGCCCGCAGCAGCCGGTAGCCGCACCGACACGCGCGTCCCGGCATGATGACAGGCAGCCCGGTTCCGGATCCTGTGAATTGCCTATGTTTGCTTATTCCTGAAAATTTCATTACATTTGCAGCATAACAATGTAATAAAGGAATGGAAGCCTCAGATTCCGGGCGTATGTCCCATATCTGCTGGATTCCTATAATATTTCATTAAATGGATTCCAAGACCCTTGACTTTGTAACATATTGCATCAGCAAACTCGCGCAGGTATTAAAGATGAGTCAACGCGAGGTCTACAGACGGTTGAAGCAATCCGGCATCCTGTACGACTATATTATACCATCGTATGACGTGTTGCACACTTTCGGTTCACGCTACCTCATGGAAGACCTTACCAGCTATATGAGGGAAAAAGGAGTGTTGCCGCAATGAAACTATATCATTCATCCGACACAGCAGTGGTGTCTAGTCCTGAAAAATCTTGACTAAAAAGTTAAAGATTTTAACGGACAATGAGTGAAGAAATCAAAAAAATC
>CANQRV010000122.1 GCA_947626355.1 uncultured Muribaculaceae bacterium
AGATTGCGACCATACTCCTGCGTCCGGTTTATACTCCTAAATTCGATGTTTTCAAATTTTTGTCATGTACTTAACTTGATGCTTCAAAATGGGAAATTGTAGAAGATGCCTTGAATAAACAAGGGTTGTCTTGGAAGCAAATCCGAGAGAGTATCCAATATGTAATAGAAAGACAAGAAAAAGTATATTGTATTTATGGTCCTGCTGGTAGCGGGAAAACACACAATATATGTAGCATTGCCTCAAGACTCATCAAAGACACAAATATATATCTGTGTTTTGGCATTCAATTCGGTAAAAACGAAGGAGGCATCATTGGCGAAATTCGTAAAATATTCAATTTCGAACATGAAAACTATTTAGAAGAATTACAGAGGAAGGCTGAAACAGATGCTAAAAATATCGGTGCGAGACGTTTTATTCTCATTATAGATGCACTTAATGAGGGTCTTAATGATTCTTATTGGCGCGATGGTTTGGAATTATTGAAACGTGAAATCGATAAATATGACAACTTAGCTTTGGTTGTAACTGTTAGAAAACCTTTTCATGAGCGATATGAGCTAAATAGGTGTGGGTATAGAATGCAATACTTGCCAGGATTAGAAAATAGTCATGATGTTGTAAATAAATATTTTGAAGCTTATGGCATAACTTATGATAAAAGCCTTTCTGGATTTAAAAATGGTCTTTTCTTGAATATCTTCTGCGAGACTTATGCTTCAACGCCTTATTATCACAGAAATCAGTTACGATCACTGGGTGTATTATATAGGCAATATATCGTTATGCGTGAAACTACTATAGCTGAAGCCATTGATGTCGATCCGGAACAAAATATAACCTGGAATTATCTATGCCGTTTAGCACACCTGTCGGTATTTACTTATAGATTTCATCCCATTACCCGGGAAAAGGCAAGATCCATATCCAATCAACTTTGTAAAAACCGTACTTGGAGTAAGTCGCTTCTTTATAATCTGATGGCACAGGGGTTGCTTTTAGCAGATTGGTATCATCTAACAAATAGCATAGATGAAGAAGCTGTCGTAAAGTTTGAATATGAGCAAATGGAGGATGTTATTCGAGTCATTGCTTTTCTAATAACAAAATCGGATAAAAATTCAAAAATCACTCAACTCAAAGAGTGGATTAAATGCAGTGATCAAAAAACATTTTGCACAGAGGGATTCTATCAATTTTTAACTTACTTAACAGTACTCTGGCCTGAAAAATTTAATGATACAGAGATTATAGAAGAAGGTACTCTACGAAATGATGCTCTGCTACAACAATGCTTTATCGAAGGATTGGAATGGCATTTTCAGCCAGTCAAGCAGAAACTCTTAGATGATTTTTGGCATGATGCTGAGAGAACTTTAGGTTATCGTTTCATTTTCAGTGTACCTCTAAACAGGATCAAAGGCTTCCTTAGAACTCTACACAGGTCTTTAAACGCACTTGGTCAAGCCGACTTTGATTTCAAATGGACTTCTGTTGTCAATGAACATTATGCAGAATCGGTACTCTATACAGATCCGGAGAATGAGCAAGAATATAAAACAGAAGCCTATCTATTGTCATGGTGTTGTGCTTCATCTCATCCTGTGATAAGGGCTCATGCCAAACGTAAACTTTGCCGTATACTTTGTAAGCATGAAGACTTGTTTGAATTGTTGATTAACAATTTTCATGCTACTAAAGATACATATGTCTTGGAGGGTGTGTATAATGCTATATATGGCGCTTTATTATTAATACATGACGTCGAACTTTCCAAGATGGTATCCATTCATGTTCATGACAATTACTTCAAAAACAAACAGCCAATAGAAGATATAAGGGTTCGTGAATGGTTGTTGAAAATACTTCTGATCACACAATTATCTAAAGAAGGAATTCACCTGTTTTCTGAAGCACTTCCTCCTTACATCCCACAAGCAGAGTTGCCCCTCCACACAATAGATGTCAAAGATGATTACTTTGGTCATAGCAATGGTTCAAGAACACTTTGGAATTCACTATGTGGTTTTTCCGATTTCCATCGCTATATTTTAGGATTTAACTCTAATAGCGAAAGTCATATTTACACCCAGTTGCGACATGGTCAAGATGGGAATCCATCTATGCTATCACTCGCCATGTTGCAATCTATGGTAGCTCAAGAAATCAATTCAATAGGTTGGAATGATAAATTGGGAGAACTCGACAATGAGATATATTCTCATGGACGTTATGATAATCAACGCGAACGAATAGGAAAGAAATATCAATGGAAAGCATTGTTTGCTGTAGAGGCACGACTGATGGATCATTTTGCTGTATTAGATAGGTGGCACTATGGTTCTATAGGAAATACTCATATATTAAATCCTCCTTTCCCATGGTATGGATCCACAATTAATGACTTTGATGTTACGTTGCCAGCTGAGAATGAATTAATTGATGATGATGATTTGGCCGATATTCTGGATAAGCAAATGCCTTTTGTAATAGATAAGAGCATGACAGATTGTGATTGGGTAGAGCAACCTGTCACAACTGCTGAATGCAAACATTTTTTTGTTGGAGAGAACAACAAATGGATATTATTATCTAAGACATTTTCCGAATACCCCACAAACGGTGAGCATAAGGATGCCTATTTATCCTATGATACAATTTTTGTACGTAATGAGGATGCGCATAATTTTGAAGCGTGGATAAAAAAACAAAAGTTCGTTGGAAGAGATATATTACCATCTGGAGAATGCTCGTCTATACGTCTGCTTGAATATCCTTGGATGTTACCTTATGTCAATGTAGATCATAAAGTGTGGACAGATGTTGCAGCTGTGGACGGTAAATGTCCATGTAGTGTAATGCTATCAAACTTTACCCAACTTCAGGAAGATACTATGGGGCTTGCAGATGAGTATAGGGAAAATAATATGTTACCTTGTCCAGAAATTATGGATACCATGGATCTTCATTTTAAGAGACATGCTTGTTTTACTTATGGAACGGATGATAAATTAGCTTCGTTCTACGCCGCTACAGTATATTATCGTGCAGGTATCCCAAAAGGATTACATATCCGCAGAGAAATACTTGAAAAGTTTCTCCGTAAGAAAGGATATTCTATGTATTGGTTAATCTCAGCAGAGCGACAACTTATAGTTGGCTCTACAGCTTTACCCAATTATAAAACTTATTCTTTCTGTGCAAAATACCGTGAAGGAGGAGCCGTAACCTGGATAAAAGAATAAGGATAATGATCCTGAACGAAACATGTACTGAACTGTAATATTGATATTATATCAATCATAGTTGTCGTATCCCCCGGAAACTGGTTTGTGTGGAGTATCGTTCGTATAATGACGCTCACAGTATTTGATTAAAGAACCGTCAGTTATCACCTTGAACGCTTGTGTTTTCGCATCATCAAGCGTTGCATATTTTTGTTTGCTGCATATCTTCTCATAACGATGTTCCAGCGTTTGTCTATTCCACAAAGGGAGCACAATCTCAAGCTTGCAGTAATCTTCATTATCCCAGATTTTAATATAGTAATCATCAAAATCCATGAAATAACCGTTCTTACGGTGTTTCCATTTTGGAGAATTTAGATAACGCTTGTATCGTTGTGCCAGCTTTTTAGCCTCTTCTTCTCGTTCAGACAACCCATATTCAGAAGTAAGGTTTTCAGCGCATTGAGATCCTACAGTGATAAATCCCCAATCCGGATGAGATATAAGATGTGCGTAGCGTATAGCCTGATGACAATTGTCGCATTCACCGACAAGATCCTCCAAATCCTCCATCCCCTCATATCTCCATCCGTATGTTGGCTTCACATGACCATGTCCCTCAGCATGGCAATGCTTACATAGGGATATTCAGTAAATGGCGTAAAATTGAGGTTGTGAAATGGGCCGAGGATGCGATATATGCCCCGATACA
>CANQRV010000123.1 GCA_947626355.1 uncultured Muribaculaceae bacterium
GATTTTTTTGATTTCTTCACTCATTGTCCGTTAAAATCTTTAACTTTTTAGTCAAGATTTTTCAGGACTAGACACATTAAAGTCTCGGTCCAACCGCAGGAAGCAGCAATTTACGTAGACAATAATCTTATTGGCTACGGCTATGGAGAGTTCACTCGGCCCCCAAAGAAGAACCAAGTTGCAATAATTCGTGTAGAATGCAATGAATACACCACTGCAAATTCAAAGTTTTACGGCGGAGATGAACGAAATTCACTTTCGTTCAACCTTATGCAGGACGGATTCTATCGCGGTTCTGCTTCATCAGGTCTTGTGAACAAGTATATGACAATCACTCTTGACCCTCAATACTATTCAATAGATAGCGAAGGCAAAGTCAATAGTGAGGCCGCATGGAAACTACTTCATCAAATTCTACTCAACTATTTCCCCGAAATTGAAACAACTGATTTTCATGGTGGCTATCTCCAAACTCCATGGAAATACAAGACATTCAATATGTCGGAAAAGCAGCTTCGCAATCGCGTAACAGTCAGAGACGTGACAACTCCTGACAGAGTAGCATTCCAAATCAAAATATCATCAGAGGTGGCGGGTGCAATGCAGGCTCGGCACGGAGAATTTGATGAAGTGGACAGACTGCCAAAGGAATTGGAGCCTATGGTGGAAGAGTTGCAAACTCGTATCGGAAAAGCAAGCAGCATCTAATAACATAATAAAAACAACTCATGAAAAGAACAATTCTTTCATTGTGCATGATGGTTGCGGTGTCAGCGGCATCATTCGCACAGAGTTTTGTCGATACATTCGACGCAAACTCACTGGGCTGGACTGAGTGTGCTTTTGAAAGCAACAAAGGTTCGGCAGTAATCGACAAGGGCGTGATGACAATCAAGTCCAAAGGAGAAAACAAGGCTGCGGGTGCGTTACTCACAGCTATGAGTGGAGTTGCAACAAAAGTCGGAGAAAATACCTTTTTCGAGACGCACTGCTATGCACCTCTTGACGTTAAGAAACCTTTTGAGGTAATTGCGAATGTCAAGATCGACAAGCTCGCCAACGACCGTGTGTGTGGTTTTGTATTCAATTACAAGGACGGCGGTAATTTCTACTGTTTCAATTTCAACGATGAAATGGTGAATTTCACACGCTATGTCGATAATCGCGCACCCGGCAAGGCTCGACGGGATTGAGGTCGTAGCCGTTGGCAACCCTTTCTTTCGGCGGCAGCTCTATCGTGGCATTATAGCGTTTCAACGCCTCGGCGAACTGTGCCGCTTTCTCCGCGTCGTGGTCGATTAGCGGCTGCATGACATAGCTCAGCGGATGGCTCTTGCACACTCCGGGACATCCGACAAGGGCAACGAAAAGAATGGCATATTCTTTCCATCCTGTCATTGCCTCGGCGTGATGGGTGTTGCCGATTACCGCCGCCATTGCCGAGAGTATCGCTCCCGCCATATAGTCCACGGGGAGACCGAGAGTGGCGTTTGCCTCTCTGATGATTTCCTGTAATCTTGACGGCAGGACTTCAACGGGGAAGTTGTTGGATGTCGGGGAGTTAACCGTTACTGCAATCAAGCCGTCCGACGGTGCTGGCGGTACTGACTGATTGGTCAGTTGGTCAGACGCATGATTTGTCACTTCCTTATCTTCGTGACAAGTCACTTGTGTACCTCTGATTGCAGGTGTATCACTGACATCATTGTTTTTCTTTTTGACGGAGGTTTTCTTCTTATTGCCTTTTGGCTTTGAGGCTGTCTTTACTGATGATTCGGTTTCTTTTTTCATCGGCTACCTCCTTTCTTCTTCGGCTTGTCATTAGAGTCAAGTACGCCTACGGCGTTGCCGTCAATGAGCTTGCTTTCAGCCCATGCAAGAAGTTCCTGTGCCTTGAAATGAAGTTTGTTTCCAAACTTCTTGTGTGGAATGGTGTTTGCACTCGTCTCCTTGTAGAGCTGCCCTTTCTTGATGGGATAGCCGTTGGCGTTGAGAAAGTCAAGGGCTTCTTCGGCGTTAAGGCCTTCATTGTCTTTTTTCGTCGCTTTTGCGGGAATGGCGGCAATAGCGGCCATCACTCCCGATTCGGTGAGGTAATCCTCGACCGCTCCTTTCATGACGAGTTTCAGAACTTCGATGAAAGGAAGATGGATTGATTACCTTACTGCCCTTCCGGACGGGCAATAAAAAAGCGGGGCCGCGCCGATATGTCTTTCCTGACATGCCTTTGGCGAGGTCTCGTTATTATGTTTTCAGTCCTTTCCTGATATGTCTCCGATTAATGAATAATCGCCCTTGTCGCAAGGGGTGTGGCAGGGGTGCGTCAACCGTCACCGCCCTGCCGGGTCGGTGCTTCGCGTTGCCGCGTGGGGTCAGGGCTACTGCCACCTAACCACTTTGATATTTTTCCAACAAAAGAAAAAACGGAATTGTTCAGCGGTGTCCGGTTTATTCCGGCGATTGCCGATGTGTGTCTTTCTTTCCTGACGGATATGATTCCGTTGCGGCGGCGAAGTTACGAAACGGGGTCGATATATGCAAGTTTTTTGAACCCAGGAGGGCCAATCTGCGTAATGAAGCCGTTTTTGACGGGCTATTTCAGCAGTTTTCTGTCGTTGTCGCCGCTTTCAAGTACGCTCATCTGATGGATGGCGATTTGATTGAGCTTGATGAGCCGCTCATGCTGTGGCATTCCCTGTTCAATGAATACAGCGTTGAGATTCTCCATGTTGGAAAGGCATATAAGTTCGTTTATGGAGGCGTAATCCCGGATATTGCCTTTGAGGTCGGGATTGGCGTCACGCCACTGTTTTGCAGTCATGCCGAACATGGCTACATTCAGCACATCGGCTTCATTGGCATATATGATACTTGCCTGAGCCTTTGTTATCTCGGCAGGTATGAGATTATGCTTGATTGCATCGGTGTGGATTCGATAGTTTATCTTCGACAGCTCACGCTTAGCAGACCAGCCGATAAGACGCTGTTCTTCCTCTTTGAGACGCTGAAATTCCTTGACGATATAAACCTTGAATTCAGGACTTATCCACATTGCGAACTCAAACGCAATGTCCTTATGGGCATATGTGCCACCATAACGCCCCGCTTTTGCTTGCAATGAGACCGCGTTGGTCCTCGCAACGAATTCCTTTACGCTTATTTTGAAGTTATTAAGACCTGCATGATTTCTAATTGTGGCGAATTCGCCATAATTAAAATTTGGATTATATACCTTTTCCCAAATGCCGATAAACTCCAAGGTATTTCGGTTGCGCAGCCAGTCGGTGATGAAGAAGTCCCCATCTTTGGCACGCATCATGTCAGTAAGACAGATGTAATCTTCTCCGTTGACTTTCACAACGTTGACCTCAGTATCTTTTACTGTGATTTTTGTCATCTCTCGTAAATTTTGATTGTATCGAAATCGGTACTTTTGGCAGATTGGACTGAAAGTATTACCTTTGCAGTGTTGATTCCCGGTAGCCCCTGACTCGTCAAGCTATCGGGTTTAGTTTTTATCTAACAACGTAACCGACTGATATATAAAAAGAAAACCCACATTGAAACTAAGTGGGTAACAAAATTAGTAACAAAATAGACTTTTTGAGGGTCTTCCGTGGGTTTTCCTACTGCAAATATAATCATTCCTCCCGACACTGACAACAGACCCCTCTGAAAACAGAAACGGAGGTCATTATCTGACCCCCGAATCTGTTAATGACAATAGGTTCTGCCACTCGGCAAACATACCTCCATCAACGACAACGAAAATACCATATTTTTAGCCGATTTATAATGTTACAATAGTTCGTTAAAAAATTATCCATAGGCTAAGCGGCATCTACCGCCAAGCCAAAGAGTTCTTTGACAAGTTT
>CANQRV010000124.1 GCA_947626355.1 uncultured Muribaculaceae bacterium
AGGGCTGGGAACCACCCACTTCATCAATTTCTCCAAAAGGGCCTGATATGTTCATTTATTTTTCTGAATTACTTATCCATTATAATCAATGACTCATCCGGCCTGTAGGGACGCTTTTAAAAGCGTCCCTACAGGCCGGTTAAGGTAATGACATATTATACCGGCAATGACATATTATACCGGCAATTACATATTATACCGGTAAGGGGCGTATCATTATAATGAGTCGATGATCAGGCTGTTGGCGTTGTCGACGACTGAGGTGTCGAGGCTGGCCAGATAGATGCGGTTGGTAGACTCGGAGTCATGCCCCATCCCCTCGCTGATGACGCCGAGGGGGATGCCGATCGACCTGGCGCCGGAGGCCCAGCTATGGCGCGCCACATACATCGTGAGTGGAAAGTCGATGCCCACCAGCTCCGCGATCGTCTTCAGCTTGCGGTTGATGGCATAGGCGGCGTTGCGGTAGACGCATCTCTCGTTGACGCCCCGGCTCCTGATGATTGGGAGCAGGAAGTCGCTGCCGGTCTCGGGGTAGCGGTCGAGGATCTCCTGCATCTCCTTTTTCCACGCGATGGTGAGCAGCTGGCTGGTCTTGCGGCGCCGGTAGGTGAGGTGGCCGTTGCGCAGGTCGCTCTTGCGGAGGAAGCACATGTAGACGAAGCTCATGCCGCGCAGGTAGAAGCTCATCATGAACATGTCGCGGGCGAAGGTCAGCTCCGGGCGCGCGGTGAGGTCGAGCTCCCTGATCCTGCGAATCGCGGAGAGGGGAAGCGCGCGCTTCACTGTCTTGCCGATGCCTGTATATACCTTGCGGAAGGGATTGCGGCTGTCGATCACCTCCTGGTCAACGGCATGGTTGTAGACGGCGCGGAGGATGCGGAAATAGAAGGATACGGAGTTGGGGGAGAGGCCTCGGGCGTGGAGCCACGTCTCGTAGGCCTTCATGAGGGCTGGCGTGATGCTGTCGAGCATCACGTCCTCGCCGTCGCGGAAGCGCCGGAAGCTGTGGAGGGCATAGCGGTAGTTGTAGGCGGTGCCGCTCTTGCCCTCCCGGTTGAGGGCCGCTATACGCTCCTCCATATAGTTGAAGAGGGAGTAACGCTCGGAATAGAGGTTGAACGCTCGATGATGTCGTCGGCAGTGTAAGGAAGGCCGGCGCCGGAGAGGCTTCTGTCGATTCTCGCCAGCCGCTCCATATCGCGGCGGATGCGCTCGCGTATGGAGAGGATGAAGGCCTTCCGGTCGGAAGACCGGGTCGTGGAGACGATGGAGCGGTGGGTGTCCCACTCCTGCGGGAGCACGCGGTAGGGGGTGGGGAGCTGACGGATCTTCCGGTCGTGGATGATCTGGTAGTAGATGGTGCCCTCCCGGTCGGTGACGGTAGAGGGGCGGAATTTGAGTTTTATCGAAGCCATTTTTAAGTACGAAGTATGAGGTACGAGGTACTAACTATGGCAAAGATAAATACGGGGATTGGTTAAGCAGTCTTATTACGCAAAAACGGTTAGACCGAGACTCTTCACTCTTGACTCTTAATCATGGAATGCCGAGGTAGCGGTGGAGCTGCACCGAGAGCGTCCAGCGCGGGTCGGCGAGCACACGCCCTACGGTGCGTAGACGGTTGGTGGCGAAGGCCTCCGGATCGTCGACGAAGCATGGCTGGAGATACATCAGCGTCTTCTCGCCGACGCAGGGCAGGCAGAAGTAGGGCTCGAGCGGCTGGCCGAGGTCGACCACCTTCACCTCGTCGGCCCTCTCCACGCGGATGTCGTAGGGCTGCACGCCCCCCAGACCACCCTTCGGCGAGACGCACACCCAGTCGATGCCCGGAGGCAGCGGCAGCGTGCCGTTGGTCTCGACGGCCACCTTCTTGCCTGTGGCCCGCTTGAGCACCCGGATGAAGTCGCCGTCGATGTGGAGCGCGGGCTCTCCGCCGGTGAGCACTATCCAGTCGGCGGTGTAGAGGTTCACCGCCCGCGTGATCTCGTCGTCGCGCATCATCATCCCCTCCGCGTGGCGCGTGTCGCAGAAGGAGCACTCCAGGTTGCAGCCGGAGAAGCGGATGAACACCGAGGGGTAGCCGGTGTGGTGCCCCTCGCCCTGGAGAGAGTAGAATATCTCGTTGATCTTTCTCATTCTTTCTGATAGGCCGCTATGTTGTCTTCACTCTCGTGCACCTCGCAGCGGAAGCAGTGGGGCACATTGTCTACCACCCAGCGGGCGATGTTCTCGGCCGTGGGGTTGAAGGGGAGCTCGTCGTTGAGACAGGTGTGGTCGAGGCGCCCCATCACGATCTCCTTCACGTGGGTGAAGTCGACCACCATGCCGTCGGCGTTGAGCTCCTCGCTGCGGCATTCCACGATGATGATCCAGTTGTGGCCGTGGAGACGGGAGCATTTGCTCTCGTAGCTCAGGCTCAGCCGGTGGGCGGCGCTGACCTCGAATCTTTTCTTTATATAATACACGTCGGTTTCAATTCATAATGCATGATTCATAATTAAATAGTAGCCGGTAGCGTGATGGAAACATGCCGAAGGCATGTCCCTACAGGCAGGATACGCTCATTGCTCGTAGACGGTGGGGTCGGGGATGCCGGCGAGGGCGAAGGCCTCCCGGCGCTCCACACACGTGCCGCAGCGGCCGCAGTGGCGCTCGCCACCCTTGTAGCAGGAATAGGTGAGCGCGTAGTCGACGCCCAGCTGATGGCCGATGGCGGCGATACGGGCCTTGGTGATGTCGGTGAAGGGGGCTATGATGTCGACGCCGTCGTATGTGCCCTGGCGCATGGCCTCGCCCATCGCCTCGATGAAGGGGCGCCGGCAGTCGGGATAGATGGCGTGGTCGCCGCCGTGGTTGGCGATCATCACGTGGCGCAGCCCGCGCGACTCGGCGAGGCCGCAGGCCACCGAGAGCATGATGCCGTTGCGGAAAGGCACCACCGTCGACTTCATGTTCTCATCCGCATAGTGACCCTCCGGGATATCGTCGGCCCCGGAGAGCAGCGAGCTGCGGAAATAGTGCTTCATGAACATGAGGGGCACCACGATATGCTCGATGCCCAGCAGCGCGCACTGGCAGCGCGCGCACTCAGTCTCGCGGGCGTTGTGGTTGCTGCCGTAGTCGAAAGTCACGGCGAGGGCTATGCGGCCGCGCTCCTGATGGAGCAGCGTCACGGAGTCCATGCCTCCGGAAAGCACGATAATGCTGTCTTTTTCCATATAGTCATTGTTAGTCGTTGGCAACATGCCGGTTTGTTATCATGAAATGGTCACGGATGGCGGCGCATCACGTCGAAGGCGTCGAGGCGTCGCCGGCGGCAGAGCTCCTCGTGGTCGGCGTCGCCGCGGTTGGCAAAAGGATTGATGGAGATGCCGCCGCGCGGCATGAAATATCCCCTCACCTCCAAGTATCTCGGCTCCATGAGTGTCCAGAGGTCGTTGAGGATGATGTTGACGCAGTCCTCATGGAAGTCGCCGTGGTTGCGGAAGCTGAAGAGATAGAGCTTGAGGCTCTTGCTCTCCACCATCCTTTCGGCCGGGATATACGCTATCTGTATGTGGCCGAAATCGGGCTGCCCGGTGATGGGGCAGAGGGTGGTGAATTCCGGGCAGTCGAGCGTCACCACATACTCGCGCCCCGGATGGCGGTTGAGGAAAGTCTCCAGCATCTGCGGAGCGTAGTCGTCGGGATACTTCACCTCCTTGTTGCCGAGGAGGGTAAGGTTTTCGCGTTGTCGTTGATCAGTCATAATGCAAAATTACAAAAAAATGGTTTCCCTTACAAACAATAGTTCGTTAAAAAATTATCCATAGGCTAAGCGGCATCTACCGCCAAACCAAAGAGTTCTTTGACAAGTTTAGC
>CANQRV010000125.1 GCA_947626355.1 uncultured Muribaculaceae bacterium
GATTTTTTTGATTTCTTCACTCATTGTCCGTTAAAATCTTTAACTTTTTAGTCAAGATTTTTCAGGACTAGACATATGATATGGTCAATCTTAAGTTCTGGCATTTGATATAGCATATTGCAAATTCCATCTATATGATCATTGTCTATATGTGTCACGACAAGGTAATTAAGATGACATTTAAGCGTATTTGAGAGAATGTCTTTTATCTCAGAGGTGAAGACATGACAATCAATCATCATTGAGAAACGGGTACCTTCTGCATTGTCTGCAATGCAGAAGATACAATCGCCATTACCGGAAACGGGAAAAAGAAGTCTCACAACATTATCTTCTTCGGATGCCATATTAATTTACACGTTTTCGATGGTTACATCTATCTTTATGTCTTGATTACGAGTGAGAAGCACTTCAGTCGAAGCATCTACATCCGTTGGATCGAAATATCTTCGGTTGTTGCGTGAAATTGTCCATCCGTTCAAAAGTCCGCCATCAGGATATATGCTGAGCTTCTTCCCGGCGCATTCAATAGACAATTCACGCCAGTGAGTAAGCGTATTACGCTCTCTCGACACCACCGGTACGATTGATCCGGATATATCAAGAGACTCAACCCACGCTCGCGACAATCCGCTAAGATAGAGGTCTCTGTCTCCGTTGTTTTGCAGGTTGACAGCCATTCCGGGGCGGCGTTGGATGTCTTGATATTTTTCAACCATGAATTCCACAGAGAAAGGCTTATTGAGTTTCTGTGCAAAGTATTCAATGGTCTGGAGTGTCAGAATTATTCCCATTACACTTTTAAGGTGCTCATCCTGATATGTGAACTTAACAGGGCTACTTTTCTTACGACAGTATGAGAAGAACTCATTGAAGATGCTATTGGCCTCACTTTCAATAATCGCGCCTAAATCTTTTGAAGATATTTCAGATGCCGTTTCTCCACTTAGCTTCACAATAGAAGTGGTGGATCGATATCTTAAATCCACCTCTTCAACAGCGGATAAATCAAGATTATAATCCACAACGAATACTGTGCCGTTACCCCATTTCTCATCAAGGGTACTAAACTCCGAATTGTTTGTGATATAGAGTTTGCCATTCACATAGGCTAAAGGATAAATGTCTTTCCCTGCCAATGGATTATTCATCTTGGATATACCGCGTGTCCATGACTTTATTTCACGAGCCATTTCTTTCACCGGTTCGTTCATGGAGTCTTCTGCATTTTCAATAATGACAAACTTTATATCATCACCCTTGCGATGGAAATAATTTAATAAGTGGCCTCTCCAACCACCGTCTGAGTCTCCATAATTCCATTTAGAATAATCATTATCCACAAAAAGGGTAATATTCCCATCGCATAGGGCTACTGCTCTTTGAATCTTAGAGAGTGACGATTCAGAAGCAGTATCACCAACTACAGCTCGGACCTCATTAGGTATGGTTGCAGCATTTCTGTCCTCTTCTTCAATCCATTGAATTGCCGAGGTAATATCAATATCTTCCAGATAGTGCATAGTGAACTTATCAAGAAGCATATCTTTTGATTTAGACATTTCGGCTGTCTGGAGAATAGAAGCCGAATATCTTATTACGGTCTTCATCATTTCCATCTCAGCAAGTTGATTTGAATATCCCGCGCCTCCAGGATTAGTATCAAAGATACAGATATGTCCATTGGGTGTCAATGTAAAGCCGATTGCACTTGTGTCCTTTCCAAGGATTTCCGCAAGGCTTCTACTGAATACAAGTCCGAGAGTTGTAAGAAGCCCACGGTTTTCATCAGTAATGCGACTGATCCAATTCTTATTACCCTTATGCCTTATACGTATTTCTGTATAATCTGTCTGGATGAGGTCGCCGAGGATAATATTTCTTTTGACAGAATCAGGTCGGTTGCTTCCAGCACAACGGTGACTTGTTTGAGCACCCGAAATTTCATAATGAAAACTCGGCTGTTCTTCGTTATCAGCCGGAATGTTATTGAATTCTGAAGGTAACCTGTCCAGTTTCCTTTCTGAATCAGCAGCACAGTTCTCCAATACTGTTCTGCCACATCGTGTGCAATGACAATACCCGTGTCCCAAACCATCATTGTAATAAAGGATCTTGGCGCTGCCGCTTTCCTTACTGTTCCGGAATGAGAACAAATGAGGTTCGGTAACAACGTCTCCCCATTCGGACGCACCGATCAACTGGGCGTTTACACGAGTATAAATATTATTTGCCATTATTCGATTTTCCGACTCATTGATGTCTGGCAAGAATTCGGTCGGTTGTATCATTTCCAACCCGATTTCCTGATTCACTGGCCAAACTATATGATCGGAAATATCATTTTTTGCATCAATTACTGTTTGCTGCGCATTATGATATAAGGTCTTGAAAGTCACATTTCTTTTGAAGAAACCAGTATAACGCAAACCTCTGACGATATTGACACGACCATCCATAACGACAGAATTGCCTGGTGCATATTGCTGAAGGGCATCCCGAAGAGAATATGATGGATTGGAGGTAGTGGACGCTTTGTAATATTGTTCTAAACTGGAATTGACATCAAACGCAACTACATTTACCGGCATATTGGCATTAGGAGTGAATCGGTTGGTCGCCCAGAAGCTTAACAATTGTTCGTCCAGCAATTCCAGAAATTTTATGGTCAATAGGTTTCGATATTTTTGAGATATGTCACTCCGTTTGTAAGTAATGCTTATGTCCTCGATTTTCCATTCGAGTTCATCATAGCATCGCTCGTTTGCCTCACGCGCTTTTTGAATGACTCTTTCGACTCTGCCCTCAAAACAGGTGCCACGAAGAAGAGACTCCAATTTGCTTCGCAATTCTGTGCTGATTGCACTTGCACAGCATTCATTGAATCTTTCATAAGGTGTATCTGTCTGATTGCCTAACCCGTCATTTGGTGAAGCCGGAGAATTGTCACTCTTATAGTAATGGATATGATTCCCTTCTCTTCCATATATAAAAGGTGTATAGTAATCGGCTACCTTCTGATTTATCGAGCCTGCGTGATCGCCCATGCTGAAAACGCCAAATTCTCTGACGAGAAATGCGTTTACATGACGTTGAACAACCTGAGCACTTGTGAGATCAGTTGTAGGAGTGTTTACACTGCGTGCAATAATATTCGCCTCTGGATTCAGTTGAGTTCGTAAGCCTACAGCATCCGAGCCACATAAAGTTATAGCGACACTCTTTACATAGTTGTTACGTCCGCTTCGACCTGCTCGTTGCTTATAATTCGAGGGTTGAGGCGGGACACTGCTCATCATTACCAGTTCAAGGTCTCCGAGGTCAACGCCCATTTCCATAGTTGTTGAGCAGGCCAGGATATTGAGTAGATGTCTCTTGAAATCCCTTTGCACCTGACGGGAAATCATCTTGTCAACCTGGGCAGTATGCTCGGCCTGAATAAAAATATCAGGGGTCAGATATATGTTGTTCAGACGTTCAGAAAAAACTCCACCGTCACCCCATAATCCATTATTCCATAATAGAGCGCGTTTTTGAGCGGCCCATGTAGAAAGTTCAATCTTATCTGCGGCTCCATGGAATGGCTCCCATGTGTCAGTAAAATAAGCACCGATTCGGATTACATGGTGACGATTTTTCAAATAGGGCGAATAGTTTTTAAACCATACATTTTGTCTAGTCCTGAAAAATCTTGACTAAAAAGTTAAAGATTTTAACGGACAATGAGTGAAGAAATCAAAAAAATCT
>CANQRV010000126.1 GCA_947626355.1 uncultured Muribaculaceae bacterium
AGCAATACTGCCGTGGCTACCGTAGACGCCAACGGTAAGGTGACGGCTAATACAGTCGGCACCGTGACCATCACGGCCACCGCCAACAACGGCAAGGCAGGCTCCGCTACCGTCACCGTCAAGGAGACGGGGCCGGAGATAGTGGACGTCACAGGTATCACACTTGACCCGACAAGCTACGAAGGTAATGAAGGCGAGACATTCACCATCACAGCCACCGTGACACCCGACAACGCCACCGACAAGACAATACTCTGGGGTACCGACAATCAGGCAGTGGCGACTGTAGACGCCAACGGCAACGTGACCCTCATTGCTGAAGGGCGTGCCGTGATCACAGCCCGCAACGGCAATGTGAGGGCTACATGCGACGTCACCGTAATCGTAGCTCCTGTGCCTGTGGAGCAGATTGACATCACACCCCGGTCGGCGGAGATAGTCGAAGGCACCGGCGTGCAGCTCACCGCCACCGTGCTTCCCGCCAACGCCGACAACAAGGAGCTGACATGGGCAAGCTCCGACACTTCGGTAGCGACAGTGACCGCCGGCGGCTATGTGGAGGGCTTAGCCCCCGGAACCGCCAGAATAACGGCAACCGCCAACGACGGGTCGGGGGTGTCGGGATATGCCGACGTGACCTGCATCGGCTCATCGGTGGAAATGATTTTCGCCGGAGCCGAGACGATAGACGTCTACTCCCCCGAAGGACTACTGCTGAAGAAGAATGCCGGCCGTGAATATGTCGGCTCGCTGGCGCCCGGCCTCTACATCGTGAGAACCGGCGGCATCACCCGCAAGATCCTGAGATAACGAAGCGAAAACGGCCATCAACCGCCACACTCTACTAAGAGAGGCCTCCGTCAACCGGAAGCCTCTCTTTCATTATTCACGAATTTCACCTAATTTTGCAATCACCTCATCGACTTGCTTATTATATCGATTTCCTGAGCAGATAAGCCTGTAGCGGCGCTGACCACGTCTACATCCATGCCTGTCCGGATCAGTTTTTTGACAACGCTTGCCACGCCCTCGGCGCGCCCTTGCTCAAGTCCCTGCCGAAGTCCCTGCTCAAGTCCCTGCTCAAGTCCCTGCCGAAGTCCCTGCTCAAGCCCCTGCTGAAGTCCTTCTGCCAGACCTTCGTCTCTTGCCGTATCGAGCACATCGTTCTGCACCATTATATTGTCCATGTGCTCGTCGTATGCACGGCGCTCCTTGGCCGACATAGACAGATACCGTAGCTTTTCCTTGACCTCCTGTAGTCCGGGCGTGCGTGTGTCTTCCTTCACCTTGCCGGTCTTGAGGTATTCGATCCATTCGTCGAGCGGGGTCTCGGGTATCTTGTCGTAGACATTGACGCGCACGAGGTAATACTCCGGAAAGACCTCACGCGGAAGATGAGGCACTATAACTCCCTCCTCCTTTGTGCTTACGAGCAGGTCGTTGCCGGTATGGATGCCCTTGAAACGGGTCTCTCCGTGGTAGACATAGTCATCGCCGCGGCCGTAGTCGCAGTAGAGGATGCTTATCGAATATACCTTCTTCACCTGGTCGTACTTCTCCCCGATGTTGATGTGCTCGGTGATTGCCTTGCAGGTGCCGTAGAGTATCCGCTGAAGGTAGTACAGCTGCCTCGTGAGCTGCACTTCGACGATTATCAGGTGTCCCTTGCTGTTCTTGGCCTTGATATCCACGCGGTTGAACTTGTCGTCTTCCGACTTCTGGTTCGACTCGCTCTCGAGGAGCTCGACGATCTTCACGTCCTCTTCCAGAAGCACGGAAATCAGTCCCTCGAGGATTCCGAAGTTGGCCTTGTCCCTGAGCATGTGTTTCATCGCCCAGTCAAACCGGATATATGTATTGTCTTGCTCCATAACCTAATAAAAATTTCCACAAATATAACATGAATCTTTCGCAATGACAAAATGCCGACGCCATTTTCCCGAAAGATTTTCAATATTCGCGATTTATACCTAATTTTGCATCTGAGTCATCGGCAACATTCGGATGCCGATGACTTTGACTGTGATAAAATATCAGTGACGATGGAAAAAGTGACGGTGGTGGTGCCGGTGAAAGACCGCGAGCGACTGTTGCCCGGAGCTCTTGACTCCGTGGCCGCACAGTCATACCGACCAATAGAACTGATAGTCGTAGACAACGGTTCCACCGACAACACGCCGGCGATAGCCCGAAGCTGGGCCGACAAGCATGCCGCCGACGATTTTACTGTCAAGGTGCTCACCGAACCAACTCCAGGCGCAGCGGCAGCACGCAACCGCGGACTGGCGGCCGCGACTGCCCCCTACATACTCTTTCTCGACTCAGACGACACGATGCGTCCGCAACTCATCATGAAAGCCATGAAGGCGTTTGAAGGTTCTCCGGACGCACAGCTCGTCCACTGGCGCGGTGCATATCACCTGACCGACGGCTCGTCAGGCAGTTTCCATTTCACACGCACCGGCCGACTTCATTGCCAGATGCTCCACTCACTCCTCTCCACCATCTTCTACATGAGCCGCACCGACTATACGCGGAGCGTGGGGGGCTGGAACGCGACGCTGCGCGGCTGGGATGACTGGGAGCTCGGCATACGCCTCCTCCTCCCCTCCCCCGTTACCGTAGGGCTCGACGAGACATTGGTGGATGTCTACGCGCAGGAGGAATCGATCACCGGCACTTCATTCTTCAGCAGGCATGGCGTATGGGAAAGGGCCCTCGACGCGGCAGAGCACAGCATCCTCGCCTCCAGCCGCCCCGACAAGGAATATTACCGCCTGCTCACCGACTACCGGCGCATCATCCTGGCAGCCTGCTATCGCCGCGAGGGTCATCCCGACTACGCCCATGAGCTCCTACATAAGACCCTGGCGAAGCCTGCCGTCACACCATGGCAACACCTCAAGCTGCGTCTCGCCTACCGCTACACCGCCCTCGGGGGCCGCGCCGCATACCTTCTCTTTCCCAGGCCATGACAAAAAAGGCCGCGTCATCGCTGACGCGGCCTCTTCCTGTAAACGTTTATCGTTCAGATTGCAGGGACGCTTTTCAAAACGTCCGTCCGGCTATAACCGGCAGTCCTTCCTACAGAATAACCAAATGTCACTTAACCAGCACCTTCACGGCGGATGCGCCGAGACGCACTATATAGACACCGGCCGAGAGTCCACGCGAACCACAGCGCTGTCCGGCAGCATCGAATATCACGGCTCCTTCCGGAACGATGATGTCTCGCCCGGACACCATCACTTCCAGACGCTCTCCATCCATTGATGCCACACCGGAACCATTAGTGAAACTGAATGCTTTCTCGATGGTCTGTACACACGTTTCCCCATGGAGTCCCTCGCATATAAACCGCAAGTCGTAGACACTCTCGCCTCCTGCAAACCCTGCAAACAAGGCTTCATAATATTCTTCCTCCACATCATAGATGTCAAAGGCGCTCACTTCATTTACCTTACTTTCCACTTCCAACGGATATTCTGTGCCATCGGCCGATATCGCGATTACATTCACAGCGGCCGCCTCTTCGTCTACCTGAAATATAAGGCGGGTATCCCTGTCGGCGTTCCCCGTCAGACGGCCATCGACGCCACGCAGCTGATAGAGCGGCACTTCCGGTAATGACAGATAGTCATCGCCTATTTCAAAATATTACTGTCCGCTAAAGTTTTTTGAGCAGTTGAAAAATTAGGGCTGACACCTATTGCAGGAGTCAGCCCTTT
>CANQRV010000127.1 GCA_947626355.1 uncultured Muribaculaceae bacterium
TTCAGAATCAGCTTTATAGTCTTATACCCTTCTCCATTCACGGTCTTGTGGAAAAGCCGTATCTGTGTCGGTTCCGGTTCTTTATCTTCCTCGACTTTCACAATAATCAGATTTCTTACAACTTCCCTTGCTTCGATCTTCCAACACTTCTCTGCGGCTTTCTGCGTATCCCATGTGAAGCACTTATGAAGTTCTGTGGCCGGGTCTTTCGCTTTCGCGACAATGGAATCAACGGTCGCATCGTCCCCGATTTCCCGGATTTCATTTGCCACTAACTGTGGATTGGCATCGTATTTGTCGATTTTCCATGTTGCTGTAATCATGTTACCTCCATTCCGGTTCCGGCTCTGCTTCCGGCTGAACTTCCTCCTGTGCTCTATTTGTGTCAATGATGACATCCACATAAGCCCTTTTGAGCGTACACAGGAAAACTTCAAATTTGCTCATGCGGCGCAGAGAATTAATATCTACGTGTTCCGCAACATCCCGGATATTCCACGCTTCATCTTCCTCCCACTTGACTAGCCGGAACTGTATTTTCAGTTCTCCATCTTCTTCACATTCCAGTGTTACTGTACATTCTTTGTAAGAAGAATACCTGCCTCCCGTATCCTCCACATCCATTACAGCACTAACATACTGGTAACTCGGCGTATCATCTGTATCTATCTCAAGATTATCTGTGTCGACATTTTCTGCTACATGTTTGCAGTATTCCTCAAAAATCTCTGACAACCTGATTTCCTTGTAGTCCGGCTCTTTCATTAATTCTTTGAAATTTTCGAGAATCCGCTCGTTATCCGCAAGATTCGTGTTATTTATGATTTCTGTCAATACAGTATCAATCTTGACCAGATACCTATTGAAGTCGTGCTTCTCAATCGCCGGAACCATGATTCCCTCAATCCTGCTTTTCAGTTCTTCTCGTCCTTTGCCTCTATAGCTGAACACGTCATCCATTGCGTCAGATACAGCTTTTTCAAGCTTCTCGCTGACAATCCTCTCAACTGTTCCGTCATTCAGCTTTTCATTTACTATCCGGGCTATCGCCTGCTCTAATGTCTCCATTCTTAATCCTCCAAAAGTTCCAAATAATTGTGTATCTCCGCTCCCTGTACCGTCTTGCAGTAATCGCAGACACCGCAGTATTTTGGCACAATTTCCCCGCTTTTCACCTGTATGAAGTGCGGCATGTTGTCCTGAATCTCTCTCAGGGCCATGTCTAAAGCTGACTGAGGAATCTGGTAAATCCTCATACCCGGAGTGCGTTCCTTCGTGCATACCGCCAAATAGAATGGCAACACTCCATATCCGTTCAACCGCGCTACCTCCTGATAAACTGCGCCCTGCAGGTCATAGCGGTATCTTGGCAGTGTTCGGAAATTCGCCGCGGACTTCAAATCTGTGATGCAAGTATCCGAAATGAAACTGTCAATCTTGACTTTCCACGGCACTCCGAACATCTCAGCAGTCATGATTTTCTGAGCCTCACCGCTCATGAATTTCATGAACAGCGGATCTCTTTTTGCTCTCTCAATCATTTTCTGCGCCTGCCGGAATTCTGCCCGGAGTTCTTTCTTTCGCGTGAAGATTTCCTTGTGTTGTTCCTTGAACTGCTCAAGGCTCCCGTCAAAGTAGGCGTCAAAGAAACTCCCAACAAGCAACGCTTTTGTTACCGGCGGCTCGTATTCGCCTCGCAACTGCGCCATGGCTGCGGCTTCACATCTGGTAAATTGCTTGTACTGGCTTACTGACCAATACTTCCAGTTGGATTCATTAGTATAATAGTTTTCTTCGGTCAATCGCATATTTCCCTACCGCACCTCGCAGATTCTAAGCAACGTTTCAATCCCGTTCTCCTGATACAGCCGTCTGACTGCGCCATTAATGGTCATGGAATGAACTATAAAAGTTCTTTCTCTTCCACTTTCATTCCTTGCTATTAAATGGAATTCTTTCAGCTTTCCCATCGGTCTTTTACTCGGTTTCTGACTTCTCTGATTTCTCATTGTTTTCCTCCTTCTCGAACGGGTTTAAAATATCGCTGTTGTCAACTTCTCCTGCTCCCAAGTCAAAGTAATCCTCGCGTTTTGCCATTCCATCATTTAATGAACGGTATACATTATTGAGCCTGACAAGGTCGTTTTCGCTAAACGCTTCAAGCTTGCATCCAATGTATTTCTCCAACATGGGGATGGTTACGGAAAACTTCTGCTCAAACATCTTTGCGCCTTTCCTGACGCGATCAATGAGCGGTTCCTTATTATTCCCGGCCAAGGTTTTCTGGCAAGTGTCAATTGCGGCGTCGATTAAATCTCCAGGAATTACGCCAAGGATACAGGCTCTCAACCTGCGCGCGCCCTGATTCGCGACCATTTCATAGATGTCTCTCGGGTCTGTCAGCGGAACATTCCCTTTTCTGGTCTGCCTGATATGCGGCACATTGAAAATCTTGGTCTGCCTTGTGTTTGTCTCCAAATCCCACGCGTAGGCCATCACCTGCGACTCTCCGCTCTTCTGCTCAAGCTCAATAATTCCGAAATCCAGATTTCCCCATGCCTGCGCCATGGCTTCGGCAAGACGTATGGACGGGCCGGTCACTTTTGTGCCGCCACGCGGATATTCGTACATTGCCTGCTCCGCAAGTGTCTTTCTCTGGCAAGCAGTCATAACTCTGCTCCACGCCATGTTTGTATCTCTTGGAAATCTTTTTGCCACGACCATTGCGGCCTGAACTTCCTGCGCCTGCCTGCTTACCACCATTTCGGAAGTTGTGCTTCTCGGCATGATTGCCGCTGTTTCATTTCCTCCATAAATACTTTCGTACTCCATTGTTAATCCTCCTTCTTAATCCAATTTCCCGAATACCACCATTCTGTAAGCCTCTCGACAAACTGTTCAAACGCTTCACTTTCCCTTGCGAGTCTCAGGAACATCTGCTTTTCTTCTGCCGTCCCATGCTCAATCCGCTCGCAGGCGTAAGAAAAAGCATCTTCGTCCGAAACGCGTTTGCCGGATTCAGTTAATATGCCAATGTACATTTCACCTCCACTCCTCTGCTTCTCCCGGCTATTCGATTCCACTCGATTCTATTCACCGCCATTTCGGTTCAGTTCACTTCCAAGCAAATCCATTCCATGTCAATTCATTTCTTTTCATCCCTAAGCAACGCCTTGCCTAATCATCTCATGGCCCCACCATTCCATTTCCATTCGTTTCTCCACCTCGCCTTTCCGACTCCGTGCAAACCAGTTCAATTCACATCCATTTCCTCACTTTTCTTCACTTTTCCTTGTCGGTGCGGCTCACTGCAAAGCCTAATCGGTTCTTTACCATTCTGATCTATTTCCAATCATTTTCTTGCCAATCTAATCCTCTTCCGCGACCGCGCTACGCACTTCTGTTTCTTTTCATATCGTGTCCCATCCATGCAAAACGTTTCCATTTCTTTTCTTATCAGTACGTTGCATTGCATCGCTAATTCATTTCACTACTATTCTCTTTCCATCGCCGCTCCGCCATTCCTGATCAATGCTCGTCATCTCATTTCCATTCCATTGCCTTATGAAATATCCTGCCACGTAAATCTTCCTTTGGAAGAATTGTGCCACTGGCCGATTCCGTTAAGTGCGCCGTAATCAAGCCAGTTAATCACATGATTCATCAGGTCTGGAACAAGGCACTGAATTG
>CANQRV010000128.1 GCA_947626355.1 uncultured Muribaculaceae bacterium
ATATTGCAATCGCCCGTTCAAGACTGTCGACCAGATGAACGAAACCATCATCACAAACTGGAACAATGTGGTTGGGCCTGATGATGTAATCTTCCATCTCGGAGACTTCTGTCTCGGTGGAGCTGAAGAATGGAATAAGATTCTCGACAGACTAAACGGCAGAATCTATCTCGTTCTCGGTAATCATGACCTCAAGAATATCCGGCAAGGATTCACAGACAGGTTCGAGCACGTTGCAATGTCAATGTGCATTCAGGTCGGCAAAAAGAAAATCTATCTGAATCACTTTCCTTATCTGTGCTTTGATGGCGGCTATCATAACGATGTATGGCAACTGTTCGGTCATGTGCATACCCGCCCATCGAACACCGGGATTGACGCCGGACGCCTTCAGTACCTCTTCCCGACACAGCTTGATGTCGGTGTAGACAACAATAATTTCACGCCTCTGTCTTTCGATGAGGTACGACACAAGATTCAAAGGCAGATCGAGCAAAACTCCAAACAAATGACAAAACTATGAGCGGAGGACATATTGATTGTCATCAATTGTTTTATTCGTGAAATTGTTGATAAAATCGAGCGAGGCATCGCGTGGGCTCTTCAACCAAAGCCGAAGATGCTCCACGAATATTACGGGCCTATTTATGAGATGGACAGCTTTGCATCTTTTCATAGATATTCGGGATACAATAGGAAATTTGAATCATACTAAGAGACTGAGGCATATCTGATGTTGCGCGAAGAGGTGATACGAGCCGAATCGAAATATGCAGAACGATAATTCTGTCGCAATCGCATGCATACTATTCTTGCCTAAACAAAAAAGCCATTTGTTCGTTTACATAATGTTGTTAAGTAATAACTTATCGTAAAGGTCAGATCTTTGTAAGTTTGAACCTTTTCGTAATTATAAAATAAACTAATGGGAAATAACACGAATAAGCCGCAAACCGACTGGAGAGCGCTAACAATCTATCAGGTGATGGTGAGTTCATTCGAACATTCTTCAAAAGGAGCCGACGGCTACCGGGAAATGTGGGGTCCTGACGGCGAACGCAAGAACGGAAACCTTAGGGGCATCATAGGCGCGCTCGACCATATTGCCGGAATCGGAGTAAATGCGATATGGCTTACCCCGATATTCAACAGCTCCGGAGCGCAAGAGGATGAGAAGCTTCAGGCCACCGGTTATTTTGCAAATGATTATTTCAGCATAGATCCTCATTTTGGCACCGAAGACGACTTGCGGGAACTTGTTGAGAAGGCACATGACCGCGGACTGTATGTTTTTCTTGACGGAGTCTTCGGCCATCATGGAGGTGTGCGTAAGCCGTCGCCTTCCGGATTCACGATTGATTCCACTCCTGTTCTGAGCGACCGTGGAGAAGAAGGTGGAACCGGCAATGTGAAATATCCCGAGTCGCTCGATTATTTCAAGGAGGTTGCAACTTACTGGATTGACCGGTTTGACATAGATGGGTGGCGGTTTGACCAGGCGTATCAGCTATGTCAGAATGGCCATAATTACTGGTGTGAAATCTCTCAGGCCGTCAGGGGTGTCTGCGACAGGCGGCGTGACGAGGGAAAGGAATGGGGCACATTAGGATATATGGTGGGCGAAGACTGGAGTGATGCAAAAGGCATAAGCGCAAGGATATTTCGCGACGGCGGTCTTAAAAGTGCTTTCGATTTCGATGGCAAGGTGCTTATAAGCGGTAAGATGGACGGTCATGACAATGGTGGTCTTGAACGCGGTTGGGATGATGTGGTGAAGGTGTATTCGCCGGTGGGAGAGAGAGGGTATGAGCCGGATGATGTGCTCCCCAATCTTTTTATAACCAACCATGACGGTGTGCGTGCCGCCGACAGTTTCTATGATGTCGGCAATGATATAAACATGATGACCCGTTTCGCCATACTCGCCGGTTTTCCGGGGCCTGTCACACTGTATTATGGAGATGAGTTCGCCGATCTGTCGCGCGATTGCGACGGCTCCCAACCGGACAATGCCTCACGCACCACCGGACACCTCAACCCAGAGAACAGGCGTCAGCGCCGTCTTCTGGATTATGTATGTGAAGTGATGAGGTTCCGCAGGGATAATCCAGCTATGTGGCGTGGAAAAATGACATTCGACCGATATCGGAAGGATGAAGCCGAGATTCTCGTCGTAATCAAGGAGGATACGGAAACCGACAATCGTGTCGCCATGATATTCAGCGACCACGATGCCGAGGTGGCTCTTCCCGGGGAGGAAACCTTGCACAAGGTCAGCGGGTATATTCCATTACTCTTAAAATGCGTCTGATGTATCTCCCTACTGCGGCATATTTCTCCCTGCTATTGCGCGTTTTTCCCTACTATTTGTGGCCGATATATGTTTATAGGGTTATGTTAAGTTCTTCAATCGGGATGGATAGCGGTTTTGATGACGCCGTCGGCGCGGTTGGCGAAGAGGGTGTAGGCTTCCTGGATTCGGCTTAGTGGGTAGCGGTGGGTTATCAGATGGGTTGTGTCGATTTTGCCTTCGGAGATGAGCTGTATGATTTTGTCGCAGTCGCAGGCATCCACTCCGCCGGTCTTGAAAGTGAGGTTCTTGCCATACATCCACGGCAGGGGCAATATCTGTTCCTTCTCATAGAGGGCTACAATCGTAACGATGGCATTGGGACGGGCACAACGCCATGCGAGTTCAAACGTCTCCTCGCCTCCGGCAACCTCAATCACTCGATCAGCTCCTCTTCCCTCTGTCAATGACTTAAGGTTCTCAAGACATTCTGTCGGCTCAACTACATCGACATTCGGATAATGCTTCCACACAAATTCACGGCGGCTTTCGTCGGCTTCGCAAACGACAATCCGTTGAGGCTTATACAGCTGCACACATTCCAATGTGCATAACCCTGTCGGACCGGCTCCGATGATAAGCACCGTATCTTCCTCGGAAATTTCAGAAATCTTGGCTGCCCAATAGCCTGTGGCGAGGATGTCGCCGACAAACAGAGCCTGCTCATCGCTCACGTTATCGGGAATCGGAGTCAGACCGTTGTCGGCGTAGGGTACACGGACATATTCCGCCTGACCGCCATTGATGCGGCAACCAAGCATCCATCCACCGGATGTGCAATTGTTCACATAACCCCGTTTGCAATAGAAGCACTCGCCGCAGAACGTCTCGACATTCACGGCAACTCTGTCACCAGGCTTTACCTTGGAGACATCCGAACTGACAGCCTCAACGACGCCAACCAGTTCATGCCCAACGGTAATGCCGACCTCAGCCTGAGGGACAGCCCCATGCAGAATATGAAGGTCCGACGAGCAGATGCTCGAAAGAGTAACTCTCACCACGGCATCCTTCGGGTCTATAATCTCCGGCTTCGGTTTCTCAATCAGCTCGAACCGTCCCGGCGCAGTATATGTCAATGCTTTCATCTTAAATTTTATTCTATATCCGATGGCAGGAGGTTGTCATCGTTGAAGCGGTCGAAATCGGACTGAAAGAGCTTGTCCTGAATGACGCGATATTTCTCAAACTCAGTTTCAGCGTATTCTTTAGCTTGTTCGGCCGATACATGTCCGGTATCCGTCAGAACGGGACGGTCGGTAAGATCAAGAAACTTATCAATACGCTTAGCCCA
>CANQRV010000129.1 GCA_947626355.1 uncultured Muribaculaceae bacterium
CTAAATCAAGAATTTTTCAACTCAGCCGATGCCCAATCGGCTGACAATCAGCCCCACGGTTAGATAATAGCTTACCTTAAACTCCATCATAGCCAGATGCACGAACCACTCCAACATGCTGCCGAGAGTACTAGCAATGGATTGAAAAGTTGTAAAATATCACCAATAATTATACATAATACGAAAATGCTACCCTCTTTGAGGGCAACATAATAATCGATTATACCCCTCAGCATAATTTGACAGTTACGCAAAAACCGTGCCAACATATGTACATTAATTTATAGTGACAACTTATTAAAATTTAGTTGCCATTAAGAATCGAATGAATATGGTATTATCAATCTGTATTACGTCATATAATAGGCCCAAGGAACTTCAAAGATGTCTATCAAGCATTGATGTAAAAGAAAGCCAAAAAATTGAGATTGTTATAAGCGAAGATGTATCTCCCAAAAGAGAAGATATTAGAAGAGTTATTAACAACTTCATACAAGATAGTAAATATCGAGTTGTTCCAAACTTCAATACTGAGAATCTCGGATATGATCGAAATCTTGGCAAATTGATTTCTTTGGCTACTGGAGAATATATTTTGTTTTGCAGTGATGATGACGCATTTTTGCCAAATCAGCTTGATTATATAATTAATATATTAGAGCAAAACGACCACGCCATGCTATTGTCTTCTTATAGAAGTAAGGACATTTTTGCACATAATAGGAAATATAATCATGACTTTATAATTCCTCCCGGAGAAAAATCAGCAATAAAACATTTGTACGATGGAATACTTTTTTCGGGACTCATTTTTCGGAGAATAGACATCAAAGAGATAGATGCTGAACGATTTGTAAATACAAATTATTTTCAAATATATTTATTGTTAGATGTACTCAAAAATAAAGGAGGTTGTTATATCAAGAATTCACTGATAGATTGTATTGGGGACGGGGAAAATGGGTATGGCACTACTGAACTAAGTAAATTTGACCCTCTTTTGAGTAATCGAAAGTCTTTGTATTCTAATATTAGATTTAACCAAGGTCTGATAAAAGTAATAAAAATGTTTGATACCTCTGAGGGTACCAATATTCTCAAAGCTTTCGAGCATGAATACTCGATGAAGACTTATAGAGGATTATCCCGGGCAAGAAAAATTAGCTTGAACGAATTAAAGACGTACTGGAAGGAACTTAATAAGCTTGAAATAACTATCAGATTCCCAGCAAACGCATATTATTATATGCTTAGTATGTTAGGGGCTAAGGTGTGCGATCAGCTTATTAAAATTCCTAAAAATATTCTATTCTCAATTCGAAAAAATGCGTTCTGATTATGTCTGTTGTGGGATTGTTACATTTAATCCTGATCCACAATTACTTAATAAGGTTATACATTCCGTAATAAATCAAGTTAGTCATACTTTCATTTGGGATAATAATTCTGCTGACATTCAATATTTAAAGAGAATGTGCAATCAGAAAGGAATCACATTATTATCATCATCAAGAAATGAAGGTATTGCATTTGCCCTAAATAGGATTTGTGAGAGAGCGTTAGAAGTAGGTTATGAATGGATCTTAACATTAGATCACGATACAATAATCTCTCAAGACTATATTAATAATATTGTTATAACATCAGAAAATAATATAGGAATAATATGTCCCTGTGTAGAATTTGTGGGCACAAATGTGATTCTAAAGAATAAATCCCAAGAACGTTATGACATTGTTCCAGCATGTATGACGAGTGGCTCTGTTATGTCGCTTAAAGCATGGGAAAATGTAGGTAAGTTTGATGAATGGATGTTCATTGATAGTGTTGATAACGATATTTGTTATAAACTCAGAAATAATAATTATAAGATAATTCGAGATAACAGCCTAAATATTATTCACAATCTAGGACATCCAATTCTAAAAAGAGTTTTGCTGTTTAAATATTTTGATTACCAATATTCTCCTATTAGAATATATTATATAGTTAGAAATAGAATATTTATAACTTATAAATATTGGAAATTGAATGGCCTGCGTTTTATTCTGGCATCTTTCAAGATACTATTTCAAACATTTTTGTCTTCTATTGGAGATAAAAGCAGACTATTAAGTTTTAAGAAAGGACTTATAGATGGCATTACAGCAATTATGCCTCTTATGCGGTAATGAATATATTTGGATTTTTCTTATTTATTATATGCTCCCTGATAGGAACAAAAAGAAATATTGATAATAGAAAAGTAAGTAATAACTTTATTATTTGCTATTTTATATTATTTATCTATTGCTGTATTTCAAGAGTTGGAAACACCGAAGATTATAGTGATCTCACTCATTATATATCATATTTTGAAAATGATAACAATGTCTATTTTGAACCAGGATATATATTATTAACTGATTTAATCAAACATATTTTTGGGAATAGTCCAACTGTATTGATCGTGACTATCGCAGTAATAATCACGTTCTGCATCTACCTCACATCACTAATACTTAATAAATTAAAATTCAATTATCTTCCAGTTCGCAGATCTACTTTGAACAGTGGATTTATATTAATAGCGGTATATTTGACTTATTGGGGTCTCGCTTTCGGAGCAGAAAGGCTCAGAATAGGAGTTGCCACTTCACTAATGATATTAAGCTTGCTTCTAATCTTAAATAGAAAAAAAATTATCCCATCATTTCTAATTGCATTAGCTATAACATTCCAGTTCACTATTAGCATAATAGTACCTTCATTAATTATGATTGGAATAATTGTGAATAAAAAAGCCAACTGTTTCTTGAGTCAAAAAATATTTCTTATATGGTTTCTATTATTAATCTTCTCTAGATTAATCTTTACTGTAATTGGAGGAGGAGGTCCGATTCAGTTATTTATGGGAAATATTCAAAACATAATTGTCGCATTTGATTTAAATCATTATGATAGTTATGTTTATAATTCAGCAGTCAATAGTGGATCAATAATATCAATGAAAGAAATATTTTATTATATATGTGGATATGTAATGATTCACAGAAGTTCCAAATGCATAGAATATAATCTTGTTGTTTTTATATACTTTATTGGATTAACCTTAAATATATTTCTATTGGGATTTAATGCTGGTCATAGAGTATATGATATGTTTCTATCAGTTAATTGCATCGCAGTATCATTAATGTGTATACTGAAGCTTCTGCCCAAAAAGATATTATGGCAATATTTAATCATGATAATAGGTCTGCAAGGTATTATGTCAATTAATTATTTGGGATTGTCTTTATAGGGCTCTCCTATTCGTATATGATTATATGTATTAAATTATGGCAACATGTTTAATTTTTACTAATTAATGCCAGCGCAAATAAGCAAACCACACAGTTTTAGCATATTCAAATGATTAATATTTCGCCCTTACAAGGATTATTCTCTTTTAATAAAAGTTAAAATACTAACAATTTAGTAGATGACAAAATTTGAAAATGTGTTATTAAACACCTGAATATCAGCGTATTAAATTTGCAAAAGTCCCTG
>CANQRV010000130.1 GCA_947626355.1 uncultured Muribaculaceae bacterium
GGTCTTTGTAAAGTTACGAAATATCTATGACATTGGCAAATAATCAGTTAGCAATTAACTGAATATCCCTACTTAAAGGAACCGTCACCCCCATAACTGACGGCGAGGCCGCAGTAGCCGACAACGCCACTCAGGGCAATGCGGCAAAGCCCGGGTATTACAAGCGCTTCCATTTCCAGCCGAAAGATAACCTCCCGGCAGCAAGCAGCTCCCTCAGGCTCTTCGTCAGCGGCAGGGTGCAGTCTTACGCCGGCGTCTCGATGAACGGCGACGTATCCCAGGAGTTCTCTATTCAGCAGAAGATCGAGGCTATCACAGTGCAGGAAGCCGAGACAACCGGTACTTCGCCCGTGATCAACCTCGAGATGGATACCGACAACGTGACCCTCACCGTAAACGCCACGCCGGCAGACGCCGCCAGGGGCACGACGCTGACCGTCACCAACGACTCCCCCGACCTCCTCTCGGTCGGCGAGGATGGTGCTGCAGCCGCCTATACACTCGATGAGAACGGCCAGGCGAAAGTGACTGTCGACGCCATCATGAAGGGCAACGCCTCGCTGACTTTCGCCATCGAGGGCACCGACGCCTCCGCGGTATATCCCGTGGCGATCCTCGCCGAGAAGATAGGGGTGATGAAACCCTCGGCCGACATCCTCGACGAGGTCTACACCGGCTCGGAGGTGCATCTCTCCAACGGCGACAGCGGCAACGAGATCCGCTATACCCTCGACGGCTCGGAGCCGACACCGGAGAGCGGGCTCTATAAGGACGCTATCGCCATCGACGGAGATGTGACGGTGAAGGCCATCTCCGTGGTGCCTGAAGGGACGGCGACGGAGGGCGCCTCACGCGTCTCCACCGTGGCCACCTTCCCCTACACAGTGAAGAAGAGCAATCTCCAGACGATGACCCTCAACGGCTCCGCTTCGGGCAGCGGGGGGAAGGGATGGACATGGATTGCCCACGACATAGCTTCCGGCCTCGGGATCCAGGAACTGTTTGGCGACGTCACTGCCGTGACCCGCGTCCTCTCGCAGGAGAATGAGGCGATCCGCGACAGCAAGTATGGTCTCGTCGGCACGCTGACTACCCTTGACCCCGCCGTCAGCTACAAGGTGGAGAGCACCGGCTCTTCGGTGTCGGTGGAGGGAGCGGCCTTCAATCCGGCCAACACGACCTCCCTCGAGAAGGGCTGGTCATGGATCGGGTTCCCGCTCTCACAGCCGGTGAATGTGGCTGAGGTGCTCGCCGACGACGTGGCCTCACAGGGCGACATGATCGTGGGTCAGGGTGGTTTCACCACCTTCGGCCCCAACGGATGGACAGGCGACCTCACCTACGTGACGCCCGGACTCGGCTATCTATACTTCAACTCCGGCGACGTTAAGGAACTCCGGCTCAACACCACCACCGCCTTCACGCCGGTGAGCAAGTCGCCGTCACGCAGTTCCGACGCGCCCTGGCGTCCCGACAGATACGCCTATCCGTCCGTGATGCCGGTGGTTGCCGAGGTGGTCCGCATCGACGGAGCCATTGCCGGGCGCGGCGATGTGGAGGTCGGCGCCTTCTGCGACACGGAATGCCGCGGCGCCGGTGTCTTCATCGACGGCATGCTGATGATGAGCGTCTACGGCAATCCCGGCGACGCGCTCAAATTCCGCGTGCTCGACAAAGAGACAGGCGAGACGATGACGCTCGCGCAGACCGCCGTCTTCGGCAACGAGCCGCTCGGCAGCCTCACCGCTCCATACGTCTTCGACATGCGCCGCTCGGGCATCGACGCCACCGTAAGCGGGTTTCCCGAGGGATTCCGCATCGACGGCGGCATTCTCTTCGCCGACGGCGCCCTCTCGGTGACGCTCTTCGACGCCGACGGATTGAAAGTACTCTCAATGCGTGGCGAGGCATGCCGCTGCATACCTCTCGACGGCATACAGCCCGGCATCTACATCGTGGCCGTGGAGACCCCTGACGGCTGGAGCTACACCAAACTCAGACTCTAACCAGGATATGAATATGAAATCTTTATGGCGGACGATGCTGCTCCTCACCCTGCTGATGTGGGGTGCGGGGCAGGCAGCGGCCGGCAATTGCCCATGGACTCCTCCCAATCCTCACGATTATAGGTATGACATGAGTCTATATCTTAAGGTCACGCTGCATGATACCGAAATCAATTACGGCGACTACACCGTCGGCGCGTTTATCGGTGATGACGGGGCATGCCGCGGCCTTGGCGAGGTTTTGACTTTCGGTGACAATTCGCAGTCGGTGCTCTACCTCCGCGTCAGGAGCAACGAGCCCACAGGAAAGGTCACTGTCAAGGTCTGGGATAACTCTTCCGGCGAAGTCTATTCCTGCACTCCGGAAATCGATTTCTCCGACAGCGGGTTAGTAGGCACCCCCTCTTCCCCTTCGGAGGTTGAGGTGGTCATTCCTGTCGAGTCTATCTTTCTGACGGCCTCGCCGACGGAGATATTCGTCAACGGCTCATCTGTCGTGAGCGCCACACTCGCACCCGAGAATACGACACAGAAAGGCTTGACATGGAGCAGCAGCGACACGACCGTGGCGACTGTGGATGCTAACGGAAAGGTGACAGCCACCGCAAAGCCCGGAACTGTCACCATAACCGCTACCTCCACTGACAACAGCTCTGTCTCCGGCTCTGTAAATGTCACGGTCAAACCGATTGAGGTTGAGACCGTCACTGTCTCCCCGGCCAATACGGAGTTGACCGCAGGCGGCTCGGCACAGCTCACTGCCACTGTCACTCCGGCAAACGCCACCGTCAAGACCGTGACCTGGAGCAGCAGCAATACTGCCGTGGCTACCGTAGACGCCAACGGTAAGGTGACGGCTAATACAGTCGGCACCGTGACCATCACGGCAACCGCCAACAACGGCAAGTCCGGCTCGGCAACCGTCACCGTGACACGCCCCGAAGATCCCGTAATAGAGGTTACCTCCGTGACCGTCACGCCCACTAACACAGAACTGACTATCGGCTCCTCGGCGCAGCTTACAGCTACCGTGGCCCCGGCCAACGCCACGGTCAAGACCGTGACGTGGAGCAGCAGCAATACTTCCGTGGCTACCGTCGACGCCAACGGCAAGGTGACAGCCAAGACCGTCGGCACCGTGACCATCACTGCCACCGCCAACAACGGCAAGGCAGGCTCCGCTACCGTCAAGGTCAATCCCATCGAGGTGACTTCCGTAACCGTCACTCCCGCCAACACAGAACTGACAATCGGCGGCTCGACGCAGCTCACGGCTACCGTCGCTCCGACAAACGCCACCGTCAAGACCGTGACCTGGAGCAGCAGCAATACTGCCGTGGCTACCGTAGACGCCAACGGTAAGGTG
>CANQRV010000131.1 GCA_947626355.1 uncultured Muribaculaceae bacterium
TAAACTTGTCAAAGAACTCTTTGGCTTGGCGGTAGATGCCGCTTAGCCTATGGATAATTTTTTAACGAACTATTGAAAGTATCTTCATGCCTGTTAATTGCTGATTAATGCCCAAAGTTACAAAAATAACTCAAAACTTCACACCCTTCGACCATTCCTGACCAATATTTCACCCATGACAGGCTTTCACCACATGCAGATTCAATCATAACCGTGTTCCCACGCCGACCGGAGGGAGCCGACGTTAAAAAAAGGATGCCGATATATCTGAAGATATAAATGAAGCGTTAATCACAAGGGTATGGCCCATGTGGAATGCATACGAAAGAAAAAAACATAATCATGACAAGAAATATGTGTCGCCGCGCGGCTGCAATAATTGAGATATGATATGGAAGCATACATGACGAAGGATAAGGAGAGAACCATCTTCTCCCTGCTGTTTGCAATCAGTTTCGCCCATCTACTGAACGACATGATGCAGTCGATCATACCATCCATCTATCCCATAATCAAGGATAAATATGGGTTTACCTTCGCCCAGATAGGCATGATAACGCTTGTGTTTCAGATGACATCGTCGCTGCTGCAGCCTCTTGTGGGTCGGGTGGCGGACCGACACCCGATGCCCTATGCCCTGTCGGGCGGCATGGTGCTCACGCTCATAGGCATCATCCTTCTCTCAATCGCCGGTCAATTCGCTTTCATCATGGTAGCCGTCGGCATCATTGGCATGGGATCCTCGATATTCCACCCGGAAGCATCGCGCATCGCACAGCTTGCCGGAGGCAGAAAGAAGGGTCTGGCACAATCCATCTTTCAAGTCGGAGGCAACGGCGGGAGCGCCATAGGTCCGTTGCTTGCCGCGATAGTCATCATCCCTTACGGGCAGCGTTCTATCGTATGGTTTGCGATAGCGGCGTTTATCGCAGGCGTCACCCTATTGCCTGTCGGGAAATGGTATAAGGGGATGCTCCATAAGCCGGATTCCAGACCCGTCGTTGTCAATCCGGCTATAAAGGGGTTGCCAGACAGCCGGATAAACCGCGCTATCGCGATACTGTGCCTGCTCACGTTCTCTAAATATTTCTATATGGCAAGTATGACAAGCTATTTCACGTTTTTCCTGATAGATAAATTCGGAGTCGGCATCAAAGTCTCCCAGCTATGCCTTTTCGCATTTATGGCGGCTGTGGCAGTCGGCACAATACTCGGAGGCAGTATCGGAGACAGATACGGACGCAAATACGTGATCTGGGGGTCTATTTTAGGGGCTGCCCCCTTTGCTCTGGCATTACCGTATGTCGATTTTACACTTACAATAATACTTGCCGTTATAATCGGACTTGTAATATCATCGGCTTTTTCCGCCATACTGGTTTATGCCACTGAATTAAAACCGGATAAAGTCGGCATGATGGCAGGATTGTTTTTCGGACTAAATTTCGGTCTCGGGGGCATCGGGTCGGCCTTTTTCGGATGGCTTGCCGACAAAACGAGTGTGGAATTCATATTTCAGATAAGCACACTTCTTCCATTGCTGGGGATAGCGGCCGTATTCCTGCCCGACATCGACGGAAGGCGTGTGAGAAAATCTTAAACACTACTCGCAGGGATATACCCGGTTTCGTCTTTTCTTCGTTCACCACTTCACCGGCTCATCGAGAATGTTCCCGTCAGCGGCATCCTCGGCTGTGAATGTATTGCCGCGATACTGCACGCAGAGCATCTCAAGTGGTTCTGTACCGTTGGTAACAATTTGAGTGTGAATTTGGCAGAAACAGATCTATGTGTTATCTTTGCACTGACAAAACAGATGTGATTCACATATCTTTTGTCACCAATCAAATTTGATGTATGATAATAGAAATAAATACCTATGTAAATCAGCTCCTTGCAAAGAGATGGAACGGCAAGGTTAAGACAGGTACCCTTTTTGACCCATCTAAGCCTGTGAATATCATCAAGTTACACTTTCGGGCAGCTTAAAGTGCAACAGTTTTGCAACAGTAAAAGGACACACTCCTTCGCACCCTCCTCCGAGGGTGTTTTGTTGTAATTGCAAAGTTAATTATTATCTACGACATCAACACTATGAAAATAGTTAAAAATTGTAAATGCAACGGTTTTTGCAACAGCCTGCAACAGTATTTCCGAGGTGCTGCAACGGCAAATCGTTGCAAAGCTACGTATTTCTACCCCTCAAAGTCGAGCCGCCATTGACTCAATCTGCGCCCTATATGCCTGCCTCATTTCATCGGGAAGGAATGATTCTTCTATCAAATCATACCATTTTGGGATAACTTTGGAAAACCTTTCGAAGAGGTTTGCGATGGCTTTGTCATCCATACCGCTGTCATGCATGGCAGTCTCAAAATCGGCTTTCATGATCTTCTTTTTCTTGCCGTTTAGTGTCAGGGCTAACTCTTCATCATCGTCAGGCATCACTATTGAGGTCGAAAGCAGGTCATACGCCGGGGTCAGCATATAGTTGTCCGCCGGACGGTAAAGAGAGAAGTTTTTCAGGTGCATATCGGCGTTGCCTGTCAGCCATGAGAAAACCACGACTTCCCAGAAGTTGACAACATCCAACAGCGGAGCCGCCGAGTATTGCTTTATCAGTTTCGCTATGCGTTCGTATGAGCCTTTATATTTATCCTCAGTCAGTCGTTCCGACAACTGGCACATATCTTCCATTGCAATCTTGTCCCCCTTCTTGGTTCGGTCAACGCGGCGGGTTATGTAGCAGAGTTCGCCATCGGCAAAGCGAATCAGAGAATGCGGCACAGTCTTGATTCCCGCCGCCTCCGCCAGATGCATGGTCAGGTCTTCATTCTCCGGAAGATTGGCAAAGCGTTCGGTCTGGGGTTTGAGGATAAACCGTCCCCACAGCCCGACAATGGTGAAGCGTTGCGGTTCTCCGGCATGGCCCCTTGTAATATCAAGCGACAGTTTTGCCTGCACCCCGGTCACGGTGGTGCTTGCAGTAACAATCTCCCGTGCCAGTTCCTTGATGTTGGCTCTGGTATATGGAAGCACCGGCACCGTTGTCGATTCAAATATTTTGCGGCCACACGACTTATGATAATCCACCTCGCCGTCAGCGAGCGGTTTATAGCAATAAAGACACTTACACATTTTCAACCTCCTTCCCTTCGAGTGGTATCACACTTACATTACCGATGCAATCCTTGCAGCAGGCAAGGAGCAGAGAAAATCTGTCACGGGCAGAGATTTTCCAACTCTGTTCAGCAATGTCAAGAAGCCACCCTTCCGGTATCAGCCCGTCAAAGAATGGGAACAGCACCTTATCGCGATATGGCTTTTCTCTCAACGGCAT
>CANQRV010000132.1 GCA_947626355.1 uncultured Muribaculaceae bacterium
TTCTCATAGTCGTTCACCTTACTGATATGCAAATACCATGCCAACATATGTACATTAATTTTTAGTGACTACTTAATTAATAATTGCAACCGCTAAAAATCGACTATTCATTATTACTACGACTATACAAAGCAAACAAGGGCCCGGGTGGCCCTGGAAGTAGTAATACCGGGCGGCGTCCTTCGTGAGAAGTGCGCCGCTTTTTCAAAAGCCGCCAATCCGGCCTCCCTTAACTCTTGCCTCTTCACTCTTGACTCTTAACTCTTAACTCTTAACTCTTGGCGCTCTGCGCCCAATCCCAGCAGGGCGCGGAGCGCCCCGTCGGCAAGAAGCTCCCCGGGCGTGACGTCGGCAACCAGCCGCCCCCCGTCGAGCACCAGACACCGGCGGCACACCTCGCGTATCAGCTCCAGATCGTGGGTCGCTATCAGGCAGGTATGGTCGAACTCTCGAAGCAGGTCCATCAGCCCTGCCTGCGCCTTCCAGTCGAGATTGCTCGTAGGCTCGTCGAGCACCAGGATGCTCGGCTCCATCGAGAGCACCGTGGCTATCGCCACGCGCCGCTTCTGCCCCCCGGAGAGCTCCGACGGCGCCCGACGCCGCAGGTCGAGGGCCCCTACCCTGTCGAGCGCCACCTCCACGCGCCGCCCGATCTCCGCGTCGGGAAGCCGCATGTTGGCCGGCCCGAACGCCACATCCTCCTCCACCGTCGGCATGAAGAGCTGGTCGTCGGGGTTCTGAAACACGAGCCCTACGCTCTGACGCACGAGCGGCAGCGTCTTACGCGTGACGGGCACGTCGCCGACGTTCACCTCCCCCTCCTGCGCGAGGAGCAGCCCGTTGGTGTGGAGCAGCAGCGTCGACTTGCCGGCGCCGTTGACGCCGAGCAGCGCCACCTTCTCGCCGTGGGTGATGAGAAACGAGACATCGTCGAGCGCTTTGGTGCCGCTCGGATATGTGTAGCTGACGTGGGAGAACCGGATGAAGTGATGGCTCATTTTTATAAAGAGTTAAGAGTGAAGGGTGAAGAGTGAAGAGTCAAGGGTGAAGGGTCAAGATTAGCAGACTGATGGCTTAAGCGATTATTTCATGCGAGGAGGCGGGAGATGAGGGAGGGGACGGGGAGGAAGCGGAGCAGGGCGAAGAGGAGGGTCCAGACAGCGACAAAGAGGGTGTCGCGCAGAGTCCAATGCCGGCGAGCGGGATGCCACGAGGGCATCACGCCGGTGAAGCCGCGGGCAAGCATCGCCTTGTGGATGCGCTCCGCACGGGCCACGGAGCGGATGAACAGCTGCCCGATGAAGGCACCCCACTGACGCAGGGGGAGTGCGGGACGCCCGTAGGAGCGCGCCTCGCGCGCCCGACGCATGTCGAGCGCCTCCTGAAGCAGCACGGTGATGTATCTGTAGACAAACGCGAGCTGCGTGGTGAGAAAGGCCGGCAGACCGATGGAGCGGAGAGCCGAGCATAGGCCGTTGAAGCCGTGGGCCGTCAGCAGGAGAACTACCACCTGCACTGCCACAAGCGCCCTGACAAGGATAGAGACGAAGGAGACCCAACCGCGGCTCACGGCGACAGTGCCTACGGTGAAGGCCGTCTGCGTGTCGAGCATGGGATTGAACATCCCCACTGCCGCGGCGACGGGGAGCGCCCACCAGGAGCGGCGCAGCAGCTCTGTCAGGCCGACACCCAGCCACGCGGCGAGCACCACCGGATAGACGGCGTAGAGTATGAGCGACGCCACATCAGCGAGCGGTACGGAAAGCATGAAGCCAAGACAGGCAAGGGCCACGAGCAACAGAGCCCGGGCATCGGGCGCCTGAGGCATGGTCTCCGCCACGTTGAGCCTGCGGAGCGCGATGGCAGTGCGCTCAAGCTTTCCTGCCATTGTGTGAAACGGCTGTGGCGCGGCGGCGGGTGAGCAGCGAGGCGAACGCAATAACCAGAGCAAGCACCATCACCGCGCCGATGACACCGGAGAACGAGCTGTCGTAGTCGGGCATCACGGCAGTGGCCTGCTGTATCCCCTCGGCGCCCCGGGCCATGGCGGAGCCGGCCTCGGGAAGCCCGGCGTCACCGGTGAGACGTGCGATGCTCCACTCCAGCCCGTCGGGATCGGAAGAGGTGAGGAAGGCGAGTCCGCCGGCTATCAGGAGCGTGGCTCCGGCCAGCCACCACAGCGCTTTGCCGGGGCGGGAGGCATGCTCCTGACCGTCGGGGCTGTAAAGGAGGTCGGGGCGTGTCTTCCGCACAAACATCAATACGGCCGCAGTGGCGAGCCCCTCGCAAAAGCCGATGGGGAGATGGATGGCGGCCATCAGCGCGAGAAACCGCGAGCCGGGAAGGGCCGTGATGCCTGAGAGCTCAGTCTCGGCAGTGACGAGCAGGGCTCCAAGCTCGAGGCCGGCCACGCAGGCGGCGAGCGAGGCCACGGCTATGCCCCCCTGCGACATCTTCCGCCCGGCAATGGGCCGGAAGACGAGCGGATAGGCCACGAGGCACGACATGGCGGCCATATTGACCACATTGCAGCCGAGAGCCATCAGTCCCCCGTCGGCGAAGACGAGACACTGGATGATGAGCACCGAGGCGAGGGTGAGGAAGGCGGCCCACGGGCCGAGCAGGGCTGCAAGCAGCACGCCACCGACGATATGGCCGGAGCTCCCGGTGGCCGGTATCGAGAAATTGACCATCTGGGCCGCGAAGACGAATGCTCCCGCCACTCCCATGAGAGGCACGAGATTATCCTGTGTGTAACGTTTTATCCTGCTGCCGGCCACTCCGATGAGAGCGGCCGCCACAGCGCCCCCCGTCAACGCCACCGGCGTGGAGAGCAGTGCATCTGCCATGTGCATAGTCGTAGTGTTTTTAACTTAATTAACAATCACCGCCACTAATTGTTTCCGCCATAGCCCAGACAACCCAATCCCGCCGATCCACCACTGCCCCATACGTTTGGATTTGACGGATAAAAGCATTATCTTTGTAGGAAATACCGGATTTGACATGGAAAAGACCACCGTTCGCTACCCCATAGGCATACAGAGCTTCGAGAAGCTCCGTGAGCTCTCATACCTCTACGTCGACAAGACAGAGCTGATCCACAATCTCGTGCACAGCAGCAACTGTGTCTTCCTGTCGAGGCCGCGGCGCTTCGGCAAGAGCCTGCTGCTCTCCACCATCCAGGCCTATTTCGAGGGAAAACGTGAACTTTTCAAAGGCCTCGCCATGGAGCGTCTGGAGACCGAATGGCCGGTGCATCCTGTCCTGAAGCTCAGCCTCGCCAGATACAGTCCGCTCAACGGCGGCAACCTGGAGGAAGT
>CANQRV010000133.1 GCA_947626355.1 uncultured Muribaculaceae bacterium
AAACTCGGCGAGTGGAACGTATATTCCGAAATCAAGCGCAAACTGATTGAGGATTACGGTATTCCCGCGCATGAAATTCGGTTTATTCAAGAGTGTAAAACCGAAAGGTCAAGAAAGGCTGTCATTCAGGCAATGAATGACGGCGATGTCCGTGTGCTGTTCGGCTCGACAAGTATGCTCGGAACAGGCGTAAACGCCCAACGCCGTGCAGTCGCTGTCCATGAGTTGGAATGCCCCTGGGTGCGACGTGAAGTCGTATAGATAATTGTTAGAATGATTACCCAAAGAGTTGGGAATCAGCTTTAACCCGCTGTTCCGTCAGCGGTAGCCTACCACCGATGCACCTTAATAGTTGTATTAAGCGGTTGGGACAAAGTACACTTTCGCAAGACAAGACAGAACCGTGAGGGGAAGTCAAGTACGGTTAGTATCATACCGTAGAGTGGCGAGGCTGGATAGTATGGTTAGCGTAAGCGAACTGTTGGTAAACTTCGTAAACTCAGACAGAGTGTAAGATGCTGATACACTCTACCCAAAACGGGATGCGGTCGGTTAATCCTCTCCATGGTAGGATTACACGGACACAAGCACCGCCGGAGGATGAGACAGAACCTAACCTATCCGTTAGTTATCTATACGAAACACGGTAAGCCTGTATTTCTCCTGCCATGTCAAAATGGCAGGTAAGCTGACAGCAATGGAAGCCGAATGGAGTGCAGGTATAAGATAACAGAGAAAGCGAATGCCGCTCTGTAATGGGGCGGATAGGGTTTGAGCCACCTGCCACGTGTTGGAGGTGACGACATCAACCTGCCACGCAAGTGGGCAGACTTCTGTGACAGTGTCTTGTAGGCGTAAAGAACAAGGCATTGTCAAATGGTGATTCTTTACGATTAACTTCAAGAACTTCTGAAAGGAGGAAAGCAAATGAACGAGAACAAAATATCGTGTGCGCCTGCTGACAAGGGACAAACGCAGTGGGACAGCATAGACTGGGTCAAGGCGGAAGTCTCTGTCAAGAAGCTTCAAGCTCGAATTGTAAAGGCTCAGAAGGAAGGCAGATACAACAAGGTGAAAGCCTTGCAGTGGACGCTTACCCACTCTTTTTACGCAAAAGCCTTAGCCGTAAAGAGAGTCACTTCTAACGGAGGTGGAGACACCCCCGGGGTGGACATGGAGACATGGGACAAACCCGAAGCAAAAGTTCAAGCAATAAACGCGCTCAGACGGCGAGGCTATCAGCCGAAACCGCTGAGGAGGGTTCATATCAAAAAGAGCAACGGTAAACTGCGACCGTTGGGAATACCGACATTGAAAGACAGAGCGATGCAGGCGTTATACCTGCTTGCTTTGCAACCCGTGGCTGAAACAACCGCTGACACCCATTCATACGGATTCCGTAAAGAACGCCGATGCATGGATGCTGTCAGACAATGCCATTGTATTCTCTCCAAGGGCTATTCTCCCGAATGGATTTTGGAAGGAGACATCAAAGGCTGTTTTGACCACATCAGCCATGAATGGCTGCTCGCCAATATCCCTATGGATAAAGTGATGCTACGCAAGTGGCTGAAATGCGGTTATATCTTTCAGAAGAAAATGTTTCCGACCGAGGAGGGCACACCCCAAGGTGGCATAATCTCTCCGACACTTGCCAATATGACTCTTGACGGTTTGCAGAAGATTCTCGCAGATAAATACAAACGAATCCACCGTGGCGGTAGACACTATTCTCCAATGGTGAATCTTGTCCGTTACGCAGATGACTTCATTATTACTTGCGAAAATCGCGAGACCCTTGAAAATGAAATCAAACCTTTGGTTGCGGAATTTATGTCGGAGAGAGGATTGACCCTCTCGGAAGAAAAGACCGTGATAACCAATATAAGGGACGGCTTTGATTTTCTTGGCTTCAATATCCGCAAATACGGCAGGGAACTGTTGACAAAACCAACCAAGAAATCTGAGAAACGCTTTATGGAGAATATCCGTAAGACGGTCAAGGGCAACAAAGGTTGTAAGCAGGAGTCGTTAATCAGAATGTTGAACCGTAAAATCCGAGGATGGGGAGCGTATTATCAGCATGGGGCAACCCGTGATTCTTTCCAAAGAATGGATAATCAGATATACCTCAGCCTTTGGCAATGGGCGAAACGGCGTCATTCCAAGAAAGGTAAACGCTGGATTGCCAACCGCTATTGGCACAACATCCGAGGAAACAAATGGACGTTTGCGGCAAAATTCAAGAAATCAAACGGAAAGGAAGACCAGTTGACACTGCTGAAACTCTCCAATACATTCCCCTTTATGCCATATACGCAAATCAAAGGAGACATGAATCCGTTTGATAATGATTGCAGATTATACTTCAATCAGAGAATGAAAGCCAAGATGCTTGTGACTCTTAAAGGACGGAGGTCTCTGCTTCACCTTTGGGAGAAGCAGAACAGACTCTGTCCGATATGTGGTGAACCGATTGACACACATAAGGCATGGAACGTAATGCCAACCGTCGAAGACGGACGGAAATGCAATATATTGGTTCATGATTCTTGTTTCAAATTATCCCGTAAATTACATGACATCAAGAAGTAATCTGAGCCGGTCTCTGCAAACGAACAGAGGCTTAGAAAAGCTTGAGCCGTATGAGGGGAAACTCTCATGTACGGTTCTGAGGGGGGAAAGGGGCAGCAATGCCCCCGACCTACCCGATCGCCCAAGCGATCTGGAGCAGCGCGAGGGTCATGCTATCCGTGCGGGTAACGAGGTTGCCAAACTTTATGCCGACAACAAGGTGGATGTAATAATCTATGCTGTCGAGAAGTCGCTGGACTCCTACAAGTTCAATCTTCTCCACTGTAAGGCTACATTCATCGACCAGCTCAAATCCGGCGCACTCGGAGCGAGAACAATCGACGAGGGTGCGATGGATGAGAAGAACGGCATGAACTTCTCGGAGTATATGGCTATTCTGTCCGGTAACACAGACCTGTTGGAAAAAGCCAAGCTCGAAAAGCGTATAGCGGCGCTTGAAAGCGGTCGCAAGGCGCATAACAAGGGCATCTCCGATTCCAGATTCCGTTATCAGACAGTCACCTACGACATTGCCAACAACGAGGCAACGATTGAGAGAATGAAAGCCGACAATGCCCGGTATGAGGCGGTCGTACAGCGTGATAAGGACGGTAATCCCGTCAACAATCTCACCATCGACACCTGCAACCTCTCCGATGAGAAGAATGTCTAGTCCTGAAAAATCTTGACTAAAAAGTTAAAGATTTTAACGGACAATGAGTGAAGAAATCAAAAAAATCT
>CANQRV010000134.1 GCA_947626355.1 uncultured Muribaculaceae bacterium
TCTTTTATGGCGTTTGCTCGTGAACGTGCGCAGATGATTTATGATAACGGTGGATGGAGAAACTGGCGCAAGTATTGTGGCCTCATCAATAAGCTCGATGCCTTCCGCAAGAAACGCCGTATGGCTGATATAACCGTCGACGACCTGACTGTTGATTTGTTGACCCGCTTTGACAACTTCCTCCACAAATGGGAGAATGAACGTGAACCGGGCAAATTGCTCCATCCTAACACAATCGAAGTTCAGTTTAACATTTTGCGTACACTTGTTCATCGAGCAATCGAGGTCGGCATAATGGAGGCTTCGAAGGATCCCTTCCTCGTATTCAAGTACAAGGGCGTGAAGACAACGAAAGAAAAGTTGAGCGATACAGAGATGGAGCGCATTATTGCGCTTGAACTTGAAGAAGGTTCGCTAATATGGCATTGCAAGAATTATTTCCTATTCAGCTATTATTGCGCCGGAATTCGTGCCGCCGACTTGATTCAGCTTCGTTGGCGTAATGTTACCGAAAATGGGCGACTGCATTATCAGATGGGTAAAAACCACAAAGACCGAGACCTCGTTCTTGTCGAGCAGGCCCTTGAAATCCTCGGTCACTATCACCGCGAGGATGTCAAGCCGGATGATTATATTTTCCCTTTGCTTGACAACGAGGCACATTATGCTAAATTCGTTTCACAAGCCGACAAAGACCGTATGAAGCCGGAATTGCGTCATCAACTCTATCAGCAGATCTCGGCTAAAAATGCCTTAATAAACAAGTATCTCAAGAAGATTGCAGAGAAGGCCGAGATTACTACCAATCTCACTATGCACATCAGTCGCCATGCTTTTGCTCACATTGCTCAGGAATCCGGCGCCGAGAGTTCCGCTATCAAGAATATTCTGGGACATAGCAACCTCGCGACCACAGAGCGCTATATGGGCAGCTTTGATACAACAAAGACCGACAATACCCTTCGCTCGCTATTCAAAAAGAAGATGGTTGGTGCCGATGGCTTAACCGACGAGGAGCGAGTTCAACAGGCGGTCGAGCTACTCAAAGGTATGCCGCCGGAACAAATCATGGCCGTAATTTCCGCAATCAACAAATAATATATTTATAGCCCTCTGAGTAATAGCTTAAAAAGATTGTTTTAATGAATTGGTAGCAGTTTTAACCTGCAGATTTCGCCCTTTGAGAAATTTCGATTATATTTGCAAAAAAATATCGACATGACAGAGATATCTCAGCTTGCAGTTCTTAGAGAACGCGAAGACCACATAGAATTCAAAGAAGCAAAACATAACTATCCCTTTGCCGGAGGAAGTCATAATGATGTTAAAGAACGACGCAAGTGTGTTCTTGGGTACGTTGTTGCGTTTGCCAATGAAAGAGGTGGCAGATTAGTCCTGGGGATGGCAGATAAAATGCCACATGAAGTAGTAGGAACCGATTTCGCTAAAGACAAAGTCGGTGAACTGGAAGATGAAATATATAGACGCCTATATATCAGGGTTCACTGCGAGGAACTCTACGATGAAATGAAAAATCGCGTATTGGTTATCAATATTCCATCTCGACCGATTGGGAAAGCAATGCGATTTGAGGGAGTCCCGCTAATGCGAGTAGGTGAGAGTCTGCGCGAGATGGATGATCAGGAATATTTCTCCATACTGCAAGAACAAGACCCGGATTTCTCTGCCCGTATTTGCAAAGGCCTTTCCATGGAAGACCTGTCGGAGGAGGCTATGATCCAAATGCGTAGGCTCATCCATCAAAAGCGCAATAACCCAGAAGTTCTTACTATACCGGCAAATCAGTTGCTATCCGATTTAGCATTGATTACGGATGACGGAATTACATATGCAGCCTTGATATTGCTTGGCAAGAGTGAAACAATCAAGAAGCATCTTCCTCAAAACAACCTTATTGTCGAATATCGTGTGACAGAAAATCAAACTCGTTATTCTGCCCGACAGGAATTTTGTGAACCATTGTTTCTTAGTATTGACAAGGTATGGTGCTATATCAACCAGGATGCGATTAATCCCCTCATGCACATTGATGCCTTTCCTCAGATTCTGGATATTCCCTCCTACACTGAAGAGACAATTCGAGAGGCGATACTCAATAGTATCCAGCACCGTAGTTTTCAGATGGGAGGAGACATAATGATAAAGGTGTCCCCTGAGGCATTAGAGGTATCTAACGCTGGCGGCTTTCCTTATGGCGTCAACCAAGGGAATATCTTGACTGTTAATAGCTCACCGCGCAGTCGCAGATTGGCTGAAGTTATCGAAAAAGCCGGTTTGATAGAACGATCGGGCCAGGGAGTAGACATTATGTTTGCAAATTGCATCACAGAAGGACGGCCCATGCCGGATTACGGGGAGTCCGATGACTTTCAGGTAAAATTAAGGATAGAATCCAGAATCGAAAATCCACAGTTGAGAAGATTTTTAATGAATCTTAGAAACATTCGCAAGCCAGAGGAGCAACTCAATGTGTTCGATTTGATAACGATATATTCCATTATTCATAATGATGGTAACGGCATTCATCCACGATCTATTAAGAGATTGCTTGATGAAGGGATAATAATACGGCATCCAAAGTACGAATACGAAATGGGCAATTCATACTTCGAGCATAGTCCTTTTGTTCTCAAAGGGCAGATTGACTCTGATACTCTACGTCGCCTGCATTATATTCTAGCGGATGGTCCTAAATCCATGTCGTCTTTTATTAGCGAATGGGACGGTGAATTGACCCTCAAGCAGGTTCGCACTAAAATAGAAAAGTTGATCGGAACAGTGCTTTCTAAATCCGGGATTGGTAGAGGAACGACTTACACCTTTGTTAACAATGGTTAATTGGCAAAATATAGCCCTCTGATATTATGTAACTTATGCTGAATTCAAAGTAATCTGAGGGAATATAGCCCTGACGGTCAGAGTATATTCTTATGAATGAAACAATGTCTGATGAACTAAGCCGATTGCGGGCCGAGAATGCACGCTTGCGGACGTTACTGGCTTGTCACGGAATTGCAGCTGACGAGCCGGAACCTATGTCTCCACAAAAATCGGTGCTATCTTTGGAGGAGAAGGTCGCGCTCTTTCGCAACCTGTTTCAGGGGCGCGAGGATGTATTTGCTCGGCGATGGTTCAGCCCAACGACAGGCAAGAGCGGCTATCAACCTGTGTGCGCTCGGGAGTGGAGCCGTGAGTATTGCGATAAGAAAAAATTCAAATGCGCCGAATGTCCGAACCGCGAATTTCA
>CANQRV010000135.1 GCA_947626355.1 uncultured Muribaculaceae bacterium
CTGATAGGCGAGGCTTAATGAGGTTCTGTCTCGATGCGCCAGTCTGAAAAATCAAATAATAGAACCTCCCTATAAAGGTTGATTCGTACTCTGCATTTTCATTGGATGTAACTTATACCCCTATTGACGTGTTCAAAGATTTATACATGTCAATCATTCCTCAATCAGTAAGACATTCAATGGGAGAATATTTTACTCCTGAATGGCTGGCAGACAGAGTGATTTCTGAAGCATTGAGCATTGTCGATAAGCCTAATTGGAAAGCCATAGATCCATGTTGTGGTTCTGGGATATTTATAATTTCGCTGATAAAGAAACTTGTTGGGACCAAATCTATCCGTGAACTGACGATTTCTGAACGCGAACAAATTATTGAGGATATCATTCATAGAATAAGTGGAATTGATATTAATCCTCTTTCGGTTTTGTCTGCACGTGTTAGTTATTTCATAGCATTGCACAAAATCGGCAAAGTGGAGAACATTGAAATTCCTATATATTTGGGAGATTCAGCGATTATACCAGCCCTTAGGAATATAGATGGAATCGAATGCTATTACTATTCAATAAACAACCTTAAATGTGACAGTTTCGATATTGTCTTGCCCAAAAGGATGGTATTATTACCATCTTTCGGGAAAACTATGGCAACCTTGCAGTCCATGGTCAAGACTGATAATCCAGAAGCTCTGTACCGAGTAATTGTTAAAGAATTTACTGCTGAGGAAAAAGAATCTCCAGTATTACTTGGATATGTAAAAACTCTGTCCGAGAATCTGACCTTTCTTCATGAAAATAACTGGGATGGGATATGGATTAGAATTGCCACTAATTTTATGCTCATTGCGCGCATACAAAAGCAGGATATTATTGTTGGAAATCCACCATGGGTAAAATGGGAGCATTTACCGGCCGCCTATACTCGTAAAATCAAAGAATTCTGCGATATCAGAAATATTTTTTGCAATGACGGTGGTCTATATGGCGGAGCGCAATTAAATATTTGTGCTTTAATATCTAATGTTACAGCTGCCAATTGGTTGAACGATGATGGAGTATTGGCATTCCTTATGCCAGACAGTTTGATGTCGCAAAATTCTTATGAAGAATTTAGGAACTTTTACTTGGACTACGATAAGAAAAAAAGATTATTTCTGCAACGTATAGATAGATGGAAAAGTCCATTGCGACCATTTAGAATCGGGAAGAAGTTTGTATCACAAGATTTTAATACATATTACTACGGAGCTGGAATAGTTAATTATAAAGAAGGAATCCCTGTTTGTGAGATTACTCGCCGACAAGGAATATCTGATGACACACTCAATTCTCTGTCAACGTTTGAAGAAGCCAGAAATGGATTGATACTTTCAGAATCTGTAGCAAGACAATTATCGGTTGAGTCAACCGCTTTTACTTATTCTTCTGCCCAATTTGATTATACGCCAATTATCGGTCCTACTTCATACCTATATCGCACAGGAGTTGAATCTACTCCTTTTGAAGTTTTTAAACTTCTGGGTGTAGGACATTCCCAACATCGGGGACATTATCGTTTTAGGAATAAAGTTCTTAAAACATCTCGTTACAAGGTTGATGATATACCCTTAGATGGATGGGATTTTTCTACGGAACTAATTTATCCAATGCTTGAAGGGCCCAACGTAACGCCATTTGAATTTGACTGTAGGAATAATTTCCATATTATTCCTTACCTTGCTGATGCATCAACAAAACCGGTGTCTATTGAATACCTCATAGACAATAATGAGGAATTGGCGACATATTTTGCCAATCATCGTTCACTTTTAGATATGCAATCCGAAAAAAGCAAATCAATGCACCAAGGTGATGCATTTTATGCATTATCTAAAATTGGGCCATATACTTTTGCCAAATACATGGTTGCAGCAAGAGATAATTCTAAATTTTGTGCTACAGTTGTAAAACCTACCCTGACGCCATGGGGAGAAGTTAAACAAACAATTTGTGTCAAACATACCATTATTATTAGTCAGGATATTCACAAAAATTTCATATCTGAAGATGAAGCCTATTATATTAACGGTATATTGAATTCCGATATAGTAGTGTCTTATATTCATGACACATTTAAGACTAATGGCTTTAGCCTCAATAAATCCAAATTGTTCATTCCTAAGTACGAAGACGGGAATCCTCTCTTTACCGAAATTGTGAAGTTGTCAAAGGAAGCGACTGTATTCAAAGATAAGAGAAATTATAATATCAGATTGCTTTCAGAGGCATACGTTAAACTATGCTTAGAGCTTAATCCTTCATGTAGAAAGAAATAAGTTATTAATATCCATCAATAAAGGCTTAATCACATTAATCTTATGCATCTTAGTGTCAAGATCCAAATTGAAGGCGAATTTACAATTAACGAAAGCTTATCTATTAATATTGAAAAGAGGACTAAATCAGTAGCAATTATTCGTGAAAACAACAAATTATATTTAATTGTTTCCAAGGAAGTGATTGATTATAATGATAAAATGCCTATACTAAATGCACATTATTTTAAGCCTACACCCAAAGACTTTTTTCAAGATTTAATTGATATTGTTAAGTATGTTGAGGCAATTGGAGCTGAATTTTTACATCTCCATAAAGTTTTTTTGGGATGAATTTGAGATTATATGGACTCCTGATGTACCAGAAGAAGAACACATATATCCTGTATATAGTTACAAAGAATCATTATCAAATCATTCTTCTCCAAAGTTGATATCCGTTAAAACCTTACGTCATATTTTTGATGAACGAAATAAATATGAAGTTTTGACAGTCCCAATGTCTTTTTATAGATTGGGAAATCGTTTTTTTCACAATATGGAATTTAAGATGGCGTTCATTCAACACTACCTTATGCTTGATTACTGCTTTTCCAATGGTCAGTTTGAAACAAAGAAAGTAATTCGAGCTTTCCTATCTAATAAAACTTTGAGATTTGGAGCCTATAGATACCTACAATATTTTCTTAAATCGGCAAATGACAAGGATATCACTTTTTATAACAAACAACGTGGAATTTTCAACCAATATGATTCGTATAAGAAGTGTAGGAAATATTCCTCCCATGTGGATTTTTTGCTAGCAATGCTTGTTGAATTACGAGGGAAAGTATTTCATGCTGTCTAGTCCTGAAAAATCTTGACTAAAAAGTTAAAGATTTTAACGGACAATGAGTGAAGAAATCAAAAAAATCTG
>CANQRV010000136.1 GCA_947626355.1 uncultured Muribaculaceae bacterium
ACGACGCCCATGAAAAAAGAGTCAAGCCTGCCGAACAGCCACTTGACGCCTATTAGATGTTGAAGTTGGGCTAAACAATGTCGGTGTTCGTCTTACTTGTAGATAAATTTATATGGCTCCTAATAGTGCTCGTTTACAGGATTTTGACTAAATTTGCATTTGTAATAGGTAACTCTTGGAAAGAGATATGGCTAACAAGAATCTCAACAAGGCTAAGGAAGCCAAGAAAGATGAGTTTTATACTCAGCTTGAAGACATAAACAATGAGCTGCGACATTACCGCGAACACTTCCGTGGTAAGACGGTGCTATGCAATTGCGATGACCCTCGCGTCAGCAACTTTTTCAAATATTTCGCCTATAACTTCGAGTTTCTCGGTTTGAAGAAACTGATTGCGACCTGCTATAAAAGTCAAGATGTCAATCTTTTCTCAGAGGGCACAAGCGAACGGGCCGTGTATCTCGTATATGAGGGCGATAAGAACGGCAACAATATCCCTGACGACGAGGAAATAGAAGTGTTACCACTCAAAGGAGACGGAGACTTTCGCTCTGAGGAGTGCATAGCGTTTCTGAAAGAAGCCGACATTGTCGTTACAAATCCTCCGTTTTCGCTGTTCAGGGAGTATGTGGCTCAACTCATCAAATATGATAAGAAGTTCTTGATTATAGGAAATATAAATGCAGTTTCCACAAAATATATATTCCCACTAATTATGAATGGCTTAATGTGGTTAGGCGCAAGTATTCATAGCGGAGATAGAAAGTTTTGGGTTCCGGATGACTATGAACTTGACGCCGCCGGATGTGGAATAGACGAAACAGGCAGAAAATATATTCGTGTGAAAGGTGTACGATGGTTTACAAATCTGGATTACAAAGAACGCCATGAAGATTTAATCCTATATAAGAATTACTCTCAGGAGTTATATCCGACATTTGATAATTTCAATGCAATTGAAGTTGGTAAGACAGAGGATATTCCATTGGATTATGATGGAATAATGGGAGTGCCAATTACTTTCTTGGACAAGTTTAACCCTGACCAATTTGAGATATTAGGATTGACTCAATTAGGATGTCACGACTTATGTCCGGACACCAAGAAGTATAATGACTATAAAGAAATTGACCGACTATCGGATACTCCTACAGGACAAGGCGGTGGCAAAACCAATGAAAATGCTGTCCTAAAGGGTAAGGGTAATAAAAAGACTTACTACTTAGGCCCAAATGGAGAAGTCGTTCATTCCGCATATAAACGTATTCTTATTCGCAGAAAACAATAAATTATGAATATTGAACCAAAAAGAATTAAGGTTGCCGAGCTTATTAACGGCTATTCCAATGACCCGGATGCCGGTGTAAAGGGTTATGGCGGCAAACTCGATATTCGTCCTCCATATCAGAGGGAGTTTCGCTATGATGTGAAGCAACAGCAAGCGGTTGTTGATACCATTCTCAAAGGTTTCCCTCTGAATATCATGTACTGGAGTGTTGGCGAAGATGGCAATTATGAGATGATTGACGGCCAACAGCGCACTCTCTCAATATGTGAATTCCGGACTCATGGATTCAATATCGAAGATCCTGACCGTGGTACACTGTATTTCTCAACGCTCACGAAAGATGAGCAAGAGAAATTTCTGAACTATGAGTTGACGGTATATTTTTGCGAAGGCACAGACAAGGAGAAACTCGATTGGTTCAGAGTTATCAATATTGCCGGAGAGAAACTTCTCGACCAAGAGTTGCTCAACGCCGTCTATACCGGCCCGTTTGTGTCAGATGCCCGTCGACATTTCTCCAAGAACGGTTGCCCGGCATACAAACTTGGAGCGGATTATCTTAACGGCAATGCCATTGAGCAGGCGTATCTATCAACGATACTCAAATGGGCGGCTCGGCATGACGGTATCGCAAAGATTGACGAGTATATGGCATTGCATCAGTTTGACCCCAATGCCAATAAGCTTTGGGCATACTTCGTGGCTATCATCACTTGGATTCGCTCGACATTCCCAAAATATCGCCGCGAGATGAAAGGTCTGGACTGGGGAGCGATGTATGACGAGTTCCATGAGAACACATACGACACTGATGCACTTGAAAAGCAGATACATGACTTGATGGAAGATGACGAGATAATGAAGAAGGCCGGTATTTATCGCTATGTCCTCAGTGGAGATTTACGAGACCTGTCTTTCCGGACTTTCGACAAGAAGCAAAAGCGGGAGGCATACGAGCGTCAGAAAGGCATCTGTATCCACTGCCACAAGCATTTCGAGTTGGAAGAAATGGAAGCAGACCATATAACTCCGTGGAAAGAAGGAGGCACGACGGTTGCTGACAACTGCCAGATGCTATGTCGAAACTGCAACCGCATCAAAGGAGCGAATTGAACATGATACTAAAGAAAAACAACTGCCATATCCGATTATCGAATGTGGCAGTTCTGTTTTAATATCCGTTGTGGATGTCGCCAGAACCTCTGACACGGTCGGAGAGCCGCTCGACGTTACAGCGTATATCGCCGGACCCGGCTACGGAGGCTTTGCCTGACTCTGCCTTGAAGTTGCCTGCGTCTATGTCGCCTGAACCTGCTATGGAGAAATCGACGGAATCGGTGCTGCCCTTGATTTTTACTTCTCCTGAGCCTTTTATGTCAATGGAGCATATCTTGGTTTTGACCGTGCCGCAATCAACATCTGCCGATCCGGATATATGCACCATGAAAATATATGACTCAATTCCTTCAATCTCCACATCGCCAGAACCCGATGTAGAGATTGTTACATCTTTCTTACCTGCTTTAATGACCCCGCATTTGAAGTCGCCACTTCCAGAGTTGCGAACCGTAAACCCATCAGTGGCATTCAAGTCGCCATCGACAGTAAAATCGCCGCTACCGGATGATGAAACATCCTTAAGCATTTTGTTTGTGACAAAGATGGTCGGGGCTTCACCATGGACAACGAGATTTTCGTATGCGCCCGGCTTCATTGATATATATATCGTTCCGCCTGAAACCTCAATGTTCATTTTCTTGACAATGTTCTCGGGCAATCTTCCTCTGACCTCAAAATCCTCATCATTTTCAGACTGTGTGAAAACTACATTTACAAACCCTTTGGATATAATCGTGTTAAGTACATGACAAAAATTTGAAAACATCGAATTTAGGAGTATAAACCGGACGCAGGAGTATGGTCGCAATCTC
>CANQRV010000137.1 GCA_947626355.1 uncultured Muribaculaceae bacterium
GGGGGTGCTTTGTAAAGTTACAAAATATCTATGACATTGGCAAACAATTAGTTGTATATTTTCTGAATATCCCTATTTATAGACCGCAGATTTGACTTATTCACGGATAATCCGTAATTTTGCTCATTGATATTCGATAATACACACGATTTTCGCAACCGAACGTGATGAAAAATAAACGCCATTATATAGTCTGGTCATCAATGCTGACAATCCTGCTTGCCGCTTCCATATGGATCGCATGCAGCCGACACACAGGTGCCCACGAACTCTATGACCAGCTGAAAGACTCTTCGCTTGCCGACATCAACCGCATGGGCGACAGCTGTCTCAATGCAGGAACCCCATCACAGGCCATCACCTTCTATACGCTGTTAACAAGCCGCTATGACAACGATAGCCGACGCCACAAGGAGAATACGGAAGATTATATAAGGGCATACAACAACCTCGGATATACCTACTACATCCATTATTCCGACTATCCCAAAGCATACAACAATTTTCTGAGAGCCCTGGAGGTGGCGGAAAGTAATGGCTATCCACGGATATCTCCGCTTTATCAGAACATCGGGAACATATATTTCAGTCTCGGCGACACTCTTTCTGCCATATCCTACAGCAAAAAGGCGTTCAGGATGGCGGAAAGAGACGGAAACCACTACGTCGGAATCACCGCGCTTTCCGACATCCTTTCCCTTGCGGGACTGAGCAACAACACCGACTCCCTCGCTGACCTATTCAAGGAATTTGACCCATCACGCATCCCGGACTCTGTGCCCATGAAGGAGTTCGCGGTTCTCGGTAAGAAGGCTGCCGGCCATATCCTCCGCCATGAGAACAATTCACTGATTCCTTTGCTGAAAGAGATGGCCAATGTTGTCAATACGCCTCTCGAGCCTGAACGGCATAAGGCCAACGCCATCGCACTGCTTGCCAAAGCCTACCGTTCCGAAAGGGATCTCGAGAACGAGCGCGTTCAGCTTCTGGCCCTCGATTCTCTAGGAAAGACCTACGGAATGAACGATGTCAGAATTCCTGCCCTAAGAGCATTGGAGTCAAACATGAGGGAGCGTGGACTGACCGGAAGGGCCATGGATTACAGACAGGCGGCAGTGAATCTTGAGGATTCACTGCTCAACAAGCATAAGGTGAAGGTCATCATGGAGATGGAGTCACTCCACAAAAGTGAGAAACTTAACGAGCAAATCCGCCTTATTGACACTGAACGACGCTTCCAGACCATAATAATCATAATCCTCTCTGTCGCTATCGCTGTTGTGGCTGCGCTTGCTATATGGATTGTCTGGCGATACAGAGTGCAGGCGAGATACACTAATGCCCTTTATGAGAAAAATGTGGAACTCGCACGTCTGGAAAAACCGGAGCCTGTCCCCACAGAGACTCTTCCTGATCCTGACCGCACGGAGCTTTCAGGGAAGATAGCGGAAGTGATGACCAACGATAAGCGGATTTTTTCCCAAGACTTCACGGTAGATTCTCTCGCCGAGATTATCGGGGAAAAGAAGTATCTCGTCTCACAGACCATCAATGACTGTTTCAGCATGAATTTCAACAATTATCTCGCCGACTATCGCATCAAGGAGGCTTGCCGACGCCTTACAGACCGCGAGAATTACGGCCATCTAACCATTGAGGCAATCAGTGAAGACCTCGGATTCAAGTCGCGCAGCAACTTCACCACCCAATTCAAACGGATCACAGGTCTCACACCCACAGAATTCATCAAGATGGCGAAATCAAGCTGAGAATGTTGCATATAAGCTCATGTAATAATTTCAAACAACATAAAGAAACATTAATTAACAATAAATTAATTAAATTTAACAATTCGGGGGGGTAATTCTGAATATTTGGATTAATTTGGTTCAGTCGAAGATTACAACCTCATCAAGCGAGGCTACAATCTGGTGTCCGCTCGAAAGTTGCACAACTACCTCATGACCATAGTCGCCAACAATCATTCCGTCAGAAACACCTCCGAAATCTTCAAGCAACGTGCAAAATGAGCCGATAACCTCAGTCTTCTCTTCCTCGAACATAGCATATTAGTTTTGAAGTTCTATAATCTCGTCAATTTTACCGCACAGATAGTTGCGGAGTGCGGTCTTGTCGGTGGCGTAATACTCTTGGATTGAGCCATACTGACGCACCCAGTATCTGCGAAGCACATCGGCAAACGGCACTTTGTAGCCGAGTGTCGGAATGGCGTTCTTAAAATAGGAGTTGCCTAAATAGTAATGCATCGTTATGTCTCTTCTGCATATTGCAGACAATAGCCATTTGTTGATATAGTCTCACAGCCTGTTTGCACGGACGATAGCTTTCAAGCAAGTCAATACCTTTTTTTAATATAATTTCAGCACTGTCTGTTTTGTCCTTCAATATATATGTCCAACCAAGTTGGGAAAGACAGAACAAAATACCGGAAGTATCCTGTCTATTAATGTTAGACTCCAAAGAATTGTTCAAAAGCTTTATATTATCATCATACATTTGCTGTTTACCAAGCAAGTTTCCCCAATGATAATTTATCAGACTAAAAAGCCTGTAATCATTCATCCCCCGCGAAGCATTGTCTGCCATGTGAAAATACTCCAGAGCCTTCTGGGGAATTGACATATCTCTATAAACCTGTGCGGCATAGAAGCAACTCCATGCCTTACGCATGGAATCAGGAGATGCGGAGTAATAGTCGCAGGCTATGCTGATAAGAGAATCGCTCTCAACTGGTATGCCGTTCTTGTAAGATGCCTGGGTGGACAGAAGGGCATACAGAGCCTGCTGCTCACCTTGCAGTTTCTCAGGATGCGGCACCTGCTGCAAAAACCTCAGGGCGCTGTCGGGACGGGTATGCATCACAGCATCGGCAGAGGCAAGCAGGCTGTCAGCAGGGGAACCGTGACGGCAGGAAGTCACGGAAAACAGCACTACGCCAAGCAGAATGAAGTGTATTTCGGAAACAATGTTTTTCATAGCCATGTGTCATTTTCTGTTCTTTATGTTAGTAGATGACAAAAATTGAAATTATGCTGTTAAACATTTAATTTTCAGTCGATTAAATTTGCAAAAGTCC
>CANQRV010000138.1 GCA_947626355.1 uncultured Muribaculaceae bacterium
CTTCATCGCTGTAATTTTTTCTGCAAAATTACTGCAATGTCAATCGACGGTCAATGCGTCATCGCGGAGACAGATACGATGCAATGTCCTCTGCGTTTTCTTAATATGGACAAACAAATGGTAAAACATTGGGACAAACAAACACGACTTACCAAGCGTAGCCCAACCAATAGGGATATTTAAGGACAAACGGGCTCAAATATGTAGGAATACTACAGGAATTGAACGGTTGGGGTGCAAAAATAGTTTTGAAAATGATTTTTCTGTACGTTTTATACAGATAAATTTGGTAGAGTAAAATATTTAGCTTAACTTTGCGGCATGATAGAAAAGATTCGTATATCAAACTTCTATTCCATCCGCGAAAACGTGGATGTCTCTTTTGTAGCATCCAAAGATCAGAAATATGGAGAAGATTGGATTGCAGAAGTTGGAGGAACTCGAATTCTTAAAGCTCTTTTACTTTACGGATCAAACGGGAGTGGCAAAACCAATATTCTATTCGCACTGGATTTTTTGAGAAATGTTGCTTTCAAAATTCCTCGTGATTTGGATGGGAAACTGCATTACGATCAGTTTGCTTTCGATCCCGCTTGCAAAGACAAAGAAACCTCGTTCGACCTATTCTTCTTCATCGGTGACACAAGATATAATTATCAGTTAAATCTGACGCCGAATTATATCAGCCGAGAGGAAATGCGCCAATACCATAAAGGCAATCAATCCCGCAGAGTGTTTTTGAGGGAATATGATGTTGCCTCTGGTAGGAACAGCGTAAAATTTGGGCCATGGATCGGATTATCCACCAAAGAAAAGCAGGCAATTGAAGAAGCGACTACAAAAATAGTCTCTGTGTTGGCAGCCTATTCTATTAGAAATATTGCAAGTCAACTCCTTACCGAAATTCGCGATTATTTCAAATATAGTTTCTTCAGAATATACCATTTGGATCAGGCAGATGAAGAGGTGGCGATAGCTTTGCAACACGATGAATCTTTGCGCTCATTGCTCATAAAGATGCTAGGGTCTTTTCACTCGAATATAGTTGATATTCAAGTCGAAGAAAGAAGTCAGGCCGTGCCGGAAGAGGCCCGCAAACTGCTTTTGCAAATGAATGGAGACGAAATTGACAAGGAAGAAATTGCCAAATTCCAAACCATTAAATCGTTTAAGACCCAATATACACATAAGACACCTCTTGGAGAATTCAGGCTTGAGGATGGCCTTCAATCCGAAGGAACGCTGGCATTCATTCGTTGTTTGACATTATTCTATAAGGCAATAAAAGGCAATTGGATGCTTGCTATCGATGAATTCGGAACTGGAATGCAGGCAAAAAGTCAGAATTTGCTACTGAACTTTTTCCTTAAATTCTCCCAAAGGGCACAGTTGATTGTAGTGACCCAATCTTTAGGATTGCTTGATAATGAGCAAATGCGTCGCGATGCCATTGCCATTGTATCAAAAGATGAATTCGGTCAAACAAAAAATGACCAGACTATTGTTCGTAAAATCCATAAAAATATAAAATTGCGTCAAGCTTATATGACCGGAAAATTCGTTTCGATTGACCCCAATGAACCCGATATTGATTTGAATTCGGAGAGCGAAAAATTCAGGTCACTGCTTTTCGCGACGGATATGGAAGGAGGTGAACCATGAAGCAATAAAAAAATCGGTGCCCCACTCTTTGCCGAGAATGAGGCATCCTAAGAGTTCGTTATCCCTTGCAGAAAACGGGATACGAGGGTTTGACAGCCGCAAAATTACGAATAAAATTCGTGATACGCAATAGCCGTACCCGTATTTCTGCGAGGATTGTAGTTAATCTTTCAAAAATTTTTATATGGAAGATGAATTATTCAATCCCGGCTTCTTCGACGGGATGGAGGCTAAATTGCAGAACGCCTCCCAAAAGCAACAGAAGAAACGAAGAAAATCCAGTTCCCGGACTGGAGACCTTATCCTTAACAAACAGGATATCTTAAACGACTTGGAGTTCGTAGACTCCACCGCGCCATTCCCCATGCCTAAGGTTCAAAAGGTAGCGTCATTTGAGTTGCCATCAATGGCCATCCCATTCAGTAAGGCACTTAACGAGACCAATAAGGATATCGTTATGGTGTTTTACGAACCCGATACCAACTTCGCTCGTGTTCTTCATAATCCCAAGCGATATGTAGAGCCACTCAAAAAATTCACATGCGTTGTCGGACCGGACTTCTCTCAAAAGATTGGTATGACTCCGTTTGTCAATTTTCACAACCATTGGTGGAATATGGCTCTGACGGCTTATTTTCAATCACAGGGAGTTCACGTGGTTCCCAACGTAACATGGTCGGCCCCTGCCAGCTACTCCTATGCCTTTGTCGGTATTCCCAAACACTCAGTCATAGCAATCAATTGCACTGGCATAAAGGGGAATCATGCTGCAATTTATCTGTGGCGCAAAGGTTATGATGAGGCTCTTCGGGTACTTGATCCCGTTCTCATAATTCGATATGGAGATAAAATGCCGGGCGAACGCGAGGACATCAGCGTCTATTACGAGAATATAAACCTTAAAAATCTTCGCAATGGGCGCAAACGGATCACATGCTAACGGAAGTCTTGAGTCAGAACTCGGACGCAACTGGAAGACCACAGGAACAATCGGAGAAATTCAGATTGTTCAAAAAAAGAACGCCAAAGAATCTGTAAAACTTCCTGAAGAAAGCCATACCCCCAATCGCATCTATGCCATCTTCAATAAGAATGGGAATGATGTGCAAGCTATTGCTAAATATGGCCCTGATGGTAAGAAGTTATGGGAGATTCATACCAATGATCATCATGGTATCAAGCCCCATTATCATCCGTGGCAAGATGGACATCCGGTGCGGACTCTTAACAAGAAAGGAAAATATGAAAACGAGGGACGTCCTTTAGATGAATCAAAGGCAAAAACCCTTCACAAAGTAAGTAGGGTGTTCAGTTCTATGTTCCAAAATTAGCTCGCTTTATTGAGTGTCTTGGAGCGCAGAGCCACCCGATTC
>CANQRV010000139.1 GCA_947626355.1 uncultured Muribaculaceae bacterium
GCGGCGCTGTTTCGAGCCGGAGTCTCGGCAGAACTTTCCGTACTTTGCGCGCTCCCAGTGCTGAATTTCGTGCTGGAAATGATAATTGGGTACGTGTTCTGCTTGCGGTCAGTGATAATCGCAACGTCCCCGGCTTCGATCGTCGGGTCACTCGCGTGGCTCAAGGACGCTTTTCGGAACCGGAAGCCAATCAACTGTTTTCCTAGCCAGTTGGAAATTTCCAGTCCTGTTCTACCCTGAATCAGCTCGTTGTTTTCGATGCTGACTACGTATCCATCTGAACCGCTTTGGTATGTGATAATCGCATCTTTTTCTGAACCGGTTTCTTCATCCTGCTCTTTTGCTTTTTCCAGAACGCGAACGCCGGTGATTACCACATCGTCCGTGGAAACAACAGGGGATGAATAATGGGAATAAATGTGGTGAATCCCTTCCATTTCCTTAAATGTGCCGCCGTCTGCTACACCTCCGGTATTCCATGGATTGAATAAACCGCCGTCCACGTTATCGCCTGTGGTATATTTCGTGGTGCTAACTTTATCGAAAACGCCTCCGTCGTATCCATGTTTCTCAAGTAGCTGCTGATTGTACCATTTCAGTTCCAGTCTACCTTGTACATCGCACCTGCAGAAACATCCTGCGATCTGCGCCGCCCATGAAATAACTTCCCGGAACGTGATTGCCTCATCTGTAGGACGGGTCTGAACCACAAAATCACTATGCGGAAATGTGGGCGTCTGCAATGTTACGCCGCAGACGGAACAGGCATCCAGGACAATCTGGTTCAGCGTCGTCGGATACGTCAGCTTGCTTTCGGAATATGACCGGTCAAACTTTGCCATGTAATCCTGACAATTCAGGGATATGGTCGCGCCATTATACTTCGGGTCGTTTACCGTGTAGGTTCCTTTTCTGATTTTCTCTATCTTTCCGTCTGGTAGATTCAGGCCAACGTAAATAACAACTTTCGCGTTGAGGAAATCATACTCTGAAAACCGGTCATCAAGATTTTCAATGGTCAGAGAGCAGGAGTTGACTATCGCGGCTCCGATCTCAAAAGCATCATTACCGGATACGGCATCATCAAGTGACATGCCGCCCTGCCAGAAATCCTTGTTAGTAAGATTAAGTTCTGTTCCGTCTGAGAGTGTTATGTCGGCATACTCAAGGTAATTCCTGCGATCAAGGTAGAGTTCGTTTTTAAAAGCATTTGATACATTTATCATAGAACAACACCTACCTCTCAATGATGTCAAAGCTGACCTGTTCAATAATCTGCTTGCCCTGGAACCACCATTTGACCGGTGCTGATCGGTCGCCCACGTAGAACGTCCTTGTCTCGTACTGCCCGGATTTCATATCCGGATACCGGACACTAATGTATTCCGGGTCGAACGCCTGCATGATCTTGGCTGTCGTCTGCCAGTCCATGCCATTCCAGGCAAGACCAATCTTCCGTTTCTGCGCAACCCGGTTCTTGTGCATGATTGCGTCGTCGGTACGGCCCGATTCCCCGGCAGACACGTCCTGCAATCCCCACGAAAAAGAAGATGGACAGGGCATCTCTACCCCGTCCACCGTAAGTTGAAAAAAAGTCTGCATAATTCTTCTCCTAACTGTTTGGAGTCAGCGGCTTGAATTGCCGGTCATGCTGTGTTATAGTTTTCTTGTACATTCCCCCAAAAAATGTACAAATCGAAAAGGAGGCTCGGCAGGGTGGCGCTGAGTCTCCTTGTATTTTTTATTCTTGTTTATCTTTCTTTTTGAGTATATCGCTTATATCCACGTCATTATCCCGGCAAAGAGCTGTCGCTGTGCTCAATGCTCTTGAAAGCTCGCTGTCGTCAAGCACGGATAATGTTTTTGGCCTCTTTCCTGTCTCATTTAACTGCTTTGTGATTCTTGAATTGATGTTAATACTATGCCTGTATAGTAATTCTTTCTTGAAATCCCTCCACGCTCTGCCGTAATCATCATCCATAGAATGTCCATATGCCCTGACCAACGCATTTATCAGCGAACGGTCGGCCCATTCAAGAGTTTTCTCCGCAAGCAGGTTGTTCTCAGTATTCAATGACTCAATCTTTTGCTCCGCAATCTGTCTGCGTTCTATCTCGTCTGCGTAAGCTCTCAGGGCTGTTGGATAATCCTTGGGGATCTCCATTTTGTATGGCGTTAAAAATGCGTCTGCCAATACGTCTTTTGCTTTCAACTGATAGTTCACTAATTTTTCCACAAGTCCCGGATTATTCCCCTTCATTGACGGAGTGATAGAAATTTTGGCAAGCCAAAGAGGAACATAGTCCAAAAGTAGTGCAAGTGTTGGATTTCCTTGGTCAAATACCCCTGCGTCAAATTTGACGCACCCCCTATTTAACACTTCATCTGACTGAATATTTTTTATCTGCCTATCTTTTTCGTTTTTGTTCATTCCAAAAGCTCGGCAGAAATAGCTTGCGCCCGCCCAGATATTTCCATTTGCATCCTGTGCCGCAACAATATCATCTCCGAATACGTCTACGTGCTTTACTGTTAAATTATCCATGTCATATCCTCCCAAATCAAAACAAAATAACCCACGAAAGTCATTTCTCTTCAGTAGAAAAATTACGCACGCAAAAAACTGGATTATATTTGTTATCTTTCGCGTGCATTTCTTTAGTGTATTATTTAATTTTGTCTTTGGTATTTTCATGGATTTTCAATCTCTGGCTCAGTGCATGACGCTCTATTATTTTCCAGTGATTTCTTCATCGATTTTATCATTGAGCCATTTTGTTTTTGTTTTTCCCTGCTTTTTGAGTTTTTCATCCAGAGCATCCAGTTTTTCTCTGGGAACAGAAACGCTGAATTGTCCGACTTCTTTTCGCCTTTCTCTGAAGTAATCAGCTCTGCTTTTGTCTGGCAACATTTTCACCTCCTTTGTTGCTAGCAACACTAT
>CANQRV010000140.1 GCA_947626355.1 uncultured Muribaculaceae bacterium
AAGAAATCGCAAACGTTCTTCTAAGACCGCTCTACAAGCCGAAATTCGATGTGTTCAAATTTTTGTCATGTACTTAATTTTGGAGAATATTCATTGATTGTTTTCACGGCATGATCTTTGTACTTTTTTAGCCTGACGGTGATTTCCTCATCTTTCATGACTTCAAAGAGACAGTCAAGTGTGGCATGCCCTATTACACCAAGACCAATGAATGAATAGACGGATGCATCTTTCCTTTTCAAGGTTTGGATAGCCAGAGTCGCAACAGCACCGGTCCGCATTGCTGTAATCCGGTCGGTATCAACCAATGCCTCCATCTCGCCGCTTAGAGTGTCGAAAACCATCATTTTGCTTTTCAAGGCCGGATGTGTCCCTTTGATGCGGGAAACGACCTTGCATCCGAATTTATGATAATCGGGCGGCAGTAGGCATGGCATTGTATTGATGAAATCAGTTCCCTGCGGATGAATGGATATCTTAGGGGGAAGCTGACATTTATCCTTAATAAGGAAGGCTTCCTTGACCCAATCAATACATGTGAGAGGTGATATTTTCAACCCTTGGATATCTGATGATGATATGTAATTCATTGACAAATGGTATTCAGAGCGTTGATAAGAGATGTGTTGTCTTTGCGGTCGCGGATGGCTATGCGCACGTATTGGCGTGTTTCGGCAAATCCCGCTTTGCTTCCGCAGTCTTTAATCAGTAGGTTGTGTTTAGAGAGAAGCTGCAATGTGAGCTGATGGGATGTCATGCCATTGGTGATCTCGCAGAGGAAGTAGTTGGCCTGTGAGGGAATCACCCGCAGGAACGGTATCCCGTTGAGCTCAGCTTCGAATCTGGCCCTCTCTTTCTTGAATTTGCGGCATCCTGTCTCGTAGTCTTTCTCATACTTGCCGAAAATCTGCATGTAGAACTCGGCAAACGAGTTGATGTTCCAGATTGCCACGTCTTTCTTGAGGCCGGCGATCAATTCCTTGTCTCCCGATGCCAATACTCCAAGACGAAGGCCCGGCACTCCGTATGATTTGGAGATGCTCTTCATCACGCACATTGATGGATACGCATTAAGCTCTGCCGTATTGAGCAGGGAGTTGTCGTTGCCCTCTGCAAAGTTGACAAATGATTCATCCAATACAAACCTGATTGAGCGGGCCTCGCACCATTCCGCGAGACGGATTATGTCAGCTTTCGGTATGAAGTTGCCCGATGGGTTGTCTGGGTTGATGAGGAGCAGAGCAGAAAGATTCTTATCCGCAAAGAATTGCATCAAGTCATCCGCAGAATATCTGAAATCTGTGTTGTCGGGATGAAATGCTATGATGTCGGAGCGGTCTTTCCTGTTGGGATATTCCTCGAACGTGGGATAGATGACGCCAATCGGACCTGTGAACCTTGTCATAAGACTTTTGATCAGTTCGGCAGCTCCATTTCCAACTACGATGTTGGCCTCATTAAGTCCGAAGTATTTGCCGGCGAGAAGCGAGTTGACGCCCATGCCCGAGGGATACTCGCGGAGCAGTGTCTCGAAGTTGGCTTTCATCTCCTCTATCATACGTTGGCGAGGAAAATAAGGATTGACGAGATTGCAGAAGTCTATGAGAGCAGGATAGCGCCAGTAGCCGCCGTAGGAATGCTGGAGCTTTTTCAACCGCTGTTCCGGTGTGGCAAAGATTGTCTCGGCAATCCGTAGATCCTGCACATCGTCGATCTCGTACCAACGCAGCCCGGAGATAGGAAGCGCCTTGAGATCGAGGGTGTCGATGAGAGTGATGACACGGAGCACCTGCTCATAATACTCATTGTCTCCTAGTACCTTGATGTAGGCCTCAAGGAAAGGAAGGTAATGATTGAGGAGAAAATCCGGGTCGAATTTGTATATGTTGACCGTCTTGTAGTAAGACGCGGTGTCGCTGTATTTGAATGCCTTCTTCGGAATGAAGTTCACGATGTTGTTGTCATCGTCGATGCGCACCATTGTGCCGTCCATCCATGTCTCGTATTTCGACACGAGGGCGCAGTTGCGGTAAGGCGCGTCCAGGGCTGCCTGAAGCACGGCATCCTCGAAGATGAGATCTGACTCAAGAAGCAGTGTCTCGTCCTGACCCATATAGTTGCGTGTGAGCCAAAGTGAGTAAATGTTGTTGGTCTTGTCGTAGATGGGATTGTTGACAAACTCAATCGTCAGTGATTGATATCTCGACTGGATGTATTCCTTTAACTTTGCACCCTCGTAACCTACAACTATGATTATGCGTGAAAGAGCAAGGGCGGAGAGTTGCGTCAGCATGCGATCGATGAGGCGGACACCGTTTACCTCCAGCATACATTTGGTGTTGTTGGCGGTGAATTCGCCCAATCGCCTGCCCATGCCGGCAGCTAATATTATGGCTTGCATTATTTTTGTCTGGGTGTTATGAGGGTAGAACTTCTCCGATGCTGATTAAGATAATCTAATCTTGCTTTGCGGAATTCTTTATCTTGGAGAAGGAGAGGATTTTGTATTTGCCGCGGGAGGAGAGGGTGCAGATGATTTTGCTTGCGGCGTAGGGTGAGCCTTTTTTTAATTAGTAATGAGGAATTTGTAATTAGAAATCGGGGGTTGCGGGGCTGCGATGGGCGGGCGTGCGAAGCCACCTTCGCAACACAGGACGGATTCGCTTTCGCTGCGCTTCGCGGAGAGGATACCTATGAACGCGGGGGGCGGCGAGACGCCGCCTCTCCCAGGGGCTTGCTGGATTCGAGACGGGAGCGGATGCACCAGGGTGCATCCCTACTTTGAGGGGTGGGGAGGCCGGGTTCGGGAGGGATTCGGGGCGGCGGATGCACCAGGGTGCATCCCTACGTTCGGGATGCGGCTTCCAGGGGTCAGACTGCGGCGGCGAGGAACAGCGAGAGCTGTTCCTCGATTT
>CANQRV010000141.1 GCA_947626355.1 uncultured Muribaculaceae bacterium
CATAATCATAATTTGGTTATGGATGCAAAATTAGAAACTCCTATTTATATTACATTACGTAAAATGAATGGCTTACGCTGCAAAGTTAGCATTTCTCTATCTGTTAGCAATTGGAATGATTGTACAGTTACACTTAAATTACTTTATATTTTTTACTTATTGTCCCTTCTTAGGGAATTATACATTGAAATAAAGATAAACAATTCAGTTAAAACCATAGCTATTGCAGCCCCAGTTTCTTCAAACCACCATGCCAAGAAGCTAACTAACAATATAGAAATCGGAGCTGCATAAAGATAGGTATTTCTAAATTTTCTCTTTGATTGGTTATTCCCAAGTGCCAATAATCCCATTTGACCTGCTACTCCACCAAGAGAAATAAATAAGGGTGTGATTGCCATTATACGAATAAGCCGATCCAATCCGATATAAGATTTACCAATTAAATTTGATATCAATGGAGCAAATACGAATAGACATATACCTAAAAATATCATTGTAATCATCAGAAATAACGTTATTTTAGATAATAATTTTTCTCCTTGAATCCGGTTTTCTATTCCTAATTTTGATAGTTTGGGGTAATATGCAGTAACTATGGGATTATATATTGCGATACATAATGTTCGCATAATTCTCTCTGCAGCGCTATATGTGCCCACTGCTGTTGAATTTGTTATAACTCCTAAGATTATAGTAAATAATTGCGTATAGGTAGCACCAGCAGCTGATGAAAGGAAAAGTGGAAAACTTTCAGACAGTTCAGTCTTAATCATTTTTACGGATGCTTTAGTATATTTAAACCATTTCTTATAAAGAATAAATATAAAGGATATAAGACCTGCAGTAAAGTAAACGCTACCATGTATTAAAGCTGCTAGATTATAATCTTTTTCATTTTTTACGAACAGAAAAGTTAATGGAAATATTGTTAGTCTACATATTGATGTTATTATAGCATTGATTCTAATTTTTCCCAATCCTTGGAACAGCCAGCCTGCGTTCAATATTGAACCGACGACCATCGGTAATAAACACAGAACCGTTACAAGATAGCATCTAATACTGGGAATAATATAGAGTATTAGTAGAAAGATTGGTACGCTACAAATGAATAAAAGTATCTTAGCTGTAAAAGTAGATGATGCTATTCTATTTATTTCATCAATGTCTATGGATTGTGCGATAGATATTCTTTTTGAAGCACTAAAATTAAAACCAAAATCAACTATGAGATTCAAAAATAGAATTGATGCTAATGAGAATCCTATATTTCCGTATTTATCAGCCCCGATAACTATCATTAAATAAGGTACGATAATCAAAGGCATCATTTTATCAACACATTGGAGAATGAATAGCCATAGCGTATCTTTTATATCTTCCGAGTTTTTGATCTTCTTAAATATACGCTTTATATACATTATAAAGAAACTGTAAGTATCAAATAAGATCCGGGATTGGGAATTGATGATCTAGAGACTTTAGGACTAAATCAATTCGGAAGCGATTAAAGTTTGTATGGTGGTAAGCGTCCAAGTGCATATACTCGTGCTATGATAGTGTGCTGAGCTCACCAAATGTTAATTTTTTCAAGGTTGTTTTTAACAACTATAAAGCGTATAATTCATTTTCAAAGACTGCATTCAGCAGGATTGTCGCGTCCAGCTACCAGCATCTGGAACACTTTTGAGAAGGATTCTGATGCGGAGACGCGAATGAGGCTGCATGTCGATATCAGAGTGTGGAAAAGGAGACGTTGACGGCCTTCTTTTCGCTGTCGTATAAGAAAGCGCTAGAGTTTCCTATGATAAATGGTGTTGTAAAGATATTTATTGCAATTTAGATATTTTTGGTCGTTTGATTTTTGAGAAGGAGAGGATTTTGTATTTGCCGCGGGGGGAGAGGATGCAGACGGTTTTGCTGACGGTGTAGGGAGAACCTTTTTCGTAACTGTCTTTGTGCTTCGTGTAGCCGGTGCTTTTGAGTAGCCGGTCGATCATTTTGCCGGTTTCCCTAACTTGCAGTTCGATTGCGCGCTCAGTGTTCTTATTGCCTGAGTTGCGGGTGTCGGTGAAGCGGAGGATGTTGCCTTTGGTGTCGGTGAATGCTATGTAGCCGGGGTCGGTGGGAGTTTCTGTCAGTTTGTAATAACGGCAGGTCTCGATCATCTCGTCGGTGGTGAGGGAGGTGGTGAGGAGGTTGGCGATGTAGACGGGATTGACGGCCGGGGTTACTTGGGCTTGGGTGGTAAGGGTGAGGATGAGGAGAAGGGTGAGGGTTATAACTGCTTTTGCGTTGGACATGGATGCTTGTATTTGCTGGGCTATGATGGGCGGAGCCGCGAAGTCGGCTTCGCGGAACAGAACCGTATCTGCGGGCGTTTTTGGGCGCCGCGGAGGGGTTACCTATGGACTCGTGGGTGGCGCTTCGCGCAAGAGTCAAGAGTCAAGAGTGAGGAGGGAGAGATTCATTCCGGTGGAGAAACATGCCGGAGGCATGTCCCTACAAGGCGGGTGCATGAGCCGCAAGTGCTGAGTGAGATTCAGACGGCTTCGGCAAGGAGCGGGGAGAGCTGCTCGGATATCTCTGCGAGCTTCGCTTGTTGAGAAGAGTCAAGCGCCTTCGCCGAAGAGTCAAGGGTCAAGGGTGAGGAGTGAAGGAGGGAGCATATATGATGGTAGGCATCTAAGACGATGCCGGGGTCGTAGTCTTCGATGTAGTCGCTGGCCGTGACCACGGTGTATAAGTCAGAGATCAGAGTGACGAGGTCAGAAGTAAGAGCGTTGCCGGATTCGGGCCGGGGAGCGGATGCACCAGGGTGCATCCCTACATTGAGGGGGGTGAGCTGGGGGCTTG
>CANQRV010000142.1 GCA_947626355.1 uncultured Muribaculaceae bacterium
TTCATCGCTGTAATTTTTTCTGCAAAATTACTGCAATGTCAATCGACGGTCAATGCGTCATCGCGGAGACAGATACAGACAATGAGTATAACATCGATCGTGGTTGCCGCAGCGGCGGCCATGTGTACCGCAGGTTTCGCGGAGAGTGTGGCACCACTCATCGGACCACCATCAAAAAAGGTGCCTGTGCTTTCAGTCAAGAAAATGACCAAGACTCCACGCCTTGGCGCGGAAGCCCGGGAAGGCTCTGAGCTGATACTATCCGAGAACTTTGACAAGATCTCGAACAACAGCGGCAAGCTGATCGACTGTCCCTATTATCCGCGTGACAGATATGATGAGATTGTGGAGCAGGCATATCAGGAATGGCTTGCCGATGGACATGACCCCGAGGAGGAGAAGTTTGAGGGTCCGGAATATAACCCGACAAAGGATCTCTCCGACCTTTACCGGACGGGGCGCGCCACAGTCAGCGACGACTACATGCAGACATCCGGTTGGACAGGTTCCTTCCTTTGGGCCGGCGACGGGTGCATGGGAATATACATGCCAGACAACGGAGGGTATCTTGTCACTCCCTACAACCTCAATCTTCATGGAGTGGTGAGAGTGTCGTTCAAGGCACGTTCTCTTCAGGCATCCTATGACAGGGATACGGGAATCTATGATATGGATAAACTCGACAAGGCATATGTCTATGTAGTGGCAGCTAAAAACGGAGGTGGGTCATATGTGGATTCAGATTATCCGTTCTTTTCGAATGTGGTGGTTCCCGGAGACAATGAGTGGCATGAATTCTCGGTGGAAATCGAAAGCCTGTATGATGGCAATGACTGCGGAATCCAGTTCAACGGCATGACCGGGGGCACCGACGGGATTCTTATTGATGATATCAGGATTGAGCGTCTGACCGGAAAGACAATCACTCCACGCCATCTCCGAGGCAGTCATTTCTCTGAGGAAGGGTTCCGGGTGAATTTCGACAGCGATGAATATGCTGACTCTTTTCTTGTCAATGTATGGGAAAAACGAGAGACAGGCACGAATGCCGACACATTGCTCGGATTCAACGATATGGAGACTACCGCTGATGGTCTCATCACTAATTTCAACACGCCTGACGGATGGAAATTCGACCTGAATCCTTCAGAGTCGCAGACAGGAACCAATCCGGAGGATGGCACACCTGGAGTGCTTTTTGTGGCTGATGAGGAGGCATATGGCAGCGACGACTGGCTACCATACGTCATGACACCCTCCAATGCCATTATAGGCAGATTTGATTGTGATCTGTATTGTATCGAAAGGAACAATACGGAACTTGACTCTAATGGAAATCCCAAGTTGACACAGCTAATAATGCTCGGATATGATGAGAGTGGCAATGGCGAATATATAGCCGACACATATCTGACAGACGAGAACGGGGACGACCTTCTGGCCGGCGATGGAATTCATCTTGACACGGATAATCTGTATGATGAGTACTATGGACAGGTCGACATTACAGGGAAGTACAGACAGATTGCTTTGGTGGTGCGTCCGAGAGGGAACGGAAGTGTGCTGATTGACAATGTGCGTCTCCAGACTGAATCTCCGACAGAGGATGTGCTTGTGGTGGAAAACAGGAGAACGGATGGAAAGTTCTGTGACGTGACGGGTCTTGACATGAAGTGTGACCATTCCTTCACTGTTCAGGCAGTGAAGGGAGACTATGTGACTCCTGCGCAGACAGTGCCCGTGAAGGCGTTCGGTATTCCCGCGCCTGTGGCGCTTGATCCTACGGAGGTGGATGCGAGAGGTTCGTTTACAGCCAACTGGATTCCCGTTGATAAGGCTGATGGATATATCGTGGAGCTGACGGAAAAATTCGTGGCTGAGGAGGATACGCCCGGATTCATAGTGATGCATGAGGGTTTTGACAAGACCGATACCCCTGAGTGGGCTCAGTATGACATCAATAATCCCTATGACATGTATGCGGGTGTTGTGCCCATGGATGATTTCACTACCCTAACGGGATGGATGGCGAAAGGAGGATCGCTGATCAAGGGGCATCTCGGCTGTCAGGTTTCCGAAGATGGCGACATGAATTATCTGCAGACTCCTAAGCTTTCTCTCGGATATGGCGACAAGTCAGCCGAAATATCTGTGAGAGCTGTATCTCTGACCGCCGAGCAGCTGATCATCCAATATTCTTTCGACGAGGATGTTGAGCCTCTGATGATTCCGTTTGTGAATGGTGTGGCTGAGGGTTCTGTCGAGATTCCGGATGCTGAAGGACTCCAGTTGTATTTTATCGGAGGAATACTGAACGCACCGAATACTGCCGAGTTCTACCTTGATTATGTGACGGTCAAACAGACAATATTTGCCGGAGAGTCATACGGTCAGACATTGCAGGCCGTGCAGTTGGAGGATGGTGACGCAAACGAATATGATTTCAATGGGCTCGACATCAGACCCGGATTCCATTATGTCTATAGCGTGCGTTCCTATGTGTCAGATCCCAATGACGGGGACTACATCTCTGAAGGAAGCAATGAAGTTGAGGTTTCCGAATTCTTCTCCGGAGTGATGGATGTCGAGGCCGATGGATATATGCCTGAGATTGCTGTCGATGGTCTTTGCATTCATGTGGGCGGAGAAGGAGCGAGAATATTCAATGTCTCCGGACAGAAGGTTGCGGAAGGGAATGTTTGCCGTGTCCCTGCCCCCGGTGTCTATATGGTGGTGACTCCGGAAGGATGTGCTAAAGTGCTTGTGAAATAAGATTCCAATATATTACTGTCCGCTAAACTTTTTGAGTCACGATAAAATTAGGGCTGGCACCTATTGCAGGAGTCAGCCCTAAATGG
>CANQRV010000143.1 GCA_947626355.1 uncultured Muribaculaceae bacterium
ATCATATTTTTAACGGATTAAACACTTGGCTCCTCGGAGCCGTTAACAAACTCTCAAAAAATAACCGAAGTATTGATTATTGAAGTGTAGTCATCTTCGAGTATTTCCCATTTTTCTTCCTGTGCGTCATAGATTTTCAAGAATATCATCCAAATCATCTGCTTGAGGTACTGGACGGTGCCTGAAAGGTCATCGCCGCGCATAATGTTTTTGAGCTGCTTTATAAGACTTTCCATTGACATAGTTATGCTCTCCTATTCTTCGTAAATTTGGTTGATCAGATTTGAAATATATTGTATGTATTTGGTCTTACCTCCCATCTTCTTAACCGATGGAATAAAACCGCCGAAGGGATTGAAATTCGGAAGGTTTAAAGTGTCAATCTTCTCAATAGCGAGGCAGTCGTGCCGTTGATATGTATTTAGCAGCTCATCAACGATTTGCTTTTGCTCTTTATTGAGTGAGGTGTAAACTGTGGAGTCTTTGACAGATTCAACTCGTTCTTTTTTAAGACGAGCATCGAGATCAAAACCGACAAGACGGATAATATCGTAGGTATCAATATCGTTGCCGATTGAATCCTTGAAACGGTTAAAGTCAACACCGTTCTCCTCAAAATCGTTAAGGATTTCTGCCCGGTTGCCTGATAACCATGAATCCTTAAATTCCTCAGCCGAAGAGAATTTCTGTGTAATAAGTGTTCTGAAATTATCTTTTTGATTTGCGATAAGCTTTCCATCCGGACCGTAAATCAATTCAGTAGTGAGAACAATTTTTGCGGATACGTCATTCACACGAAACTTCTTATCCGGGTCAAAATCATCAGATGGATTGGAATCGTCATCGGGTTCAGGATCTTCACCAGCACCAGTGGGAATTGGTTTAGTTCCGTCGCCTGTGTAAGTAGAGGTGGCCGGGCCATCAAATTCAGGATCGCTGAATTTTTCAGTTGCACGACGAAAGTCCATTATAGTAAAGAAGCGTTTATCTTTATCCCATACAAGACGGGTGCCTCGCCCGATAATTTGTTTAAACTCTGTCATAGAGTTTATAATCTTATCAAGGACTATGAGTTTTACCATTTTACAATCAACGCCTGTAGAGAGAAGTTGAGAGGTCGTAACGATAGTAGGATAGCGGCAGTTATTATCAATAAAGTTTTCAAGCTGTTGTTTCCCAAGTTCATCACTACCGGTTATACGCATAATGTATTTATCATTTTGCGCCACGAGGTCAGAGTTCTCATTTATCAAAGCCTCTCGCATACGGAGAGCATGTTCTTCGTCAACGCAGAATACGATTGTTTTAGCAAAACGGTCTGTGTTTTTTAGATATTCAGTGATGCGTTTAGCTACAATCTCGGTGCGTTGGTCAATAATAATTTTACGGTCGAAGTCTTTTGATAGATAAAGACGTTGATCAATAACACGACCGTTAACATCAACTTTGCCTTCTTCGGGTGTATAACCGTCAATATCTCTATCTATAGCAAAACGAAGTACCCTATAAGGAGCGAGAAATCCGTCGTCGATTCCCTGCTTTAATGAGTATGTATAAATCGGTTCTCCAAAATAATGAATGTTAGACACGTCTTCGGTTTCTTTTGGAGTGGCGGTCATGCCAATGTGTATCGCACTGTCGAAGTAGGAGAGGATTTTTCGCCAACGAGAATTTTCTTTGGCACTACCGCGGTGGCATTCGTCAACAATGATTAAATCGAAAAAGTCCGGCTTAAACTGGCGAAAAGCTTCTTCATCATTATCACCCGAAAGCTGATGGTAAAGCGACATATAGATGTCATATTGGCTTTCAAGATTTTTAGACTTTACTTTTGTTAATATGCCTTTTTCGTTGAATGGCGCAAAATCATTAAGAATGGTTTGATCAATAAGTATATTCCTATCGGCAAGATAGAGAACCTTTTTGACCTTCTTAGATTCGTAGAGTCGATGAATTATTTGAAAAGCAGTACATGTTTTGCCCGTACCTGTGGCCATAACGAGCATAATGCGACGTTGATTGCGAGCTACAGCCTCGACAGTACGGTTAACAGCGATACGCTGGTAGTAACGAGGAGTGTACATACCCCGACGATAGAAGTATGGCTGACTAATAACCTTTTCAACCTCAGGAGTAATATTATATTCACTTTTATATCTTTGCCATAATTCTTCAGGAGTTGGAAAATCTGAAAGCTGAAGCTGACGTTCCGTGCCATTAATCATATCATGCTCTACAAAACCTGTTCCATTGGAAGCAATTGCAAATGGCACGTCAAGAATACGAGCATAATCAATTGCTTGTTGTATTCCATCTGCAATTTGATGGTTACCATCTTTAGCTTCAACTATGGCGAGAGGATAATTGTTGCGGTGGAAAAGCAGATAGTCGGCGCTTTTACGAGTGCCTCGTTTGGCTTTCCTTCCCTTTATTATGATTTTACCATCAGTAAATTCTGAGTTTTCTTTAATGGTAAATTCCATCCTTGTTTGATTTTTTGACCATCCCTTAGCTTCTATCGCGGGAGTGATATAGCGATTCTTTATATCCTCCTCCGATAGAGATAGAAAGCTATTGTCATATATGTTTGTTATGTCGTATGGCATTGGAATATAATCAAAAGAGAACACCCAAGTAGCATCTGAAGGCCGACCAAAGCCTGTAACGGCTACGAAGGGGTTCTCAAAGTTTTCTCGGCTCTCGCCTTATGTCTTTGTTTAATTAGTTGGTAGGGTGTTCAGTTCTATGTTCCAAAATTAGCTCGCTTTATTGAGTGTCTTGGAGCGCAGAGCCACCCGATTCGGA
>CANQRV010000144.1 GCA_947626355.1 uncultured Muribaculaceae bacterium
AAGGCAACCCACAGACATTCCGACATTGCGAAAAATATAAAGGAAGCCACACAACGTATGACGCTCAAAAACCTGAACAGCAATCCGATGGGGCAGATGGCCATAGCTAACAACTACGAGGATGCCGGGTTGATGTTTGCGCAAAAGGAGGCGCAGGCCAAGGCGGACGCCTGGCTGATACCCCGGGAGAGGCCCGCGGAGATCGCACAGAGACGGGCGCGGGAGCTTCCGCAAATGCCGGAATTTGATGGGGAATGAGGGAGGGAAATGATGCGGAATTGTGTGTGATTCAGACACAATTCAATAAAAATAGACTTCCAGAATTGTATATTTTAGAGACACAATTTAGACAATCAAAAAACCCTGATTTTATGCGGGTTTCATGCGTTTTTATATGTCAATCTATTTAAAAAACAGATGTTTTTCCAATAGATTAAACGAATTGTGCGTTACGTCAAAACAATTCTGACAATACGCCCACGCTAGCAACGCGCACCTCTGGCCGGAACCCGGTCGGGGGTCTTGCAGGGCCTTCCCGCCTGCGGCGGGTTACCTGCCCTTACCAAGTCCCTAACACTTTTGTGAAACATAGGAGGAATCATGGTTACAGGACGCCCGACAGCAGACCCGAAAGGCGAGGACATTCGGGTTCGGCTCAACTTGGAAATGAAGCAGTTCCTTTTTCAGAAATCCAAAAAAGAAAAAAAGAGCATTTCGCAGATCATCCGGGAGTTAATCGGGGATGACATGAGAAAACAGTGATTCCAAAAATCGCGCGGAAATAAAAAGGCATAAGACGGCATAGCGGTTTGCTAGGTCGCAAAGTTCCCCGAACCGCAACCATTAAGCAATATGGCTTTTAATCATACCGGCTAAAACAGGGGAATGAAAATTGTTCAGCATACAGCAATCTACAGAAAATGCTTGGGGAGCCGGAGGCCGCAGGTTCGAGTCCTGTCCTCCCGATTTTCCGGGAGGTAGTTCAGTTGGTTAGAACGCCGTAAAAATGCTGAATGTGATATAGTCGGCTAACAGCAAGTAAATATGGCATGTATGCAATGCTGGTTCGAATCCAGCCGATTCGCGAAAGCGGAGCGTGGCGAAACTGGGAAACGCAATACAGATTAAAAATGCCGACTGTTAAACCAATGTTGCACCTCACAGCAATTAAAGTGCAAGTAAGGTCAAGTTTTGTGCAAATATGGTGCAATGAAAGGAGCAAGTATGAATTTTTCGGAAATCATGAAAGAAGAAACAAAGTGGACGACAACAGAAAACGGAGCGGCGGCAAAGAACACAACAGATTCAGCGCTTTTGGACATGTTTGCGACAATCGGTTCCATGCGGGAACGCCCGGAAGATGAAATCATTAAAAAGTTTGAACTGGCATATCAGGAAGATCCTCTGGGAGCTATGCGATGCCTGTTCTATTGCCGCGACGTGCGCGGAGGGCTTGGGGAGCGTCGCGTATTCCGCGTACTGTTGCCGTACATGGCAAATAAACACCGCGAAAATTTACAGAAAAATCTGCATCTCATTCCAGAATACGGCAGATGGGACGATTTCTATTCCTTGGTTGGCACGCAAACTGAGCTGTCTATGTGGAGTTTCATTCTGTTACAGTTGAAACTGGACGAACTCTACATGAAAGAAGGAAAGCCGTGTTCTCTTCTGGCAAAATGGCTGAAGAAGGCTGATGCCACAAGCAAGAATACCAGGAAACTTGGAATCTACACAGCAAAGCAACTTGGAATGTCAGTATACGATTACAAGCGCCTTTGCAACCGCCTCAGAAAGTATATTGATGTGGTGGAGCAGAAGATGTCTGCAAGAGAATGGGACAAGATCAATTATCCGGCCGTTCCGTCCAGAGCGATGATGAATTACCGCAAAGCATTTTCCAGACACGATGAACAACGGTTTTCTGAATATCTCGGAAAAGTAGAAAAAGGCGAGTCAAAAATTAATTCCGCTACGTTGTACCCATATGATATTGTGGAGAAGATTCTGTATCATAGCGAGGACAACAAAGTACTGGAAGCCCAGTGGAACAATCTTCCAAACTATGTTGACGGCGATGTGAACGCCGTGGTTATGGCGGATGTATCAGGCTCTATGTATGGACGCCCACTTGCAACCTCGATTGGCCTTGCAATGTACTTTGCGGAGCGGAATAAGGGAGCATATCATAATCTGTTCATGGCATTTTCCGGGACCCCGGAATTTGTTGAACTGAAAGGCGCGACAATCACGGAAAAGGTAAGATTTATCAATGAATCAAATTGGGGTATGAACACTGATCTTGAAGCAGCGCTTCTGAAGATCCTGGACGTGGCAATCGAAAATAAATGTTCACAGGAAGAAATGCCAAAATCCCTGATAATCATATCAGACATGGAAATTGATGGATGCACAGATCAGAAACATGGAGAGCAGTTTTACGATTATGTTTCCAGGGTTTATAAAGAGCGTGGATACAAAATTCCAAACGTTGTGTTCTGGAACGTAGACAGCCGACATGACATATTCCTTGCGGACAAGAGCAGAAAAGGCGTACAGCTCGTCTCCGGGCAGTCAGCAAGCACATTCAAACATCTAATAGGGTGCATTGACAAAACCCCTGTGGAAATGATGTACTTCGTTTTGAATAGCGAGCGGTATCAGGCAATCACAATCTGACATACACTTCTACGAAAGATAAAATGTCAAATCGGCGAAATCAAAATTCCCTCGAAAAATAAAAAAGAGTTTTACATGGAGGAACCATGAAAAAGAGATTTGCAATAGCTCTCATTGCCATT
>CANQRV010000145.1 GCA_947626355.1 uncultured Muribaculaceae bacterium
TACTCTTGAGATTGATGATCTCTACCGGGCTTTCAAGTTCCTCCGGCACCCTGCCGACGATCACAACTCTTAACGGCTCAAGACGGCGGCACATCTCGTAAAATCCCTCACAAAATTCCAGGCGCGCGGCTTTTGACCGGACTCTTCCGTTTGTGCAGACTGAAAGTGTGCTGTGCATAGGAAGGCCGTCGAAAATCCAGTCATAACTTTCCTTATCTCCAATTGATACTGATGGAATGACCTTTATACCTTGCGATTGCAAATATGCAGAAATCGCATGGTTTCTATATTTGTTGTATAAATTTAAAGGAAACGGCATCCCGTTTTTCCCTAAGGCAATAGAAAAATCCGGTGAAATCGTTGCTTGAAAATAAGATAAATGTTCCAAATATTTCGATATGTCGTTCCATAGTCTGGTAAATTGTGCATCCGTAATGTAAAAATTTACAACTAAATCTCTATGGTTTTTAATTTTTCTTGAAAATGATTCTGCAAAATCAATCGTAGCTTTTGGAATTATATTTATTGGATGAAGTTTTGGAATGTCATACTTTCCATCCAGTTCACAGCCTGCAATTAAAAATTCTTTCATTACATCAAAATCTGTGTGAATTCCTTCGTACATAATCCCTCCCAAATAAAAAAGCACACTAAAAACAACTTCATTCGGTTATCTTTAGTGTGCTGTATAGTCAAATATCAAGCATTTTGCAGATATAAGGTACTGCTCCTATATTATTATTCTTCTTCGCCACAAGAGCGATTAGAGCATCGTCAAAAGTGTAATACACTTCATCGAGTGATCCGCCGCCGAGATACGGAGCATACGAATAATCGCCGTTATCGTTTAATCTAATAATGTACATTCCATCTGATATTATGTGAATATCAGCATTTTTATGTTGTAAGTTTAACTTATTCCTGACTTCCTCGCGTTTCTCTTCCTTTTCCACTTCTCTTTGGTATGTGCCCCATATCCGGGCAAGCTGAATCTTTCCGTTTGGCTTCTCGCCGGAAACCAGTTCTCTGAAATACTCTCGAATCTCGTCGATTGTTTTCTCCTTCATGCCATCCTCCATTCATAATTTGCTCTGAAAGCGGTTTATTTGCCCCATATTTCAGTTTTTGAATTGTCTGCATAAACTTCCTCATTGAAATTCAAAAACTCAAATATGAGTCAACATACATCCGGGAACCCTCCCTTCTTGTGTAGGTAATCAAAGGTAATCAAGACAAAATTCTTGAAAACCGCATAAATAAAGCAAAAACAGGACTTCACACAGGGGTTCGAGTCCCCCTATCTCCATTTAAAGGCTGCCTGAAAACCTTGATTTTATAAGGTTTTTGGGCATTTTGTTTTTCCGTGGTAATCAAGAGGTAATCAAAAAAGTAATCACCATGTTAAAAACCTAGAAAACCGGCTTAAATTCAGGTATCCCGTTGATGATCTCTCTTTTCTCTTCAATCGTTCGCCTGTCCCTGTGATAAAACTGCTCCGTGCAGGAAATGTCTGTATGCCCTAACTGCCGTTCGATAAATTTCCGGTCTGTGTTGCCGTCCAGGAGGATAGAAGCATAAGTTTTCCTGATCTTGTGTGGCGATCGCTTCGGTATCCCAAGTTTTTCACAAACTCTGTATAATCGCGCCCGGAAACAGTTCGTTGTCATACGTTCGCCATTCTTGACAAATATATACTCTTCAAACGGATTTGTGATCTGAAGCTTACGTAAAAGCCATGCGTATCCGTCTGGAATGACAATATCTCTTTCCCCTGCTTCGGTTTTGGGGGTTTGTGCGACCTCGTAGACATTGCGACCATCCTCACCCTTATAATAGGTCTCCGTGCGTTGTATGGTAATTGTGTATGCTCCTATGTCATTGTGTTTCAGGCTGGCAAGTTCACCAACCCGCATCCCCGTCACAAAAAGCAGTAACAGTCCCAAATTCTGAATATCCAAGTTGTCTTTCAGGTAACGCATGATCTTTTCTGTCTCTGACTCGCTGAATACTTCCCCGGAATCTTTCTTCTTTGTCCGCTTAAAGGACGAATCCGTCATGTCCATATCTGACAGTGTTTCGGATATTTTCAAATCAATATATCCTTTCCGCTTTGCGTATTTCAGTAACCCGCGCGTGATTCCGGCCAATCCAGCGTATCCTTTGGCTGATAAGTTATGTTCTGCGATCTGGCGTTCAAGAAAATCAATAATATCATTCTCAGTGATGGATTTTATCTTGCGTCCCCCAAACGTGGAGAAATGCCTCCTGAAAAAACGGTTATCCCGGTCATAAGTGGATTTTGCAATTTTCCCAAGTTCAAGCCTTCGGTTGTTCCATTCCTCAAAAACATCGGCTATCGTAGGATTTGTTTCATCCTCTTTGATCTGAGCGATAACAACGTCTTCTATACCTTGAAGTGATTTTCTCTTAATCAACAGCCTGCCTTTTTCATCATCCGGCAGGTATGTATACCACTTACCATCCTTCCCTTCCCATATCTTGTATGGGTGTTTCTCTAATAGTTCCTTTCTTTTGTTCATTTCAATTTGTTCTCGGATGTATGTCATGTCAATCATACCATTTTCAATGGCATATTTCAATACATCGTCCATAATAAAAG
>CANQRV010000146.1 GCA_947626355.1 uncultured Muribaculaceae bacterium
TCATATCGGGTTTGATGTCCACAAAGATAGCGAAAATTTCGGTAATAGGCAAACGTAGCGGTAACTCCCTTTATGAAAACGAATGCGTCTCCGGCCCGGAGGCCGGAGACGCGCTTGCTGAGATTAAGACTTCGGAAAGAAGTGGTTGAGGCGCAAGTCAGCAATAGTGATTCTTTGGTCAGAGGATGATGCGGAGGGTCTTCGTTGTCATTTACGCATGATGACCTTCCCGTCCTGGATGGCGATCCCCTTCTCACCGTCCGGCTTGGGAGTGCCGTCGAGATTGTAGGCCTGACCGTCTGGGGCTCGCGACACCGTAGGGGCCTTTACGCCGAGAGTCTCGCTGCCCATCACTCTGAAGAAGTCTTTCCATCCCTCCGCCTTCATATACAGTTCCTCGCTGCCTACAGGTACAACAAGCGAGCATTTGCTGCGGTCCACGTCCATGAAGCAGCTCTCCGGGAATGGATACGGCTCGTCGGCGTTGACCATGATATAGGTGATCGACGGACAGCCGTTGAAGCAGTCGTTTAAATCCAGGTCCCTGGCGGGAAGGTATACTGTCTTCAGGGATGGACAGTCATTAAAGCAACACTCCCCCATATAAGTCAACGTGTTCGGCAGCTCCGCGGTCAGGAGGTTGGGATTATAGCTGAAGCAGCAGTTTCCGATGGTCTCGAGCTTTGATTTAATAATATTCCCATAGGATACCTCGTTGTCAAACATCACAAACCGTAGATTCTCATTCTCCAGGACGCAACAGTCCTCAATCTCCTTTACATTCTGGGGAATCCACAGCGTCTCGATGCCAACTTGAACCAGGCTTTTCTCTCCTATCGTCTCCAGGGAATCCGGAAGGTTGAGAACCCGTAGATTCTCGCAGAAGCTTGGCCCTTCAAGCCTACGCGGACCCTCTCCGAATCCTAAATATTCCAAATCCAACAGGTGACTTATTGCGCCTATGGAGACATCCTCGATGGTTGACGGCAGTGATATTTTTTTCACATGATTCCACCAACACTCAAGAAATGAGGTGACGCGATACGTATTGCCATCGTATTCGACAGTCGGGGGCACTATCATGTTCCCGCAGTATATACCGCTATCCCATCCACCTCTGAACATGGGATCGATGACTCCGACGGTATGGTCCTCCTCCGAGAGGATCTCATAGTAGATGCCGTCCACCATGAAATCGTAGAATTCCTTCAGGTCGTCCTCGGCGTGTGAGTTCAGGAAACCAATCACAAGCGCCGTCAGGATAAAAATTGCTCTTTTCATTTCAGTACAGTTTTTGTTGTTTCTATATTCTTGCCGTTGACACTCAGTGTCACGGTATAGATGCCCTTGTTGAGTCCGGTGATGTCAAACTCGGCATTCGAGCTGTTTCCCACTTCCTTAGTGGCGGAATAGTATCCATCAAGGGATTTCAGGGAAAGTGTCGCTGATGACTGTTCCGGTGTCCTCACCTTTATCTGAAGCATTCCACCTTCCTGACAGACGGATTCAATCTCTGCCGCACCGCCTGCTGTCAGTGACGTGATCTGTGAATCCATGATGGAAGTGCGTATGTCCTGTCCGTAAACCATCACCTTCGGGACGTCAGTATTGCTGCATGTCAGTGTGATCTGAGTGCCGGAAGCAACCTTTACGGTGCCGTTCTGGTACACGGCGCTCATATTAACGGGAATATTGAAGGTGAATGTGATCTGCTGCCCCTTGGTTGTCTTGCCGGAAGACTGGACATTGGCGATGGCATCGTAAGGCTGTTTGGAATACATCCTCATGGAAGGATCCCCGAAGCAGTGGAATATCTTTTTAGTATGCGGTATATATTCGGGATTGAACGGGGTGTAGTATTGTGCCATTCGGTCAACACCTGTCTTTAAGATGCCCCCAAGCGTTGCAATCTGAGCCTTGCTCCCGCTTTCAATATGGTTGTATGATGGAAACGTAGCCGGAAAACCGGCATCCGGCCAGACACAACGGAACATCTCCAATGCCAATGCATCATTGCATCCGGAATAAGATACCGCAGATGCGGCGAATACACCTACGGCACCGCCCTGCATCGAGAGAAACTTCTCGGCAAAACAAACAGGATAAGCATCTCCTGCCTGATAAGTCCCGCTCTCACAATTCAGACTAAACACAACTGGCGTCAGGTTTTTGTTATTCAGGCCATTCAAATCCGTTGTCGTGAAGGAAGGGTCTCCCCATCCATAGATAGCGCCATGATCTCTGTGTAAGGCAAATAAGACACCGCTGTTGATCTGTGAGATTATATCGGTTTTACTGCCGTTCCATGCGAAATTAGGTTTCTTCAAATCCGATGGCAGTTCACCACCGTAATCATACGTGCCCTTATTCCAGAATCGAGGGTTGACACCGGCGTAGGCCGTATATATTCTTGACATAGATATGCCCTTATTCATCAAGGCAGCCCTGATGTCTTCACATGTTTTGACGAAACGCCTGTCTTCATAGCCATCATTGGGATCATAATCTTGAAAATAAGAAGCTCCTATGGCTTTATTATAGGGATATTCAGTTAATGGCGTCAGAGTATGGCTGCGAAAAGGGGCGAGATTCCGATATATGCCTCAAAACTGAC
>CANQRV010000147.1 GCA_947626355.1 uncultured Muribaculaceae bacterium
GGAGATTGCGACCATACTCCTGCGTCCGGTTTATACTCCTAAATTCGATGTTTTCAAATTTTTGTCATGTACTTAAGTACACCATACTTCGTTACTGTCCCCGGCAAAACAGATTTCCTGATTAACGCAGATATGGTCTTGAGTGGTTATGTGACAGCGCAAACTAAGCCCAGTGGGTGCCATGTAGGACATCCAACGGAGTTTTTGGTATCCCGACTTATGAAGTTCATGCAGAATCTGCATAAGCTCATACACTCCGAGTGTTTTAATCTTACTTTCGGTCATTGGTTGATCTATTGTAATGGTAAATCCTCAAAGATAGGAAGATTAGCAATCCATTCATAACCTTTTGATTGAAATCCACTTATCGGCTGTCCTGCGATATGTCTTGCATCAACCTCAATATAACGGTCAATCTCAGGAATATAAACGACTAAATTCCAAACACGTTTAATGCCACGACTATAATGGACGAAATCACCACCAAATACATAGAGTTCAGCAATGTAATCATTTGGATGATTTAACCCATAATCTTTTATGTCTTGTACGTTACGAATGATCTTCATGGGTGAACTACCCATAAACGAAGTCATTGGCTTCTCATTATCTTCGTTCTTAATAGAATTTGCTATGTGGATAAGACATTTACCGTCTATCCATCCTAACATTTCCGAGCGCACGATCTTGGGAGGACGATAATAGTCTATCTCTCTGCTTAGAGCATCTCGTTCTGTCATAATTTGGTTTTCTTGTATAAACCACGATTGAACCTTAGATAGATTTTGGGATGTTGGAACAGATGTTGATTTCTGTTCGTTGGATATTTGTCCGCATCCAAAAAGCAACATACATACGACAAAATACACCACTCTAAAAACGCTCTTAGTCCACATATAACTTGCTGTTCGCGCGATATTTAGCGATATTATCACTAAACTCGTATAGTTTGACATTATAGGATTCAACAAGATATTCGTAAAAATATCTTGTAATATCTTCTTTCATCTTTTCAGAGTTTTTTAAGATATTTATCTTGTAGTTGCAGTCTATCAATGCCATAAGTGCTTTGCTATATGTCGGAACAAAAGCACTGGGGTTGTATGGCATATATGGATAAGACAAGACATTTTCATAAATATCCTTGGCATATTCCGGATTTCCACACACCGATATAAGGTATAATCCCGTAAAGTGCTCCTAAAGAATTAGCTTCATAATCAGTATGGGATATGTAATTCCCGCTAAAGACAGTTTCAGCGCACTTCCCCGAAGGGTTGACACTTCTAATGGCAAATTCCAACTGGACAGTATCATGGAAATTGGAACTTCTATTAGCCCGTATTTCAGAATTGAATTTCCAGCCAAATAGATTGACCTTTATATCGCGAATATTAACAGTAACCGAATCACGATATTTTACCATCGCGTCCTGAACGACATAATCCAGTGAAACAAGGCTGTCCGTCTCATTTGATTCAACCCATCGGTTGTCTTTTTGAGTTAGGTATATTGTATGTATTTCCATAAATTAATCAATGTTCCAATATGCATCAGGATCTCCGTCAAACGCATCATTTATATCTTGGTCACTATAGCCCATTACGTCTTGAGCATAAGAACCATTAAATTCTTCGTAAGTGCCTTCACGATATTCTTTGAGGGATTGATAATTTTTCATATCCTGTTCAAATTCCTTATCTTTGTCTCTTTGATAACCACTATATTTCAGAGCCCTATCTCTGAAATGGAATTCAAATTCTTTACCGTCAGTTTGTACAACCTTTGTAAACATTCGATTTTTATCATAGAAATTCCATATGTTAGCGTATATTGGCTTTAAGTTTTCATTGCCGCCTTCATCTATTATGCCCCATAATGAGCCACTATCAGCTAAACCATTAGTTGTAGTTCCGATTTTAACTCGTGCTAAACCGGTGTCAAATCCATCTATGTAATTGTACTTCCCAAATGGGACAATTTCAATGCCTTGAAAGTCAATTACAGAATAACCTTTAGAAAGAGAACGTAGTGTATAACAGTTAGAGAATAATGGCTTAGAAATACCTTCGTATTCGATGGGGACGAGAAAACTGCCATCAGCTTTCAACAATCCAAAGATAGGCATGATAGATGTTGACGGAGATGCCGATTTTCTTTCATAGGCTTTTGCTGTGTACTTCCCGACGCGAACTAATGATCTTTCATTATGAAAGTCGTCAAGAATGATGTCAAAAATTGGAGGTATGACAACTTGTTTATATTTATTCACAAATCCAAATTTTGTTCCTATCTGAAAAGGGATTAAAACGCGTTTGTCTTTCTCAAAATCATAGTTTGATTGAGAAACTAATATGCGAGTATTATAATCAAGCTCTATCATAATCGCAAAATTACACATTTTCAGCGAGGTATCAAAGATATGCATCCAAGTCGTTCACGCTGAATATGCAGCAGTAGTAGATTTTTGGCACTAACCGGAGGGAAGTATCTTTACGTACCATTAGCAAAATTGTATCATACTTAGATTTTATTACTGTCCGCTAAAGTTTTTTGAGCAGTTGAAAAATTAGGGCTGACACCTATTGCAGGAGTCAGCCCTTTA
>CANQRV010000148.1 GCA_947626355.1 uncultured Muribaculaceae bacterium
ATATTTTTCGCTTGCATACGGAGCATATTGCCGATTTCACCGACTTTTTTCAAGTCGCCTATTTCGTTGGCAATCTGAAAATCACGGCTTGATTGCATAAGCAACTCAGTCTGGCGGTTTACAGCGTCCGTGACTTTGATGTCCAGTTCGTCAAGGTGCTTGTAAATTTCACCCTTGTCCAAAATTTCCTGCAAAAGTTCAGGGCGTTTTTCCTCTATGTGATGCAGATAATATTTGATTTGGTCGGTATGGAAAGTGTGTCGCTCTGTTTCGCCTGTTCTGGGGTTGATATGCTGTACCGTCTGTGTGTCGGTGTCGACTACCCAAACGGGTTTACCGTTCACTGTCTGTTTGCTCTTGAAAATCATAAAATTACCTCACTTCTTTTTGTTAAAATAGTAAGCTGCACCGCTGATTCCTGCGAGAGCTGCCACTCCTACGATGATTGCAAGCGGATTGACACCAGAACGCTCAGAATCACTTTCAGATTTGCTCGAAAGGCTTTTATCTGTATTACCCTCTCCACTTGCAAGTCCCTCAGAAGCCGTCTGTGAGTCTCCTATAACCTTGCCGACTACTCTCGGAGAATCTGCATCATTGTCTTGAATTTTATAGCCGTCTGCGGTTTCAGTTTCGGGAGAATCTTCTTCCAGCGTGCTGAATATCGGGAACGTATCAACCGTGTTGCCATTCTCGTCAAGCATATTCCATTCGCCCTGAAACAGCGTAAAACTGTATGAATGTTCAGGCGTAGTAATCGTCCAATTGCCGTTATTATCGTCCTCAAAATCAAAGTTTTCGATATAGTCTTGATAGTAATTTCTGTAGGCGTATTTCAGTTCACCAATTTCTGCCCAATCATATTCGTCAGAACCGTAATTTTCATCGAACCATTCGTCAAGCAAGTGATGCTTGTACGATGCCTCCGGATAAACAGTTCCGTCATCGCCTTTGCCGTGCCAGATTTCCGCCCAGATTTCGGTTTCAATGTAGTCACGGTCGAGATTTTCGGCATAGACAGTCATTGTTGCTGTGCCTGTAGTCAACAGCGTGATCAAAAGCAATATTGTCATTTTCTTCATTATTGTGTCCTCTCCAAAAATAATCTTGCGAACGGTATCACGGTCGATTTTTCCATTGCTGTCGGCATTTTCATGAAGTTTTTTTGCTGTTTTCATGTCGATTTTGCTGTCCTCGGCACACTCAGCAACAACCGCCTGAGTATCTTCTGAAAGAAAAGAAAGTTCCACGCCTGCACGGATAGACAATTCTCTGCTGTCCACAAGCATTTTCAGCCTGTCAATCAATTTATTTATGCGAATCAAACGAATGACAGAGCCTTTGCTCACGCCATATTCCCTGCCGATATTTTCGCTTGTGTCCAACTTTGATCCCTCCGGGGTCAAAGTTTCCGTTTCGGCATTTGGATTTTCAAGCAGAGCAAGTTCCCTCAAAATATCATTCCGCTTGCCCTGAGAAAACATTTCGTTGTGTCGGAGGGCAACAGCAGCAGCCTGTTCGGAAATGCGGAGATTCTCAAAACCACGCTGCATTACGTTACTCTCAATGACGTACATTTCGGCTTCTTCCTCGGACAATTCAGTCTTGACAATAGCCGGAACGGTCGGCAGTCCTGCAATTTTTGAGGCATTCCAGCGATTATGCCCGATGAGAATTTCATAACCGTCCTCAATCGGTTGGACGATAATCGGCGAAAGTACGCCATTTTCTTTGACACTTGCCACCATATCTTCAAGACGCTCGCCAGTATAAAGTTCAAACCTATGATTGTGATATGGGTGGAGTTTGTCGCAGGGTATCTGCTGAATAGCGGTCTGTTGTGGTACGGAGAGCATTGTCCCCAAATCAAATTGCGTTGTGTTCATTTTCAAAAATTCCTTTCTATGTCCGCAAACTGTTTTAGCTCACGGTGAATTAGCGGATTTCTTTAGAGAGCTTTTTACGGCTCTCCAAAAATTTCTGATTGCGTACTTAATCTTATTCGTCCGTGCAGACATCAAGTCCGTTCTGGAGTTGAATGTAAATGCAGGAATAGCGGTCATGTTCATCGCCGTCGCTGTTCATCATTTCCTCAAGGAAAAAATTTTTCGCCTTTTCACGGTCATTCCAAACCACTTTTTCGCCATTGCAGACGGTCGTAACCTTGCGGTTCGGATTCATCGCCAATTCGGGAATTTTCAGCATAATTTTCTCCTTTCAGAACGGCAAATTGTCATTATCATCGCTATTTTCTGCGTGATTTTTCCTGACACCTGAGAAGTGAATTTCCTCCACTTTCACTTCGGTAGCGGTACGTTTCTGACCGTCTTTTTCGTAGCGGTTGATGTGGACTTCGCCGACAATCGTGACCATATCGCCTTTGCCGAACCAATCGAAAATCACGTCAGCGTTGCGATTCCAAGCGACACAGTTGAAGAAATCGACTTCGGCATTTTCCGCATCTTTACGCTTGCGGCGGTTGCAGGCGATGGAGAATTTGCAGC